>NZ_JAHLEM010000450.1 GCF_018883605.1 Streptomyces niphimycinicus | reverse complement strand
GGGCCCGGGAGCGGCCCCGGAGAGCGTGTGGGGCCCGCCCCCGGCCCCGGAGACGGGCCGGGCGGGCCTGGCGCCGGGCAGAGGCCGGAAGAGGCCCAGACCGGCCGCCAGCGGCTGCTGAAGGGCGTATGGCCGCCGCGGCTGACCCGTGCGCAGCTCATCGTCGCGCTGCTGCTCTTCGGCCTCGGCCTGGGCCTCGCCATCCAGGTGCGCTCGACCAACGAGAACAGCGTGCTGCGCGGCGCCCGGCAGGAGGACCTGGTCCGGATCCTCGACGAGCTGGACTCCCGCACCCAGCGGCTCCAGGACGAGAAGCGCCGGCTGGAGAACCAGCGCACCGAGCTGGAGAACAGCTCGGACCAGGCCGAGGAGGCCCGCAAGCAGACGCTCCAGAAGGAGCAGCAGCTCGGCGTGCTCGCGGGTACGGTGGCAGCACAGGGTCCCGGCATCACGATCACGATCGACGACTCCCGGGGCTCCGTGGAGTCGGACATGCTGCTCGACACGGTGCAGGAGCTGCGCGCGGCGGGCGCCGAGGCGATCCAGATCGGCAAGGTGCGGGTGGTCGCCGGCACCTACTTCGCGGACAGCGGCGGCGCGATCCAGATCGATGGACAGAAAGTGACGCAACCGTATGTTGTGAAGGTGATCGGCAAGCCGGAAGATCTGGAGCCGGCGCTGAACATCCCCGGCGGGGTGGTGCAGAGCCTGGAGAAGGAGCAGGCCACTGTGTCCGTGCGGCGGGAGAAGAAGATCGTTGTGGATGCCTTGCGATCGGCGAAGCGGCCTGACTACGCTCGGTCGTCATCACGGTGAGGCGGTTCGAAATGAGGGTCTCTCGGGGAGACCATGTGGACGCGGGGGGTCAACGCACCAGAAGATCCGCGCGTGATGGAAACTGTCTGGTGGTCACGGACGTTGTGAGGATGTCCGGACCGTCTGGTGTGTGCATCGAGGGTTTGTCCTGCCCCACGGGCGGGTCTGTTTCAGTCAAGGGGAATCGCCCGTGAAGTTGTTCGGGAAGTTGTTCGGCAAGAGTGCCCGCCAGGATGGCGGCAGCAGCACCGCTCGCCACCGCGCCTCGCGTGCCGGGGAGGAGAGCGGCGGGGGGACCGAGGAGCGCCCTCTGTTCCGGGACCAGGTCGGCGCGCAGGGCGCGTCTGTTGACCCCTCCGCGACCGGCCCCATAGGTTTCCAGGAGCCATCGGCCGCTCAGAGTGGTGGAGGGTTCGGCTTGCCTGTCTGTCAGCGGTGCGGCCACCGGAATGCGGAGGCCAGCCGGTTCTGCTCCAATTGCGGCGCCCCGCTGCGGGGCGGCGCGCCCTCCGAGCGCGCCTCGGAGACCACCTCCACCATTTCGATCTCGGGTCTCGAGGCGTACGACTCCGAGGTGACCGGGCAGACGCCGCTGCCGTCGCTCAGCCCGGAGGCGCAGGCCGCCGTCGAGGCGCTGCCGATGGGATCGGCGCTGCTGGTGGTCCGGCGCGGGCCGAACTCGGGCAGCCGCTTCCTGCTCGACAGTGATATCACCACGGCGGGCCGTCACCCGCAGAGCGACATCTTCCTGGACGATGTGACGGTCTCCCGCCGCCATGTGGAGTTCCGGCGCGGCCAGGACGGCAGCTTCACCGTCTCGGACGTCGGCAGCCTCAACGGGACGTATCTCAACCGGGAGCAGATCGATGCGCCGGTGGTGCTGACCAGCGGCGACGAGGTGCAGATCGGTAAGTACCGGCTGGTCTTCTACCCGAGCCAGCGGGGCGTCGGCATCTGACCCGTCAGGGGAGGGGTCCATGCTTCAGACACCGTCGGGCGGTGCCGGTACCGGCACCGCCCCCACGGGCAGCCGGTCGATGAGCATCGGCACCGTGCTGAATCTGTTGCGGGACGAGTTCCCCGAGGTCACCATCTCCAAGATCCGCTTCTTGGAGTCGGAAGGTCTGGTCGAGCCGCGGCGGACGCCCTCCGGCTATCGCAAATTCAGCCGGCGGGATGTGGAGCGGCTCGGCCATATCCTCCGGATGCAGCGTGACCACTACCTGCCGCTCAAGGTCATCCGGGAGCATCTGGACGCCCTGGAGCGGGGCGAGCCGTTGCAGCTTCCTGCCGTTTCGCAGGGAGCGCGGCAGCCCGGTGTGGTCGACGGCGGTATCGGCGCGGCCGCGGACGGCCCCACGGCCGCCCGGCTGGGCCGTGCCGAGCTGCTGGCAACAGCCGAGGTCAGCGAGGTGCTGCTGGCCGAATGGGAGTCGTACGGGCTGCTCGCGCCGAGCGCGGACGGCGGGTACGACATCGAGGCGGTGACCGTCGCCCGGCTCATCGCAGAACTCGGTCGTTTCGGCCTGGAACCACGTCATCTGCGAATCATGAAAGCCTCCGCCGAGCGCGAGGCCGGAATGGTCGAGCAGGTGGTCGCTCCGCTGCGGCTGCATAGAAACCCGCAGACCAGAGCCCATGCGGAGGCCAGTGTGCGGGAGCTCGCCACGCTCTCCGTGGAGCTACACGGGGCCCTGGTGCGGTCGGCTCTGAGGGTCCAGGACCGGTGACCGACCGGGCCCCGACTATCCAAACCGGCCGGGCACGTCCTAGGGTTGCTGTGTGAACGAGCTCGACGTCGTGGGTGTCCGGGTGGAAATGCCCTCCAACCAACCGATCGTGCTCCTGCGTGAAGTGGGAGGCGACCGGTACCTCCCCATCTGGATCGGACCAGGTGAGGCGACCGCGATCGCCTTCGCTCAGCAGGGCATGGCTCCGGCGCGCCCGCTGACCCATGACCTTTTCAAGGACGTACTCGAAGCGGTCGGCCAGCAGCTCACGGAGGTCCGGATCACGGATCTGCGCGAGGGGGTCTTCTACGCGGAGCTGGTCTTCGCCAGCGGCGTGGAGGTCAGTGCCCGGCCGTCCGACGCCATAGCGCTCGCGCTGCGCACCGGAACGCCGATCTACGGCAGCGACGGCGTGCTGGACGACGCCGGTATCGCGATCCCGGACGAGCAGGAGGACGAGGTGGAGAAGTTCCGCGAGTTCCTCGACCAGATCTCGCCCGAGGACTTCGGAACCAGCAGCCAGTGAACGATATGCCGGTCCTCGCTCGCGCATTCGAGTAGCCTTTCCCGGACGAGGGACACGGGAAACCACCCTTAGGGTGATTATCACTCGGCGTGCCGAGTGTGGCGATCGTTGACGCACCCCGGGTGACTGCCTACCTTCAAGATGGCAGGTCGAGGACGGAGGTCGGCGTGAGAAGCACCGGCGACGGCACGGCAGCCGGCGGTCCGTATACGCTCCAGGGGAGCGCACCGGCCGATCCGGCGTTGAAGGCTCGGGTCGCGGCACAGGCAGCACCGCCGCGTGAGCCGGCCGCGGGGGAGACGGAGCGGGTCGGATACCGCGGACCGACCGCATGCGCGGCCGCGGGCATCACCTACCGCCAGCTCGACTACTGGGCCCGCACCGGGCTGGTGGAGCCGAGCGTCCGGCCCGCGTACGGCTCGGGCAGCCAGCGGCTCTACAGCTTCCGGGACGTGGTCGTCCTCAAGATCGTGAAGCGGCTGCTGGACACCGGCGTATCGCTTCAGAACATCCGGGCGGCGGTGACCCATCTGCGCACCCGGGAGCTCGACGACCTGGCCCAGATGACGCTGATGAGCGACGGCGCGACGGTCTACGAGTGCACCTCGCCCGATGAGGTCGTGGACCTCCTCCAGGGCGGTCAGGGTGTCTTCGGGATCGCCGTGGGCGTCGTCTGGCGGGATGTCGAGAGCGCGCTGTCCCAACTGCACGGCGAGCGGGTGGACACCGGGGAGACGCTGATCCGGCCCAACCCCACGGATGAGCTCGCGGCGCGTCGCAACCGGGCCGGTTGAGCGCTCGCCCCTTCCTCAGGCGCCGCCCGGCCCGCGAGCCGAGCGGCGCCCTGCGCCCGCCTTCGGACCGTCGTGCCGCCCATTGTCAGTGGTGTGCGGCAGCATCGTAGGTGTGAGGGGTGCGCCGACGATTCTCCATCTGGACATGGATGCCTTCTACGCCTCGGCGGAGCAGGCATCCAAGCCCAGCCTGCGCGGTAAGCCGGTGATCGTGGGGGGTCTGGGGCCGCGTGGCGTGGTCGCCACGGCCTCCTACGAGGCCCGGGTGTTCGGGGTGCACTCGGCCATGGCGATGGCCCAGGCCCGCCGCCTGTGTCCGAACGCGGCGTTCCTCATCCCCCGCTTCACCCTCTACCGCTCGGTGAGCGATGCGGTGATGACGCTCCTGCACACGCTCTCGCCCCTGGTGGAGCCGCTCAGTCTGGACGAGGCGTTCGTCGATCTGGAGGCGGGCGGCACGGAGCCCACCGTGGGGGCGGCCCGCGCGGTGGGGGAGCGGCTGCGGGCCGACATCAGGGCGGTCACCGGGCTGACCGGCTCGGTGGGGCTCGCCGGATCCAAGATGCTCGCCAAGATCGCTTCGGAGCAGGCCAAGCCCGATGGCCTGGTGGTCATCGACCCCGGGACGGAGCGTGAGCTGCTCGGCCCCATGTCGGTGCGGACCCTCCCGGGTGTCGGCCCCGCTACCGCGGAGACGCTGCGCCGGGCCGGGATCCACACCGTGGCCGAGACGCGGGAGGCGGGCGAGGCCGAGCTGGTGCGGCTGCTGGGCCGGGCCCACGGCGCATCGCTGTTCCTGATGGCCGAGGGCCGGGACGAGCGGCCCGTCGTCGCCGAGCGGGACGCCAAGTCCATCTCGGTGGAGGACACCTTCGACGTCGACCTCACCGACCGCACCCGGGTGCAGTTGGAGATCGCACGGCTCGCCGACCGCTGTGTACGGCGGCTGCGCGAGGCGGGCCGCTCGGGGCGGACGGTCGTGATCAAGGTGCGGCGGTACGACTTCTCCACGCTGACCCGTTCGGAGACCCTGCGCGGGCCGACCGACGATCCCGGGGTGGTGCGGGAGGCCGCGGCGCGGCTGATCGACGGTGTGGACACCACGGCGGGTGTGCGGCTGCTGGGGGTCGGGGTCAGCGGGCTGGCGGACTTCACCCAGGAGGATCTCTTCGCGCAGGCGGCGCAGGCGGCGCAGGCCGCACAGGCCGCACAGGCCGCACAAGCGGCCCATGAGGCGCTGGGGGACGCCCGGAGCGCGCCGGGCCCCGAGAGGCCGGAGTCTGTGGCAGAGGGCGCGGGAGAGGCTCCTGAGGACGCTGGGAAGCCGCGACGCTGGATGCCGGGCTCCGATGTGCGGCACGCCGAGTACGGGGCGGGCTGGGTGCAGGGGAGCGGGGTGGGCCGGGTGACCGTGCGCTTCGAGGAGCCGTGGTCGCGGCCGGGGCGGGTGCGGACGTTCGCCGTAGACGACCCGGCCCTGGAACCCGCCGAACCACTGCCCCTGCTACGACCTGACGAGGACGGGACCTCGGGCGTGGACGTGGTCCCGGACGACGCCGCGAGCCCGGACGCGGGCGGGGCTCCGGACGTGGACGGGGCAGTGGACGTGGACTCGGGCCCGGACGCGCATCTGGCCCCGAACGCGGCCGTGAACCCGGTCGCGGGGGAGGTCGCGGGATCGGTCCCGGAGGACGTCGCGAGCCCGCGCCTGGACGTGGCCGGGGAGGCGGTCACGAACCCGGACTTGGGCCCGGAGAAGGACCATGAGCCCACCGTGAGCCCGGACCCCGATGTGGTCCGGGAGGGGTTCACGGACCCGGGTCTGGGCTTCGAGGAGGCCGCGGGCCCGGGCGTAGCCCGGGAGGCGGTTTCGGAACGGGAGCCGGACCTGGACGCAGTCCCGGAGGACGTCGCGGGGTCGGTCCCGGACGTGGCCGGGGAGGCGGTCGCGATCCCGGACCTGGACGTGGTCCCGGAGGAGGTCGCGGGCTCGGACGCGGGCGGGGCTCCGGACGTGGGCCCGGGACCGGACGAGGACTTGGACTCAGCCGTGGGGGAGGCCGCGGGCTCGATCCCGGCGGACGCCGCGGGCCTGGGCGCCGACGTGGTCTCGGAGGCGGTTTTGGATCGGGCCCCGGACGGGGCCACGGGCCGGGAGGGGACAACGGGCCTGAGCCCGGGGGAGCCCATAGCCCCGGATCCAGAGCGGACCGAGGGCCCGGATGATCTGGCCGCGAGACAGGGCGGCCAGGCCGCGGGCGTGGATGGACAGCCCCCGCGACCGGGCGGCGCACCCGAGCGGGGGCAGGCCCGGGGCCGTGAGCAGGGCCGGGCCCCAGGCCAGATGCAGGGCCGCGGCCCGGGCCACGGCCAGCTCCCGGGTCACGGCGAGGTCCCGGGTCGCGGGCAGGCACCGGGGCACGAGCAGGCCCCGGCCCACACGCAAGCCCCGCCCCCCGGCCGCATGCAGGGCCATTCTCAGCCGGTGACGTCCAGTCCGTAGTGGTGGTAGAGCTGCAACTCCTGCTCGGGGGAGAGGTGGCGGCCGACGCCGAAGTCGGGGGCGTCCTTGATCAGCGCCCGGTCGTACGGCACCCGCAGGGTGTCGCCGACGACCTCGCTCGGTTCGAGCGGTACGAAGACGTCCCGGCTGAACAGCCCGGTGCGTACCGCCGCCCATTCGGGCTCGCCGGTCGCGTCGTCGAGATAGACCTCGTCCACGGTGCCGATCTTGGAGCCCTCGCGGTCGAATGCCTTGCGGCCGATCAGGGTCCGCGGGTCGATATCGGTCTGCACGCTCTCTCCCACTGGTGGCAATTGGCCATTGATACCTACAAAAAGCCACATCGCCGCGCTCGGCCACTCGAACGCCGGCGACCGTCCCCCACGGTAGAACCGCTGGTACGCTGACTGTGGCTGCAAACCCCGCGCGGGAGAGTCCTCCGCCGACGCTGTCGGAGGCGCCGAAGGAGCAAACCCTCCCCGGAATCTCTCAGGCACACGTACCGTGCGGGTGAGGTCACTCTGGAAAGCAGGGCGGGCTACGGGCGAGCAGAGCTCCGGAACCCCTCCTCACCGACGGTGAAAACCGGTCAGGCGGTATGTGGACCGGTGAAGCTCTCAGGTTGAGATGACAGAGGGGGAGGCCGTCCGGGCACCCGCGCCGCGGTGCCCCTCGCCGGTCGTTACAGACCAGGAGGCCCCCGCAGATGACCGCCAATCGCATCGCACTCTCCGACTTGGAACGCGGTACTCCGTTCGAGCAGCGCCATATCGGCCCCGACGGCGAGGCGCAGGCCAAGATGCTCGCCCACGTCGGTTTCGGCTCGCTGGACGAGCTGACCGAGGCCGCCGTACCGGATGTCATAAAGAGCACCAAGGCGCTGGACGCGCTGCCTCCGGCCCGCAGCGAGCCGGAGGTCATCGCCGAGCTGCGCGGACTCGCCGACCGCAACCAGGTGCTGCCGTCGATGATCGGCCTCGGCTACTACGGCACCCACACCCCGCCGGTGATCCTGCGCAATGTGCTGGAGAACCCCGCCTGGTACACCGCGTACACGCCCTATCA
The DNA here is from genome assembly GCF_018883605.1 of Streptomyces niphimycinicus. Taxonomy (GTDB): domain Bacteria; phylum Actinomycetota; class Actinomycetes; order Streptomycetales; family Streptomycetaceae; genus Streptomyces; species Streptomyces niphimycinicus. The sequence goes on along the minus strand of NZ_JAHLEM010000450.1, from coordinate 8,354 downwards.
GCCGGAGATCTCCCAGGGCCGGCTCGAGGCCCTGCTCAACTTCCAGACGGTCGTCGCCGATCTGACCGGGCTGCCCACGGCCGGTTCCTCACTGCTGGACGAGGCCACCGCGGCCGCCGAGGCGATGGCGCTGTCGCGGCGCGTCGGCAAGGTCAAGGACGGTGTCTTCCTGGTCGACACCGACTGTCTGCCGCAGACCGTCGCGGTCCTGCGGACCCGCGCCGAGCCGACCGGTGTCGAGGTCGTCGTCGCCGATCTGGCCGAGGGCATTCCGGACGAGATCGCCGAGCGCGGGGTCTTCGGCGTGCTGGTGCAGTACCCGGGTGCCTCCGGCGTGGTGCGCGATCCGCGCCCGGTCATCGAGCGCGCCCATGAGCTGGGCGCCGTCGTCACCGTCGCCGCCGATCTGCTCGCGCTGACCCTGCTCACCTCGCCCGGTGAGCTGGGCGCGGACATCGCGGTGGGCAACAGCCAGCGATTCGGCGTCCCGATGGGCTTCGGCGGACCGCACGCCGGCTTCATGGCGGTGCGCGACGCCTACGCCCGCAGCCTTCCCGGCCGGCTGGTCGGGGTCTCCGTGGACGCCGACGGCGACAAGGCGTACCGGCTGGCGCTTCAGACCCGTGAGCAGCACATCCGCCGGGAGAAGGCCACCAGCAACATCTGCACCGCCCAGGTGCTGCTGGCCGTGATGGCCGGGATGTACGCCGTCTACCACGGCCCGGACGGGCTCGCCGCGATCGCCCGCCGCACCCACCGCTACGCCTCCGTGCTCGCCGAGGGGCTGCGGGCCGGCGGGGTCGAGGTGGTGCACGGCGCGTTCTTCGACACCCTCACCGCGCGGGTGCCGGGCCGGGCCGCCGAGGTCGTCGCCGCGGGCCGGGAGGCCGGGGTCAACCTGCGGCTGACCGACGCCGACCACGTCGGCATCGCCTGCGACGAGACCACCGCCCGTGCGCAGCTCGCCGCCGTGTGGTCCGCCTTCGGGGTGGACGGCGGAAACGGCGACGCCGCCGGGATCCCCGGCATCGACGAGCTGGACGCCGCGGCGCCGGACGCGCTGCCCGCGGCCCTGCTGCGCCACGACGGCTATCTGGCCCACCCGGTCTTCCACCAGCACCGCTCCGAGACGGCCATGCTGCGCTATCTGCGGCGGCTGGCCGACCGGGACTACGCCCTGGACCGGGGCATGATCCCGCTCGGCTCCTGCACCATGAAGCTCAACGCGACCACCGAGATGGAGCCGGTCACCTGGCCCGAGTTCGGCGCGCTGCACCCCTTCGCACCGGCCGAGCAGGCCCAGGGCTATCTGACCCTGATCCGTGAGCTGGAGGAGCGGCTGGCCGAGGTCACCGGCTATGACAAGGTCTCCTTGCAGCCGAACGCCGGATCCCAGGGCGAGCTGGCCGGACTGCTCGCGGTGCGCGCGTACCACCGGGCCAACGGGGACCCCCAGCGCACCGTCTGCCTGATCCCGTCCTCGGCGCACGGCACCAACGCCGCCAGTGCCGTGATGGCCGGTATGAAGGTCGTCGTGGTCAAGACCGGTGAGGACGGCGAGATCGACACCGGCGACCTGCGCGCCAAGATCGAGAAGCATGGTGCCGAACTGGCCGTGCTGATGGTCACCTACCCCTCCACCCACGGAGTGTTCGAGGGGCACATCACCGAGATCTGCGCGGCCGTGCATGACGCGGGCGGCCAGGTCTACGTGGACGGCGCCAACCTCAACGCGCTGGTCGGGCTCGCCGAGCCGGGCCGGTTCGGCGGCGATGTCTCGCATCTGAACCTGCACAAGACCTTCTGCATCCCGCACGGCGGCGGCGGCCCCGGCGTCGGCCCGGTCGCGGTGCGCGAGCACCTGGCGCCCTACCTCCCCAACCATCCGCTCCAGCCCGCCGCGGGCCCGGCCACCGGCGTCGGCCCGGTCTCGGCCGCACCGTGGGGCTCGGCGGGGATCCTGCCGATCTCCTGGGCGTACATCCGGCTGATGGGCGCCGAGGGGCTGCGCCGCGCCACCCAGGTCGCGGTGCTCGGCGCCAACTATGTCGCCAAGCGTCTCGAGCCGCACTACCCGGTGCTCTACACCGGCCCCGGCGGCCTGGTGGCCCATGAGTGCATCGTGGATCTGCGGCCGCTGACGAAGGCCACCGGCGTGACGGTCGACGATGTGGCCAAGCGCCTGATCGACTACGGCTTCCACGCGCCCACGATGTCGTTCCCGGTCGCGGGGACGCTGATGATCGAGCCGACCGAGAGCGAGGATCTGGCGGAGCTGGATCGGTTCTGCCAGGCGATGATCGCCATCCGGGCCGAGATCGAGAAGGTCGGCTCCGGCGAGTGGGCCAAGGAGGACAACCCGCTGCGGAACGCCCCGCATACGGCGGCGTCGCTGACCGGGGAGTGGGACCGCCCGTACTCCCGGGAGGAAGCGGTCTTCCCGGCCGGGGTCTCGGCGGCCGACAAGTACTGGCCGCCGGTGCGGCGGATCGACGGGGCCTACGGGGACCGTAACCTCGTCTGCTCCTGCCCGCCGCTGGAGTCCTACGAGAGCTGAGGGGTTTCCCCTCGGCAAATGCGGCAAACGCGTCAATGGGGCCGGTGCGGCGGATACGCCGGGCCGGCCCCTGCGGGTACGTGCCGTCGACGGTGGATCAGACCGTGGTGACGGCGTGTGCGGCGGTCAGGCCGCGGTGACGATGTGCTCGGAACCCCGCGGCCGGCACGGTGCGATGACGCGCCCGTCCGGCAGCAGCTCACCGGTGTCCTCGAAGAGCAGGACGCCATTGCACAGCAGGCTCCATCCCTGCTCCGGATGGTGCGCCACCAGATGGGCGGCCTCCCGGTCGGCGGAGTCGGCTGACGGGCAGGGTGGTTGATGCTGGCACATGACAGGGTTCTTTCGCTGCGGAGTGGTGAATGTCCTGCGGCTCGCTGCGGCGTTCATGGCCGCCCCCCGTAGTTTTGAGTCGGTCGATTGCTCCAGTGTTGCCCTGCGGCCTGGAATCCGCAGGGATTTCGCGGTACCGGTCTCGCTAGATAATGACGCATCACCCGTCCGGACGGTTCATCGCCGCAGGACTGTTACGAGGATGCTGCGGAGCGCCCCGTGACCCGGCGGTCACGGGGCGCTCCCAACCTGATGGAGGCCCAGGTCAGGCGGGTGAGCCAAGCAAGGGAGCCCGGGTGAGCCGATGGGTGAGAACCGGCAGCAGATCGGTTGCGCGATGCGCCCGGTGGGGCGCGATCCCCGGTGGTGCCGGGGCGAGCGGCACCAACAGGTCCCCCGCGCCGAGGCCGCCTTCGGCGCCGGATGCCGTCAGGTCGCCGTGCAGCCAGAGCGTGACCATGTAGAGCTCGGGGATGGACAGCAGCCGCGGTTGGTACGCCGAGGGCAGCGACTCGGCCTGGCTCAGGGCGAGTTCGGCCGAGCGGACATAGGGGCCCTCGGAAAAGTGTGAGAAGGCCCAGCCGTCTGCGGTGAGCATCGCCTCGGCGGCGGCCACCGTACGGTCGCCGTCGCGGATCAGGAAGCGCCAGCCGGTGAGCCGGGTGCTCGGCGGACCGTCGGCGGTGGTGATGTCGTCCAGGACATGGACGGGGAGCGGGAGTTCGGGTTCGAAGGGGCCGGTGAGCGTGGAGAGTACCGGGGTGCGGGCCTCGCGGACGGCGGTGGGGGAGTCAAGGGCCGTGAGGACGCTGCGCAGGGCGGGCGCGGGGGCCTGGGGCACATGCAGCGGCATGGTGGGTCGCCTCTCGCTTGGAGACACGGTGAAGCGATAGCGGGCCGGGTTTGGGCGGCGCTGTCGGTGGAACACGGGTCAGAGGGGAACCGGAACAGACCGTTCGGGCCTTATCTCTCTGCCTCGTTAGCCGAGTTTATACGACAAGTGTTCCCGTTGTGTTTCATCTAGCCGCTGCCCGCATTGCCGACAAGAGGTTATCCAGACCGCGGGAAGGCGGGGATTTTCCCCGATTCTGTGCTAGATGAACGGATATGACCTGGCATTTTGCGGCCGGCGCGGTAGGCTGGAACTCGCCGGTCCCATTTTCCGGCGCAATGAGCAGTTCCGGAGAGCCTACTGGCTGGGTGAGGATCGCGGGGCGTTATCGATCACATTGGTGGGCATCATCGAGCGTGGTGTGCAGACGGCTGGCACCGATGATCCACTCGAGGAGGGACGCTTCGATGGGGGACAAGCTCATAGCCGGTGAGTTCGACCCGTCCGGCCGGCGACGGCAGCGCGTCTGGTTGCGGCAGTGCCTCGACGGACTGGGCCGGCTCCTGGCCGACAAGCGATTCGACCGCCCGAGGAATCTGATGGGGCTGGAGATCGAGCTGAATCTCGCCGGGGCCGACGGACTACCGAGGATGATGAACGCGGAGGTTCTGGAGCGCATCGGGAGTCATGATTTCCAGACCGAACTCGGGCAGTGCAATCTTGAAGTAAACATCGTGCCCCACCGTTTGCGCGGACGCGTTCTCGATCAGCTCTCGGAAGAGCTCCGAACCGGTTTGTCATATGCCGATCGCAAGGCGCGGGAAGTGTCCTCCGAGATCGTGATGATCGGAATTCTGCCGACCCTCGCCGCGGACGATCTGGGATCCACGAGCCTCTCCTATGACGACCGTTACAAACTCCTCAACGAGCAGATGCTGGCCGCCCGCGGCGAGGATTTCCTCATCGACATCGAGGGCCGTGAGCGGTTCACCTACGCCAGCGCCTCCATCGCCCCCGAGGCGGCCTGCACTTCCGTCCAGCTCCATCTTCAGGTCACCCCGGGGCGCTTCGCGGACGCGTGGAACGCGGCGCAGGCGGTGGCCGCCGTCCAGATCGCCATGGGCGCCAACTCCCCCTTCGTCTTCGGCCATGAGGCATGGCGCGAATCCCGGCCGCCGCTGTTCCTCCAGGCCACCGATGTGCGTCCGCCGGAGATCGCCGCACAGGGGGCGCGCCCGCGCACCTGGTTCGGCGAGCGCTGGATCGACTCCGCCTACGAGCTGTTCGAGGAGAACCTGCGCTATTTTCCGCCGCTGCTCTCTACCGGCGAGGACGAGGACCCGTTGCGAGTGCTGGACGAGGGCGGGGTGCCCGAGCTCCAGGAACTGGCGCTGCACAACGGCACGATCTACCGCTGGAACCGGCCCGTCTACGACGTCGTGGACGGTGTGCCGCATCTGCGCGTGGAGAACCGCGTGCTCCCGGCGGGGCCCACCGTCACCGATGTCATCGCCAACGCCGCCTTCTACTACGGACTGGTCAGGGCGCTCGCCGAGGAGTCCCGCCCGGTGTGGACCAGGCTGCCGTTCGCGGCCGCCGCCGCCAACTTCGACGCGGCCTGCCGGCACGGCATCGACGCGGTCCTCCAGTGGCCCAAATCCGGCCGCTCGGCCTCCCTGGCCCGCACCTCCGCCGTACGGCTGGTCCGCGAGGAACTGCTGCCGCTCGCCGCCTCCGGCCTCGACTCCTGGGGCGTGGAGCCCGCCGACCGCGACCGCTACCTCGGCGTGATCGAGGAGCGCTGCAAGCTGCGGGTCAACGGAGCGTCCTGGCAGACGGCCACCTACCACCGCGCGCTGGCCGGCGGGCTGGACCGGGACGCCGCGCTCGCGGCCATGACCCGCCGCTACTGCGCCCTGATGCGGACCGACGCACCGGTGCACACCTGGCCCACCGATCTCTCCGGGTGACGCCCACACCGTCGGCCATGACACCGTATTGTCCGGTGAGCGGGTCGGGTGCACCCGATGAGGCGGACAAGCGGAAGTGGGGACAGGAGTGCGGTCACAGGCGCGGGGCGCGGATGCCCCGGTCGAGGGCGGGCTCTCGCGGCGGATGCTGCGCAATGAGACGCTGCTCGTGCTGGCGCTGTCCCTCGGCGCGAGCGGGCTGTCCGCACTGATCAGCTTTATCGGCTCGGTGACCAGACCGGGCGGGCTCAAGGACCAGACGGCCAATCTCAACTCCTCCGCAGCGCCGGGGCGGCCCTGGCTGGATCTCGCCTGGCAGCTCTTCGGCATCTCGACCGCGCTGGTGCCGGTCGCGCTCGTGGCCCACCTGCTGCTGCGCGAGGGCACCGGGCTGCGGGCGATCGGCTTCGACCGCGACCGGCCGCGGTTCGACCTGGCCTGGGGCGCCACGGTCGCGGCCGCGATCGGCGGCACCGGGCTGCTGTTGTATCTGGGGGCGCGGGCGGCCGGGGGCAATCTGACGGTGGTGCCCGAGTCGCTGCCCGATGTGTGGTGGAAGATCCCCGTACTGATCGCCTCCGCCGTGCAGAACGCGGTGCTGGAGGAGGTGATCGTGGTCGGCTATCTGCTGCGCAGGCTCGGGCAGTTGGGCTGGACCCCGATGGCCGCCCTGCTGGCCAGCTCGGTGCTGCGCGGCTCGTACCACCTCTACCAGGGGATCGGCGGCTTCTTCGGCAACCTGGCGATGGGCGTGATCTTCGTGCTGCTCTACCGCCGCTGGGGGCGGGTCGGGCCGCTGGTCGCCGCGCATGCGCTGATCGACATCGTGGCCTTCGTCGGCTACGCCCTGCTGGCGGGGCGGGTGGACTGGCTGCCCACGGCCTGACCCACCCGCCGCCGCGACCGAGGGGTCTCAGGCCAGCAGCTCGCCGTCGATGACGGTGACGGCGCCGCCCGTCAGCAGCGTACGGTCGCCGCGCAGCACGGTGCGGACCAGGCCGGTGCGCGCGGACACCTGCAATCCGGTCAGCTCATCGCGGCCGAACCGGGCGGACCAGTAGGGCGCGAGCGCGGTGTGCGCGCTGCCGGTGACCGGGTCCTCGTCGATGCCGACGGCCGGGGCGAACATCCGCGAGACGAAGTCGTAGCCGCGCGTGGGGTCCTCGGCGGCCGCGGTCGCGATGACGCCCCGGTGGCTGATCCGCTTGAGCGCGGCGAGGTCGGGAGTCAGGGCGCGCACGGTCTTCTCGTCGGCCAGCTCGATCAGCAGATCGTCGATATGCGGGCCCGCGTGATGGGCGGACACGATCTCGGCGCCGAGGGCTCCGGCGACCTCGGCCGCCTGCTGGGAGGCCGGGAGTGCGGTCAGTGCGGCCGTGGGGAAGTCCAGCGTGATCGAGCCGGCGTCGTCGGCCGTCGCCGACAGGACCCCGCTGAGGGTGGCGAAGCGGACCGTGCCGGTCGCGGCCCCCGTGGTCTTCAGGACATGGGTGGTGGCGAGCGTGGCGTGGCCGCACATGGGCGCCTCGGTGACAGGGGTGAACCAGCGCAGCGCCCAGTCCGCCTCCGCGGCCTCGGGGAGCGGGTGGGCGAAGGCGGTCTCGGCCAGGTTGACCTCCGAGGCGACCCGCTGGAGCCAGCCGTCGTCCGGGAAGGCGTCGGTGTCGAGGAGGACGACCCCGGCCGGGTTGCCGGCGAAGGGGCGCTCGGTGAACGCGTCGACGATACGTATCCGCATAGCGCCGACCGTAGGCGGCGGGCGGCGGGGCAGCCATGGCCAATCACCCGCGGGTGGCACCTCGCGGGGAGCGGCGGTCGGGGTCGGCGGGTGCGCGCGCGGGGCGGCATCGGCGAGCCAAAGGGGTTGGCATCCGATCGGTTCCGATATATCGTTGAAGTGTCGTGATGGATCGACGATAGAAAGGAGCGTCACGATGCGTTCCCAAGGACATGGACGTGAACACCGCGGACCCGGCCACCGCGGCCGGGGTGAGGGTGAGGGGCGGCGCGCGGCATTCGGCCCGTTCGGCCCCGGTTTCGAAGGCCCCTTCGGCGGGCCCCCGTTCGGCGGCCGTGGCCGCGGCGGACCCGGTGGCCGAGGGCCGCGTGGGCGGGCGCGGCGCGGCGATGTGCGCGCCTCGATCCTGGCCCTGCTGAAGGACCGCCCGATGCACGGCTACGAGATGATTCAGGAGATCGCCGAGCGCAGCGGCGGAGCCTGGCGGCCCAGCCCCGGCTCGGTGTATCCCACGCTTCAGTTGCTCGAGGACGAGGGGCTGATCGGCAGCGAGAGCGAGGGCGGCAAGAAGCTCTTCGCGCTCACCGACACCGGCCGCACCGAGGCCGACGCGGGGCCCGCGGCCCCGTGGGAGGAGGCCGGGCGCGGTATCGACTGGGAGGCCATGCAGGAGGTCCGCCAGGCCGGCTTCGGGCTGATGGAGGCGTTCTCCCAGGTCTGGCGCACCGGCAGCGCGGAGCAGCGGCAGAAGGCCGTCTCCGTGATCAATGAGTCGCGCAAGCGGCTGTATCTCATCCTCGCCGAGCAGGACGAGGAGAAGGGCGGCACCGGGCGGGGCGGCGAGAGCTGACCCCAATCGGACGGGGGAACGGCCGCACGGGGGCGGCGGGGCGGGACGCGGGACCAGGCGCCTGCCCGGCGCTG
>NZ_JAHLEM010000045.1 GCF_018883605.1 Streptomyces niphimycinicus | reverse complement strand
GGGGCTCGATACCGGCGCCGACGACTATCTGACCAAGCCGTTCTCGTACGTGGTGCTGGTGGCCCGGGTGCGGGCGCTGTTGCGGCGGCGGGGGGCCGGGGCCTCACCGGTGGTGCGGATCGGGGAGCTGTCGGTGGACCGGGGTGCGCGCAGGGTGGAGCGGGGTGGTGGTGAGATCGCGCTGACCGCCAAGGAGTTCTCCGTACTGGAGCAGTTGGCGCTGCGGCCGGGGGACGTGGTCTCCAAGGCCGAGATCCTGGAGCATGTCTGGGACTTCGCGTACGACGGCGACCCCAATATCGTCGAGGTGTACATCAGCGCGCTGCGCCGCAAGCTGGGCGCCGGGTTGATCGAGACGGTGCGGGGAGCGGGGTACCGGCTCCGTGGGTAAGGTCTTCGGTTCCGTACGGGCGCGGGCGGCGCTGGGTGCGACCGTGGTGGTCGCGGTGGCGCTGGTGGCCGCGGGGCTCGCGGTGCTCGGGGTGTTGCGGAGCAATCTGGCGGACCGGGCCGAGGTGGATGCCGGGGCGACCGCCCGGGCGGTCGCCTCGAAGGTCGCCGGTGGGGTGGCGTACCGGGAGCTGGACCTCGGGGACGACACCCCGGTGCAGATCGTGGACGAGGACCACCGGGTGCGCGCGGTCAGTGACGATCTCCAGGCCGTGACGGGCACCGGCAGTTCCTCGGTGCGGCCGGTTCCGGCGCCCGGCGAGGACGATGATGACGACGGCGCGGGGGAGGTCTCCTCGACCCCGGAGTACAGCGCCGGTACGGCCCGGATCGACGGCGAGACCGCGGAGTACCGCTGGGCGGCCCTGGAGGTCACCGACGCCCGCGGTGAGGACGTCACCATCTACGCGGGCGCCCCGCTGGCCACCGAGCAGGGCGCGGTGGGCACCGTGCGGCAGGCGATGCTGATCGGGCTGCCGCTGCTGCTGGTGGTCGTGGCCGGGGTGACCTGGCTGGTGACCCGGCGCGCGCTGCGGCCCGTGGAGGGCATCCGGCGGGAGATGGCCGCCATCACGGCGAGTACGGATCTGTCCCGGCGGGTGCCCGTGCCGGGGTCGTATGACGAGGTGGCGCGGCTGGCCCGGACCACCAACGAGACGCTCACGGCGCTGGAGGCGTCGGTCGAGCGGCAGCGGGCCTTCGTGGCCGACGCCTCCCATGAGCTGCGCTCCCCGGTGGCCTCGCTCCGCACCCAGTTGGAGGTGGGCGCCGCCCATCCGGAGCTGCTGGACCTGGACGGCGCGGTGGAGGACGTGGTGCGGCTCCAGCGGCTGGCGGCCGATCTGCTGCTGCTGGCCCGGCTGGACGCGGGGGAGCGGCCCGCCCACGCGTCGGTGGCGCTGGACGCGCTGGTGCGCGAGGAGCTGGCCCAGCGGCTGGGGGACCGGGTGCCGGTGCGTGCGGAGGTGGCTCCGGTGGCGGTGTCGGGCTCGCGCGGGCAGCTCGCCCGGGTGCTGGGCAATCTGGTCGACAACGCGCAGCGGCATGCCCAGGGAGGGGTGCGGGTGGCGGTGCGCGAGGAGGGCCGGTGGGCGGTGCTGGAGGTCGCGGACGACGGGGCGGGGGTGCCCGAGGGCGAGCGGGAGCGGATCTTCGAGCGGTTCGTACGGCTCGACGACGCCCGCAGCCGCGACGATGGCGGGGCCGGGCTCGGCCTCGCCATCGCGCGGGACGTGGCGGTGCGCCACGGTGGCACCCTGGCCGTCCGGGCGGCACCCGAGGGCGGTGCCCTGTTCAAGCTGCGGCTGCCGGCCGCCGAGGCGCTGCCGGCCGGGCTGTCCGCCCCACTCGCACCCGCCGGACCCGCTGCACCGGCCTGCCCCAAACCCACCTCGGCGACATACTCGCCGCCACCGCGATCAACATCATCCGACTCATCCGACTCGATGCCCGGCTGACCGCAATTCCGCTCGGCGGGACCAGAACCACTCACCCGGACCGCCTCGAACTCGCCGCTTGAGCAGCATCACACCATCGGTTTGCGGATTCCCAACGGATCCCTGAACACAGGGGCTTCCTCGCAAGAGATCAGGTGAAGCCGTCACAAGCGAACCGGGCGAGGAATTACCTGGCGCCTGCCGGGGTGCCGGACGAGGAAGTGTGGCGGTTCGCGGCGCCGTGCCCGGCCGGGAGGGTGTCGATCCCGATCGCCCTGACCAGCCGACTCGGGCGCCGCCTGCGAAACGGCCGTCCCACGGAATTCACGCCCGCTCGGAACAGCGGTGAGTGCGGGGGGACTTTGCCGACTCCGCTTGGTCGAATTTTCACCTCGGTAGTGCCAAAACCTCTCCAACCAAGTCAAGACTTGGGCAACCCGGCCCGCACGCGAATGCCGCACCATCAGCGGCGATTTCACTGTGCACTCACATGATCACCAACTCCCGCCGACGCGCCTCGCAATTCCGGGCGTAGGCTCCGAAACAAGTTGTTGATCAAGCTTGGCCCCCTTCGGTTCAAGGGGTGCTGGTGAATTCGTCATGTTCCCGTCAGGGGGAAAGTCATGCCTACGACAGGGCAGGTGTCGCAGCCGGGACGCTGGACTCCGGCCGATGTGGGACGGATACCGATGCGGGGCGTCGCCCAGGTGGCGCTCAGCGCGAGCCCGTGGACCGGCTTATTCTTCACCGTCGCGCTGTTCGCGGGCGGCTGGCGGATCGGCGTGTACGGCCTGCTCGGCGCGGCGGCGTCCACCGTGGCCGCATTCCTACTGGGCGCCGACCGGGACGGTCTGGCCAACGGGCTGGAAGGCTACTGCGGTTGCCTGACCAGCATCGCCATAGTCGTCCGGCTCGGCGCCTCCTGGCGGACCGCACTGCTCGCCATCCTCGCCGCGGCGGTCTGCACGGTGCTGAGCGCGGCGGTCGGCCATCTGCTGGGCCGCATCGGACTGCCCGCGCTGACGGCCCCGTTCTGCCTGGTCGCCGGGGTGCTGGCGATCGCCCTGCCGACCGCGCCGCCCGCCGCCGCACCACCGCTTCCCGGCGACGGGGCAACCACCTTGTCGGCCACGGAACTCGGCCACGCGTTCTGCAACAACCTCGGTCAGGTCTTCTTCCTCGACAAGTGGTACGCGGGCCTGATCCTGCTCGCCGGACTGCTCATCACCTCCCGGGTCGCCGCCGTCGCCGCCGCCTGCGGCAGCGCCGTCGCGATCCTGACCGCCTGCGCCATGGGCCTGCCCGCCGACCGGATCGGCGAGGGGCTCTACGGCTACAACGCGGTGCTCGTCGCCATCGCACTGGCCGCCACCTTCCTGACCCTCACTCCGTGGACCGCGGGGTACGCCGCGCTCGCCGCCGTGGCCTCGGTCCCCTTCACCGCCGCCTGGCAGGCATTCGCCCAGCCCTCCGGCGGATCTCCCTTCACCTGGCCGTTCGTCGTGACGACCTGGCTCTTCCTGGCGGCCGCTCCAGCCTTGGACCGGCCGGGCATCTCGTCAGAGAAAGCGAAGTGACACCAATGAACCTCGCACCGCGCGAAATCGACAAGCTCCATGTCTATGTGGTGGCCGACCTGGCCCGGCGCCGCAGGGACCGGGGCACCAAGCTCAACTACACCGAGGCCGCCGCCCTGATCACCGAGGCCGTCCTGGAAGCCGCCCGCGACGGCCACACGGTGGCCGAGTGCATGGAGCTGGGCCGCAAGGTCGTCACGGCCGACCACGTCATGCCCGGGGTACGCGAGATGCTCACCGTCCTCCAGGTCGAGACCGCGTTCGTGGACGGGACGAAGCTGGTCACCTGCCACGACCCCATCGGCCCTGAAGCCGCCTGAATCACCGCCTGAATCCCCGCCTGAGACAAGGAGACGACGATGTCGGGTGGAGCCCACTACCTCTACGGGGACGACCCCGTGGAGATCAACCCCGGTCGGGCCAAGGTCGGTCTGACGGTCGCCAACACCGGTGACCGCGCCGTCCAGATCGGCTCCCACTACCACTTCTTCGAGGTCAACCGCGCGCTGCGGTTCAACCGCGAAGCCGCGTACGGCATGCACCTGGACATCCCGTCCGGCACCGCCGTCCGCTTCGAGCCCGGCGACACCCGCGAGGTCGAGCTGGTCGCCTTCGGCGGAAGCCGGCGGCTCATCGGCTTCGCCGGACTCGTGGACGGCGGCCTGAACGCCGACGACACCCGGCGCGCCGCGCTGCGCCGCGCCGGAGAACTGGGATTCGCCGACACCGGCGGCAACGCCGACACCGAGAACGAGGGAGCCGACCACTGATGGCGATCATCCCGCGCAAGCAGTACACGGACCTGTTCGGCCCCACCGTGGGCGACCGGTTCCACCTCGCCGACACCAACCTGGTCGTCGAGGTCGAGTACGACCACAACGCCGGCTCCTACGGCGACGAGGCCGTCTACGGCGGCGGCAAGGCCATCCGCGACGGCATGGCCCAGGACCCCGCCGCGCTCCACCGCGAGGGTGCGCTGGACCTGGTGATCACCAATGTGGTGGTCCTCGACCCGGTGCTGGGCGTCGTCAAGGGCGACATCGGGGTCCGGGACGGACTGATCGTCGGGGTGGGCAAGGCGGGCAACCCGCATGTGCAGAACGGTGTCGACCCCAAGCTGGTCATCGGCCCCGGCACCGAGGTCATATCCGGTGAGCACCTGATCGCCACCGCCGGCGGCGTCGACACCCATATCCACTTCATCTCGCCCCAGCAGGCCCAGGAGGGCCTGTCCAACGGCATCACCACCTTCTTCGGCGGCGGCACCGGGCCGACCGACGGCAGCAACGGCACCACCTGCACCCCCGGCCCGTGGAACATCCAGCGGATGCTGGAGGCCGTCGAGGAGCTGCCGGTCAACGTGGGTCTGCTCGGCAAGGGCAACGGCAGCCTGCCCGAGGCGCTGCGCGAGCAGGTCGAGGCGGGCGTGGCCGGTCTGAAGGTGCACGAGGACTGGGGCGCCACTCCGGCCACCATCGACAACGCGCTGCGGGTCGCCGACGAGCACGACGTCCAGCTCGCCATCCACACCGACACCCTCAACGAGGGCGGCTTCTTCGAGGACACCCTGTCCGCGATCGACGGCCGGACCATCCACACCTTCCACACCGAGGGTGCGGGCGGCGGTCACGCCCCCGACATCATGCGGGTCTCCGGCGAGCCCAACGTCCTGCCGGCCTCCACCAACCCCACCCTGCCGTACACCATCAACTCGGTGGACGAGCTGCTGGACATGGTGATGGTCTGCCACCATCTGTCCCGCAACATCCCCGAGGACGTCTCCTTCGCCGACAGCCGGGTGCGCGCCGAGACCATCGCGGCCGAGACGGTACTGCACGACCTCGGCGTGATCAGCATCTTCTCCTCCGACTCCCAGGCCATGGGCCGCGTCGGCGAGTCCTTCGCCCGTGCCTTCCAGACCGCGCACCACTGCAAGGAGGTGCGCGGTGCGCTCGCCGAGGACAGCTCCCGCAACGACAACGCGCGTGTGCTGCGCTATCTGGCGAAGCTCACCATCAACCCGGCGATCGCGGTGGGCGCCTCCGATGTGATCGGCTCGCTCGAGCCCGGCAAGCTCGCCGACATCGTGCTCTGGCCGATCAACTCCTTCGCCGCCAAGCCCAAGCTGATCGTCAAGGGCGGCATGGTGAACTGGGCCCTGATGGGCGACCCCAACGCCTCCCTGCCGACGCCTCAGCCGGTCTACTACCGGCCCATGTTCGGCAGCTTCGGCCGCGCCCGGCAGCGTACGTCCGTCACCTTCATGTCCCAGGCGGCCATCGCCGCCGGCGTCCCCGGCGAACTGGGCCTCGGGCGGCGGATCGAGCCCGTGCGGCGCTGCCGGACCGTCGGCAAGCAGCACATGGTCCGCAATGACGCGCTGCCGCGGATCGAGGTGGACCCGGAGACCTACAAGGTCACCGTCGACGGCGAGCCCGCCACCATCGAACCGGCCGAGCGCCTCCCGCTCAACCAGCTCTTCTACATCGTCTGACGCACCCCGAAGGACGGTCCGTTGGGGCGCTCGCGTGCCCCGCGGACCCCGCGGCCCGACCTCGGCCGACGGCCACCCGGCAGGAACGGAAACCCAGCGTGAACGAACCGATGCCGGTCGCGGCCCTGCTGACCGGGCTCCAGCTCACCGACTCGGCCTTCCCCAGCGGCTACTACACCCTCTCCCACGGACTGGAGGGCTTCCAGCAGGCCCGTGCGGTCACCCCGCGCAGCCTGCCCGCCCTCCTCCACGACCTGCTCCGCCACAGCGCGGGGCCGGCCGACGCGACCGCCCTCGCCCTCACCCACCGCGCGGTGGCGGCGGACGACTGGGACGCGGTGGTGGCCGTGGAACGGCGGCTGTACGCGACCAAGCTGGGCCGGGAGGCCCGGCAGGCCGCCGTCCGCACCGGACGGCAGTTGCTCGACCTGGCCGGCGAGGTCTACGGGACGCCGCAGCTCGAGCGGTACCGCACGCTGCACCGGGAGGGTGCGGTGCGCGGCTGCCAGCCGGTCGTGGCCGGCGTCGTCCACGCGGCGAACGGCCTCACCACGCGCCAGGCCGTCACCTGCGAGCTGTTCGCCTTCGCGGCCAGCTTCGTGGGTGCGGCCCTGCGACTGCGGCTCACCGATCACCGCCGGGCCCAGGTCGTACTCCACGGCGCCACCCCCGTCATCGAGGAGACCGTGGCGGCGGCGCTGGACCGGGACCTGGCCGACCTCGGCGGAAGCGTCCCCGTGGCCGACATCATGGCCGGCCGTCACGAACGGGCCGAGGCACGGCTGTTCGCGAGCTAGCGCCCCGGCCCGCCCTGCCTGCCACCGACAAGACACCCCCACTGCGGACAAGGAATCACCATGCACGACCCCACACAGGTCCGAGGCTCCCACCACCACCATGACCACGACGAGTTGATCCGGCGCCCGAAGGACGGCGTGCTGCGCGTCGGCATCGCCGGGCCGGTCGGCTCCGGCAAGACCGCGCTGATCGAGGCGCTCGTCCCGGTGCTGATCGCCCGCGGCCGGACTCCCGCCGTCATCACCAACGACATCTACACCACGGAGGACGCCGCCCATGTGCGGCGCACCCTGGACGGGATCCTCGCCGCGGACCGCATCGTCGGTGTCGAGACCGGAGCCTGCCCGCACACCGCGGTCCGGGACGACCCGACGATGAACCAGGCCGCGGCCGACGAGATCCTGGAGCGCTTCCCCGAGGTGGACACGCTGCTCTTCGAGAGCGGCGGCGACAACTTGACGCTCACCTTCAGCCCGGCACTCGTCGACCTCTTCCTGTTCGTGCTGGACACCGCGGAGGGCGACAAGATGCCCCGCAAGCGGGGTCCGGGCATCACCGAGTGCGAGCTGCTCGTCATCAACAAGATCGACATCGCCCAGTATGTGCGATGCGACCTGGACCGGATGGAGTCGGACGCCCACCACGTCCGGCAGGGCCGGCCGGTGGTGCTCACCAACTCCCTGACCGGAGTGGGCCTGGACACCATCGCCGACTTCCTGCTGGCCCAGGAGGCCGCCGGGCAGATCGGCCAGGAGGCGGCTTCCGCATGACCGAGGCGCCCGCGCGGCTGCACCCCGCACATTACGAACCCCGGCGGGTACCGGCCCGGATGCTCGAACTGACCGGCACTCCGGACACCCTGGCCGCCGGGCGCCCCGGCAAGGTCGGCCTGCTCGAACTGGGCTATGCGCGGGTCGGCGACCGCAGCGAACTGGTCCACCGCTACCAGAAGTCCCCGCTCCAGATCATGCGGCCGCTGTATGTGGACCCGCGGCGGCCGGACCTGCCGGTGACCTACCTCATGTCCACCGGCGGCGGCATCGTCCAGGCCGACCGCAACCGTGTCGACATCGAGTGCGGCCCCGGGACCGCCGTACATCTGACGACGCAGGCCGCCACCAAGCTGCACCGGATGGAGTTCGACCACGCCACCCAGGTCGTCCACCTCACCGCCGCCGCCCACGCTTACGTCGAGTACCTGCCCGACCCGCTGATCCCGTACCGGGATGCCCGCTTCTACCAGCAGACCCGGGTGACCGCCGACCCCACGGCCACCGTGGTGCTGGGCGAGACGATCGCGGCCGGGCGGCTGGCCCGGGGCGAACGGCACGCCTACCGCCTGCTCTTCAGCGACCTGGAGATCATGCGTCCCGACGGCGAGCCGGTGGTGGTCGACACCGTCCGCCTGGATCCGCGCGAACCGGGCTCGGTGACCGGCCCGGCGGTCTTCGGCGGGCACGATCTGATGGCCACGCTCTACGCGGTCACTCCGCTCGCCCCCGCGGCGCGGGTCGCCGACGCCTTGCACGAGGCTCTGCTGACCACCGGCCCGGCCTTCGGCGTGAGCGTGCTGCCCGACGACTGCGGAGCGTGGGCGCGGATCATGGGCAGCGACCCGCCGGCGGTCACCCGCGCTCTGCGTACGGCCTGGAATGCCCTGCGCGAGCTGCTCATCGGGGTCCCCGCCCCCGATCTGCGCAAGACCTGACGCCAAGACCTGACGCAAGACCTGACGCCCCGCTCCCCGGCCGCACCCGGCGTCCGGCGCGGTCACCTGCGCCGGACGCCGGGCGGGCCCGGATCCACCGTCGGCCCGCATGGCCGCACCGGAGCCCGATTCCGCGGTGGGGAGCGGCACTTCGCATGCCGCCCCGGTCACGTCCCGGGCGAGCCGGAAGCGGTGGTGACGGTGATGACCGCCGCCACCCCGTCGACGCGAAGGGTGCCGGCGTCCCGGTCCGAGAACAGGACGGCGTCGAACCGGTCGAGGGTGACGCCGGACTCCTCGACGCCCACCGTGCCCGTCAAGGCGATCACGAGGACCAGGACCCCGGTCCGCGGGATGACGGAGAACCCCTCCCGCGCCATTCGGACGTGCGCCGTCGCCCGGGTGCGCCGCGTCATCACGTTGAGATCGACAGCGGGCCCCGAGAGCAGCCGGCAGTCGGTGACCGCGTCACCCCGAAAGGAATAGGGCTCGTACGCGTCGGCGATGGTGTGCGGGACACCGTCGACGATCAGCTCCATCCCCGCCCCGTCCACGAGGGTGATGATCCTGTCCACGCCCGCGAAGGAGGAGAACGGACCGCTCCGGGCGATGTCGGCGAGACTCACCCGCCAGACGAAGTCCTCCATACCCGTGCCGGAGGCGTCGGCAGCGACCTCTCGGGTCAGACCACCACCGTTCTTCCAGCGCGACACCGGCCGGTCGTGCGCCCGCAGCACCTGGCTGCCCGTCATGCCGTCAACTCCTTCACCGCGGGCGGCGCCTTCTCCCGCCCTGTGTGGTCTTCGCGGTCCCCGGCAGAGTCGCTCATCCGCGACACGGCCTACAGCACCTTGGCCAGGAACGTGCGTATCCGCTCGTTGTCGTTCCCGTCGGAGAAGAACTCCTCCGGTGGCAGGTCCGCGGCGATCTTTCCGCCGTCGATGAAGACGACCCTGTCCGCCACCTTGCGGGCGAAGCCCATCTCGTGCGTCACCACGACCATGGTCATGCCGTCCTTGGCGAGGTCGGTCATGACGTCGAGGACGTCGTGGACGACCTCCGGGTCCAGCGCGGACGTCGGCTCGTCGAAGAGCATCACTTCGGGGTCCATGGCGAGGGCCCGCGCGATGGCCACGCGCTGCTTCTGCCCACCGGACAGCCGGTTCGGATAGGAGTCCGCTTTCGCGAGCATGCCGACCTGCTCCAGCAGCGCTCGTCCCCTGCGCTCCGCTTCCTCGCGAGTCCTCCCGAGCACGTTCATCTGGGGCAGCACCACGTTGCGCAGCGCCGTCATGTGCGGGAAGAGGTTGAACTGCTGGAAGACCATGCCCATTCGGGCACGCAGCCGGTCGAGGTTCGACTCGGTCGCGCTGAGCTCCTCGCCGGCGAACACGACACGCCCCGTGGTCGGCCTTTCCATCTGGTTGAGGCAGCGCAGGAAGGTCGACTTTCCGCCGCCGCTGGGCCCGATGACGGCCACGACCTGCCCGGGCTCGATGGCGAAGTCGATGCCGCGCAGCACCTGGTGGTCGCCGTACGCCTTGGTGATTTCGAAGGTTTCCAGGAGCGCCATCAGACGTACACCGCCATCTTCTTCTCGATCGTGTGGGTGGCGAACCCGATGATGTTGGTGAGGATGTAGTAGAGAAGGCCGATGAAGAGATAGACGGTCAGGGCGTCGAAGGTCCTGGATATGATCGTCTGCCCCACCATGAACAGCTCGCCGATCGTGATGAACGAGACCAGCGCGGAGTTCTTGGTCAGCGACACGAACTCGTTGCCCAGCGGGGGCAGCATCCGCAGGAACGCCTGCGGAATGACGACGTGGCGCATGGCCGCGGCGTGGGACATGCCGCAGGACCTGGCGGCCTCGATCTGGCCGCGGTCCACCGACTGCACGGCTCCGCGGAAGATCTCGGTGACGTAGGAACCACTGTAGAGGCCGAGCGCCAGGACGCCCGCGACCATGGGCGGCAACTGAAGTCCGAGCTGGGGAAGGCCGAAGTAGACGAAGAACAACTGGACCACGAAGGGAGTTCCGCGGATCACGGAGACATAGGCGCTGCCGAGCCAGCGCAGCGGCATGAGGCCGCTCAGCCTGGCGAGCCCGCCGGCCGTGCCGAGCAGGAGGCTCAGGCACAGGGACATCATGATCACGGCGATGCTCACCAGCAGGCCGCTTTGGATCTGCCCCCAGGAGTCCACGATCGTCCGCGGGTTGAGGAGCGGCTGCTCCTTCTTCGCGCCCGAACCACTCTTGGCCTCGAACCACTTCTTGGTCAGCGCGGTGTACGAGCCGTCGTCCTTCATCTTCTGAAGGGCGGCGTTGAACGCCGCGGTCACGGCGGCGTCGGACTTCGGGAGGGCGTAACCGTAGTTCTCGTCCGTCAGCCGTTTGCCGACCTGCTTGAGTCCGCCGTGCTGGGCGATGAAGTACTGCCCGGCAGGAGCACCGGTGACGACCGCGTCGGCCTGGCCGAGCCGCGCCGCCGAAAACATCTGCTCGTTGGTCTGCACCGTGATCAGGTGGGCCCGGGGCTGGTGCTCCTTGAGCCACTCGACGGACTTGGTGCCGACCTGCACCGCGATGCGCTTGCCGGCCAGGTCGGCCAGTGAGGTGACCGAGTCGTTCTTCTCGGCGACGAACATGGCGAGGCCGCCCGGGTAGTACACGTCCGTGAAGTCGATGACCCTGGACCGCTCGTCGCTGATGTAGATACCCGAGGCGCCCATGTCCACCTGGTGGGCCTGTAGGGCCGGGACGATGTTCGCGAACGGCATCTGTGTGAAGGAGACCTTCTTGATGCCCGCGCGTTCGGCCAGTGCTCGGACCAGTTCGATGTCGAAGCCCTGCTTGTGGCCCTTGGCATCGGTGAACTCGAAGGGCGGAAAGGTCGCATCCGTGCCCACGCGCAGGGTCGCCTGGCCCGAACGCAGCCGTTCGAGTTTGCCGCCCTGCGCGCCGTTGTCCTGGCCGTTCTCCTTCGCGGCGGCCGGCGAGACTCCCGTCAGCAGCATGACACAGGTGACGAGCCCGGCCAGGACGGCCGCGGCTCTCCTTCGCCCCAGGGGCGCTCTTACCATGGTGAACTCCGTTCGGACTCGGGGGTGGTGGGCGGGTTCAGCTCACCCGGACGCGGTCTGGGACAGTGCGCCCGCGGGCGTCGTGGCGGCCAGGCTGTCGTGTCCGGTCTCCAGGTCGTGTCCGGGCTCCGGCCCCGTCCCGCAGGCGCGGCCGGTCCACACCGGTCGGGCCGGCGGGGTGAGGTGGGTCGCGGTCACACCGGGGGATTCGTGTTCGACATGGTCATGAGGGGCGCTCCTCGAAGCGACTGATGTCCTGGGCCGCGGCGTGGGTGAGGGTGAGCAATGCCTGTTGGTTGCCGCGGACCCGGAACTCCGGCGCCATGGTGCTGACCGCTCCGGTGACCTGCCCCAGCCTGTCGAAGACCGGAACGCTGACGCCCCACACGCCCTCGTCCACGGCACTCGTGCTCATCGCGTATCCCCGGTCGCGGACGCGATGGAGGCTGATCTCCAGCGACTCGATCTCTTCGGGGTTGAGCTGGTGCGCTTCGCAGACCTCGGCGACGCGCTCCGCCGACAGGTGGGCGAGGATCGCCTGTGCGCTTGCGCCAAAGGTCAGCGGATGGCTCTGACCAGGGGAGAAACTGCACTTGATCACGCGTGAGCCCTCGGCGACCTCGACGCACAGCACGTGATGGCCGCTGGGAATGAGGAAAGCCGCCAGCTCATCGGTGTCGGCCGCCAACTGGGCCAGTCGGCGCCGCACCCTCCCACCCCTGAACATCTCGTGCCGGTAGTTCTCGGCCATCTGCACCGTGAGTGACCCCGCGCAGTACCGGCCGTGCGTCCGGGTCCGGCTGATCAGGCCGCACTGCACCAGCTCCTGTAGATGCCGGTACACAGCGCTGATGGGAATGCCGGTATGCCGCGCGACACCCTGAGCGGTCATGGACGTCTGCTCGGCGAACGCCGCCAGGATGGCTCCGGTCCTGTGACCCGGACCGTGAGCAGTCTTCTTGCTCATCACCCGCCGGAATATAGAGAAGAAAACTGGAAGCAGTCAGTCCGCTCTTCCACTGCGTGGGAATTTTTCTGTCGAGCGGTGGGAGACGACCGACTCGGCCTGGGCGCCCGGCGGCCGGAAATTTGGGAGGAACGGCGCCCCGTGCGAAGAACAACCCGGGCCCACCCACCCTCAGCACGGGAAATGTTCCGGCCCCGCCGTTTCGCGATGGACGCCCGAACCACCTGGCCGCCTTCGGCTGGACCAGTCGCCGCGCGTGATGCGGGCGCGCGAAACCCCGGCGATCCGCACGTATGCCGGCCCGGTGGCGGGCGGCGGGCGGGGCCGGGGTCAAGCGGCGGCGGTCGCGGCGCTACGGCTAGACCCGCCCCCGCTGGGCGCGCAGGTGCTCGGCGACGGGCAGCAGCGATCCGTACAGCGCCTTGAGGTCCTCCGGCGCGAGCAGATCGATGAAGTGGTTGCGCACGGACGCCACATGGTGGGGTGCGACCTTGCGCATGGTTTCCCAGCCATGCTCGGTCAGTACGGCGTACAGCCCCCGTCGGTCGGACTCGCAGTTCTCGCGGCGGACCAGGCCGGCGTTCTCCATCCGGGTGATCTGATGGGACAGCCGGCTCTTGGACTGAAGGGTCGCGGAGGCGAGGTCGCTCATCCGCATCCGGCGGTCCTCCGACTCCGAGAGGTTGACCAGGATCTCGTAGTCGTTCATGGTCAGGCCGAACGGCTGGAGGTCCTTTTCGAGCTGGTAGGTCAGCAGCCGGCTGACATCCAGGTGGGTGCGCCACGCGCGCTGTTCCTCATCGCTGAGCCAGCGCGTGCCGTTCTCGGTCTCCATGGGATGTATTCTACCTATAGAAGTTGAATTCCGAACCAATGGATGTATCGGGCTAGAGGTCACCTGTTCGACGTTACACTCCGCACGCTCGCGCTCACGAACCGGTACCCCCTGTCTCGCCAACCGATATCTCGGCGACGACTTCCTCCGTGGACTGGAGCAGTACGGTCCCCGCGCCCACGAACTCGAACTGGTGCTCCTCGCCCGAGGCGCCCCCGAGCCCCGTGCGCGACCTGATGGCCCCCAGGAAGCCGCGCAGATACTGGTGGTCGTAGTGGTGGCACGGCGTCGGGCAGTCCGCCCAGCCCACCAGCGCCTGTGGATCGACCCGGATCGGCGGCTCCATGAAGACCACGGGCCCATTGGAGGCGGCCACGAACTTCCCGGTGCCCAGGAGGGTGAGAAATCCCGGCACGATGGACTGCTTCAGCGACAGCGACGGCTGGAAGGCCAGCAGATTGCCGGACCGGATGGAGAGGTTGCCGTCCTCCAGGTCATAGGAGTTGACGTCGAAGGCGCGGTCCGCCAGCACCATCTTCCCCTGGCCCTCGGCCACCACCCAGTCCGCCGCGTGCAGCGGGGAGTGGAAGCTGTACGCGATGAGATGGTCGAGGTGGCCGAGCCCGACGCCATGGAAGTCGATCTGCCCGTAGTAGGCGACCATCTTCCCCTTCTGGAGGAACCACTGGCCGTTCAGGTCCACGCTGAAGGCGTACGGATTGATGTTGTCGTCGACGGGCAGCGTCCAGGCGTCGTGGATCACGGGGCCGTTCACAGCTTCTCCTCCGATGCCTGGACATAGACCATGCCGGTGCCGGACAGCTCCAGTTGGAACGCCTCCCCCGAGCCGCGGCCCACCATTTCGCGCCAGCCGATCGCCGTCGAGAGCTTATTGCGAACATCACCCCGGTGGGCGACATAGGCTTGCGGATCGACATGCACCGGGCGTCCCTGGTCGATCGGCAGCTCCAGCACCCCGCCGTGCGCCATGACCGCCGCGGAGCCGTGCCCCTCCAGGGTGGTGGTGAACAGCCCCTGCCCGGTGACCTGGCCGCGCACCATGCCCATCACCCCGCCCTGGGAGCCCATGAACATCGTGCCCTGGCGCAGCGAGCCGTCGAAGGCCAGCAGCCGGTCCGACTCCACATAGAGGGTGTCGCCGACCAGGTCGATCACATGGACGTGGTGGCCGCCGTGCCCGAACATCACCGTGCCCTGGCCCTCGACGGTCATCAGCGGGGTGTCCTCGTCGGCGATCCGCCGCCCGATCATCCCCCGCACCCCGCGCTGCCCGCCGGTGATGCTGGGGGTGAACCGTACGTCCCCGCGATACGCGAGCATCGCGCCGCGCTGGCTGAACAGGGTCTGCCCCGGCAGCACCTGGGCCTCGACCATGCGCGAGGTGAGCAAGGTGAACGGCATCAGACCTCACCCCCGATCGTGTTGCGCTCGCTCGGCTGGACATAGACCAGCCCATCGCCCTCGAAGCGGATCTGGAAGGACTCCCCGCCGCTCTCGCCTATCAGCGCCCGGAAGTTCACCCCCGCCTGGAAGTGCTGCTTGAGGCCGCCGGTGTGGGCGAGGTACGCGCCCGGGTCGACCTGAAGCGGGGTCTGCGGGGTGACGCGCAGCACGATCGCCGTACCGGCCGAGACGAGCGCGGCCTGGCCGGTGCCCTCGACGGTCGTGGTGAACAGGCCGTTGCCCTGTGAGGAGCCGCGCAGCCCGGTGAAGGAGGTGCCGGTGCGCAGCGCGGAGTCCGTGCACAGCAGATTGCTGGACTCCACATAGAGCTTCTCGCCGTGCAGCGACACCAGGTTGACCTCGCTCGCCCGGTCGGCGAAGTAGCAGGTGCCGTGCCCCTTCACCTCCATGACCGCCATCTGCTCCCCGGTGAGGCGCCGGGTCACCATCCCGCGCAGCCCCTCGCCGCCGCCGGTCTTCTTCTTGAAGGTCATCTCCCCCTCGTAGGCGACCATCGCGCCGTTCTTGGCCTTCACGGAGTCGCCGGTCAGGTCGACCGCGAGCACCCTGCTTCCCTGGAGCCGAAACTGAGCCACGGAGCCGACGGTAGCGGGCTCTGACGTCGGCGGACAGGGAGCCCCGGGGGTTGAAGGTGACCCCCGGGCCATGATCGCCCGCGAAGCTGCGACAATGGGCGAAGGCTTGTGCATGGATTCACAAGCCGGTCTGTGTTCTGCCGTACTGCCGTACCCCTCTTCATACGAAGGTGCTCTCGTGGACTTCAAGACCGCCACCGCGCTGCGCCGGCTCCGCCTGGTCTCCGCGCCCGAGGCCGTGTCGTTCCTGCTGCTGCTCATCTGCTCGGTGCTCAAGCGCACCTCGGACTTCAACGCGGTGCCGGTGATGGGCATGGTGCACGGCGTGCTCTTCATCCTCTACGTGGTCTTCTGGGCGGACGCCTGGAACCGCACCAAGTGGAAGTGGCAGACCGCGGCCCTGTACTTCGTCCTCTCCGTCCTGCCCACCGGCGGCTTCTTCGCCGAGCGCAAGCTCAAGCGGGAGGCCGAGGCCGGTGTGATCGCGGCCCGTGCCCGTAAGGAGGGCGTGGTCAACGCATGATCGTCGCCTTTTCGGTGACGCCGCTGGGCGTCGGCGAGGACGTGGGGGAGTACGTCGCCGACGCGGTGCGGGTGGTCCGTGAGTCGGGGCTGCCGAACCGTACGGACGCGATGTTCACCTCGATCGAGGGCGAGTGGGACGAGGTCATGGACGTCGTCAAGCGCGCCGTGGCCGTGGTGGAGGCGCGGGCGCCCCGGGTCTCGGTGGTCCTCAAGGCCGATATCCGCCCGGGCGTCACGGACGGTCTGACCTCCAAGGTCGAGACGGTCGAGCGCCATCTGGGCGACTGACCATCTGAGCGACTGACCGGGACCGGCTGACCGGGACCGGCCGACCGTCCCGGGGCCGTTCAGCCCCCGCCCACCAGGGCCATGCCCAGCGGTGTGCGCTCGTACAGCACCTGATGGCCCTGGCGCCGTGAGCTGAGCAGTCCGGCGGCGCGCAGCACCGCGAGATGCGCCGAGACCGACGAGGGCGCCAGGCCGAGGCGGGCGGCCAGGGCCGAGGTGGAGGCGGGTTCCTCCAGAGCGGCGAGGACCGCCGCGCGGCCCGCGCCCAGGAGGCGTACGAGCGCGTCCATCCCCTCCCCGTCCGGCTCCCGCCACAGCCCGCCGACCCCGCGCGCCGGATAGATCACCGTGGGCTGCCACGGCGGGGCGAAGCCGCTCACCACATCCGGCCAGACGAAGACGCTGGGCATCAGCAGCACCCCGCGGCCGCCCAGGTCCTGCGTTTGGGCGGGGAGCGCGGAGGTACGGATGGTGAGCGTGCCGTCGGTCCAGTGCAGCGCGGGCCGCAGATCGGCGAACAGCCGCTCCAGGCCGCCCTCGGCCAACTGCCGTGAGCGATAGCCGATATCGGCCTCCAGCAGGGCCCGCAGCCGGGGCCAGTCCGGTGCGACCAGGGCCCGCCAGGCCCGTTCGGTCACATCGGCCAGCCGCTGCACGGCCCGCGCCGGATCGGCCAGCATCGCCCGGCCCTGCGCGGAGTCGGCGGCCCCCGGGGTGCACGCCAGGGACAGGACCAGCTCCCGGTGGGCGGCGGCGGGGTCGGTGGCCCGCATCCGCGCCAGCTCGTCCTCGAACGGCGCGTACGGCACCTCCGGCGGCGGGCCCAGGAAGTCCGGGGTGTAGCCGCCCCGCCTGGGCAGCAGCAGCCACAGCTCCGACAGATCGAGCCCGGTCACCGCCTCCCGCACCCGCCGCAGCCACGGCAGGTGGTAGCCGTGCCGCTCGGTCCGGCGCAGCGTGCGCACCGCCTCATGCGTCTGACACAGGGGCGAGATGGCGAACCGGCAGCGCAGCAGATCGTCGGCGCCGAAATTCATATGCAGTGGCATGGTCTCGCCCCCCGATCGCGAAGATTCGGCTCTGGCCGAAACACTAGAGCCCGCCCCGCCCGTACGGGCACGCTTCCGGCATGTCAACGCCCTCCGGGCCCGGTACGACGGGCCCTGCCGAGTCGCGCCCCGACGCGCACGCCTCCCGACCCGAGCTCGCGCCCGGTGACGACCAGGGGCCGCCGCGGGGTCCGGGGGGCGTTGGCTATGGCGCGGTGTTCGCGGTCCGGGAGTTCCGGGCCGTCTTCGCCGCGCATCTGGTCTCCATGCTCGGCGAGGTGGTCGGCCAGCTCGCGCTGTCCGTACTCGTCTTCCGGCTCACCGGATCGCCGCTGCTCAGCGCCCTGACGTTCGCCACCTCGATGCTGCCGTATGTGATCGGCGGCGCCCTGCTGTCCTCCGTCGCCGACCGCTTCCCGGCCCGCCGGGTGCTGGTGGTCTGCGATCTGGTGCACGCCGGATGTGTGGCCGCCATGGTGGTGCCGGGGATGCCGGTGGCCGCGCTGCTCGCGCTGCGCTGTGTGCCCGCCGCGATCTCGCCGGTGTTCAGCGGGACCCGGTCGGCGACGCTCGGCGACATCCTCGGCGAGGGCGACGCCTTCGTCCTGGGCCGCTCGGTCATCCGGATCACCGCCCAGACCGCGCAGCTCGCCGGGTTCGGGGTCGGCGGGCTGCTGCTGGCCGCCGTCTCGCCGCGGGCCGCGCTGGCGCTCACGGCGGCGGCGCTCGTCGGCTCGGCGCTGGTGCTCCGCTTCGGCACCCGCCGCCGCCCGGCGCGGCAGATGGCCGGGGGCGGGGCTCCCCCAGCTACCGCTGGGAGGTGCCCCCTGCTCGGGGATTCGCTGAGCGGGATGCGGCGGCTGTTCGCGGACCGCAGGATCCGGGCGCTGATGCTGCTGTCGTGGGTGCCGCCGATGTTCGTGGTGATGCCGGAGGCCCTGCTGACGCCGTACTCCGATGGGCTGGGGCTCGGCTCGGTGGGGCTCGGGCTGCTGATGTGCGGGATGCCGGTCGGCGCGGTCGTCAGCGAGGCGCTGGTGGGCTCGCTGCTGGGACCGCGGGCCCGGGCGCGGCTGACGCTGCCGGTCGGCGTTCTGGCGATGCTGCCCGCCCTGGGGTACGCCGTCCGTCCGTCGTTCGGCTGGGCGCTGGCCCTCCAGATGCTGACCGGCTGCGGGATCGCCTACAGCCTCGGCCTCGACCAGTGGTTCCTCGCCGCCGTACCGGACGAGCTGCGCGGCCGGGCGATGACGGTGCTGACGGCCGGGCTGATGACCGCGCAGGGTTTTGGGATGGCGGTCTCCGGCGCGGTCGCCGAGTTCGTACCGGTCCATGTGGTGGCCGCGACGGCGGCTGGCTGTGGGGCGCTGTGCTCGCTGCTGGTGGCCCTGGAGGTGCGGCGCACCGTCTCCGGGCCCGCCCGGCCCGAAGTATGAGATAGGGCTGACCACGATATGACCGGCCGGTAGGGTCGGTGGTGTGCCGAAGCCGCTCAGCCTGTCGTTCGACCCCATCGCCCGTGCCGATGAGCTCTGGAAGCAGCGGTGGGGGTCCGTGCCCTCCATGGGCGCGATCACCTCGATCATGCGGGCCCACCAGATTCTGCTCAGCCAGGTCGACGCGGTCGTCAAACCGTACGGACTGACCTTCGCGCGCTATGAGGCGCTGGTGCTGCTCACCTTCTCCAGATCCGGTGAGCTGCCGATGTCCAAGATCGGCGAGCGGCTGATGGTCCACCCGACCTCGGTCACCAATACGGTGGACCGCCTGGTCAAATCGGGTCTGGTCGACAAGCGGCCGAACCCCAACGACGGCCGCGGCACCCTGGCCTCGATCACCGACCGGGGCCGTGAGGTGGTCGAATCGGCCACCCGCGATCTGATGGCGATGGAATTCGGGCTCGGGGTCTACGACGCCGAGGACTGCGGCCGGATCTTCGACATGCTGCGCCCGCTGCGGGTCGCCGCGGAGGACTTCGAGGACGGCTGACGAAGAGCGGGGGCGGCGAAGATCGCCCCGGAACGGGCGGTTACGCTCAGGGCATGAAACGCAGCGTGCTGACCCGCTACCGGGTCATGGCCTATGTCACCGCAGTGATGCTGCTCGTGCTCTGCACCTGCATGGTGTTCAAGTACGGCTTCGACACGGGCGAGGACCTCACGCTCGTGGTCTCCCAGATCCACGGTGTGCTCTACATCATCTACCTGGTCTTCGCCTTCGACCTCGGCTCCAAGGCCAAATGGCCGTTCGGCAAGCTGCTGTGGGTCCTGGTCGCGGGCACCATCCCCACGGCCGCGTTCTTCGTCGAGCGCAAGGTCACCCGCGAGGTGGAGCCGCTGGTCAGCGGCGCCGAGCCCGCGCCCGCGCAGGTCTGACCGGCGGTCTGTAGCCCTTCCGCGCGTCCCTTCCGCGTGTCCCGTCCGGGGCTGGACGAGGCGCGCGGTGGGGGAGTGGAATGTCCTCGTTCGGCCCAGTGTGGCCGGTGTCGCGTCGACAATTAGTAGGACGTCCTAGTACTTTTGAAGCATGGACGCCGAAGGCATTGAGGCGGGCCGCCGTCGGTGGCAGGCCCGGTACGACGCCGCGCACAAACGCGAGGCTGCCGGGGGTTTGGGGGCGAAGCCCCCAAGGGATTGGACGCGCTCCACGCTGTCGGGGGATCCCGTCGAGCCGGTCTACGGACCCGCCCCGGGCGACACCGTCGAGGGGTTCGAGCGGATCGGCTGGCCCGGCGAGTTCCCGTACACCCGTGGTCTGTACGCCACCGGATACCGGGGCCGGGCCTGGACCATCCGCCAGTTCGCGGGGTTCGGCAATGCCGAGCAGACCAATGAGCGCTACAAGATGATCCTGAAGGCGGGCGGCGGCGGGCTCTCGGTCGCCTTCGACATGCCGACCCTGATGGGCCGCGACTCCGACGATCCCCACTCGCTCGGCGAGGTCGGCCACTGCGGTGTCGCCATCGACTCCGCCGCCGATATGGAGATCCTCTTCAAGGACATCCCGCTCGGCGATGTCACCACCTCGATGACCATCAGCGGCCCGGCCGTCCCCGTCTTCTGTATGTACCTGGTCGCCGCCGAGCGCCAGGGCGTGGACATCTCGCGGCTCAACGGCACGCTCCAGACGGACATCTTCAAGGAGTACATCGCGCAGAAGGAGTGGCTCTTCCCGCCCGAGCCGCATCTGAAGCTGATCGGCGACCTGATGGAGTACTGCTCCGAGGGCATCCCGGCGTACAAGCCGCTGTCGGTCTCCGGCTACCACATCCGCGAGGCCGGGGCGACGGCCGCGCAGGAGCTGGCGTACACCCTCGCCGACGGCTTCGGCTATGTGGAGCTCGGCCTCTCCCGGGGGCTGGACGTCGACACCTTCGCGCCCGGGCTGTCCTTCTTCTTCGACGCGCATGTCGACTTCTTCGAGGAGATCGCCAAGTTCCGCGCCGCCCGCCGGATCTGGGCCCGCTGGATGCGCGATGTCTACGGGGCGAAAACCGAGAAGGCGCAGTGGCTGCGGTTCCACACCCAGACCGCCGGGGTCTCGCTCACCGCCCAGCAGCCGTACAACAACGTGGTGCGGACGGCCGTGGAGGCCCTCGCCGCGGTCCTCGGCGGCACCAACTCGCTGCACACCAACGCCCTGGACGAGACCCTGGCGCTGCCCAGCGAGCAGGCCGCCGAGATCGCCCTGCGCACCCAGCAGGTGCTGATGGAGGAGACCGGCGTCCTCAATGTGGCCGATCCGCTGGGCGGTTCCTGGTACATCGAGGCGCTCACCGACCGGATCGAGGCCGACGCCGAGAAGATCTTCGAGCAGATCAAGGAGCGCGGCTGCCGCACGGTACCGGACGGACAGCGGCCCCCGTGGCCGATCACCGCCGGCATCCTCCAGGGCATCGAGGACGGCTGGTTCACCGGCGAGATCGCCGAATCAGCCTTCCGCTACCAGCGGTCCCTGGAGAAGGGGGACAAGAAGGTCGTCGGCGTCAACTGCCACGAGGGCTCGGTCACCGGCGATCTGGAGATCCTGCGGGTCAGCCATGAGGTCGAGCGCGAGCAGGTACGGGTGCTGGGCGCCCGTAAGGCCGCCCGGGACGAGGCGGAGATCGCCGAGGGGCTGCGGGCGCTGGTCGCCGCCGCCCGCGAGGGGTCCAACATGATCGAGCCGATGCTGAGGGCGGTACGTGCCGAGGCGAGCCTCGGCGAGATCTGCGACGCCCTCCGCGACGAGTGGGGAATCTATACGGAGCCGGCCGGCTTCTGAGCCCCCTGCGGGGCGGGTCCGGCCGCGGCGCCGCCGGAGTCCGCCCCGGTCAGTCCGTACAGCAGCAGGTCCGTGAAATCGCGGGCCCACCGCGGGTCCACCGGTTCCGCACTGATCATCAGCCGGTGGAGCACCGCCCCGGCGACCGTGTCGAAGATCAGGTCCGCGTTGCGGGCCGACTCCTGCGGATCCTCCTCGCGCGGCAGCTCGCCGCGGAGCCGGGCGCGCTCCCGGCCGACCGTGACCAGCCGCTTCTGCCGGTCCACGATCGCCGAGCGGACCCGGCACCGCAGCGCCTCGTCGTGCATGGCCTCCGCGATGACCGCCATCAGCGCGGTACCCGTCTCGGGCCGCTGAAGCAGCGCCCCCAGCCGGATCACCACGGCCTCCACATCGGCGTGCAGACTGCCGCGGTCGGTCGCCTCCAGGTGTTCGTCGAAGGCCGCCGCGATGGCGTCCACCACCAGCTCGCACTTGCTCGCCCAGCGGCGGTAGAGCGTCGTCTTGGCGACTCCGGCGCGGGCCGCCACATCGCCCAGCGTCAGCTTCGCCCAGCCCAGTTCCACCAGGGCGGCACGGGTGGCGCCCAGGATGGCTCGGTCGGCCTCGGCGCTGCGCGGGCGCCCGGTGCGGCGTGCGGACGGGCTCATGCGCGGCACCCTACCCGCCAGTACCGCAGACCGTCCCTGGTGAGTTACGCTACGGCTCGTAGCGTAAGGGTGTGCCACGGCCGGGCCATCGGCCGATGCGCTTTTCCCTTCACCGCGGGAAGAGGGGAGGATAGGACCATGCAGCCACGGAACATGTCCATGAGTGGAGTGGTCGACCTCGCCGCGGTGAAGGCGGCCGGAGAAGCGAAGCAGAAGGCGGAGCAGGCGCGGGCCCAGGCGGCCCGCTCCGGGGGCGCCGCGGCGCCCGCCCGTCTGATCTTCAATGTCGACGAAGCGGGTTTTCAGCAGGACGTCCTGCAACGCTCCACCGAAGTGCCGGTCGTCATCGACTTCTGGGCCGAGTGGTGCGAGCCGTGCAAGCAGCTCGGTCCCATCCTGGAGCGGCTGGCCACCGAGTACGCGGGGCAGTTCGTCCTCGCGAAGATCGACGTCGACGCCAACCAGATGCTCTTCCAGCAGTTCGGCGTCCAGGGCATCCCCGCGGTCTTCGCGGTGATCGCGGGCCAGCCGGTGCCGCTCTTCCAGGGTGCCGCGCCCGAGGCGCAGATCCGCCAGGTGCTGGACCAGCTCATCCAGGCCGCCGAGCAGCAGTTCGGCATCGTCGGTACACCTGTTGAACCCGGCGCCCAGGACGAGGGTGCCGAGGAGGCCGCCCCGGAGGTCCCCGAGTCGCCGCAGGAGACCGCGCTCGGCGCGGCCCATCAGGCGCTGGACGCCGGGGACCTGGGCGGTGCGGTGGCGGCGTACCGGAGCGTGCTCGCCGACGACCCGGCCAACGGCGAGGCCAAGCTGGGCCTGGCCCAGGCCCAGTTGCTGGAGCGCGTTCAGGGCGTGGACGCCACGCAGGCGCGCAAGGCGGCGGCGGAGAGCCCGGCGGACGCCAAGGCCCAGATCACGGCGGCCGACCTGGACCTGGTGGGCGGTCATGTGGAAGACGCCTTCGGGCGGTTGGTGGAGACGGTGCGTCGTACGGCCGGGGACGATCGGGACGCGGCCCGCGTTCATCTCCTGAGCCTGTTCGAGGTGATCGGCGGTGAGGACCCCCGAGTGGTGGCGGCGCGCGGCGCGTTGGCGCGCGTGCTGTTCTGACCTCGGGCTCCTCAAACAACACAGCGGCCGCTCTTTACCAAAACTTGGTAAACGCGGTCGCTGTTACTGCCAGTAAATGCGGGGCCGGGCTTTGTCCGGTCTTGGAGTAAATCTCCCTCTCTTTCCGGTCACTGTCCGGCGACCGTGCGTGCCCGATCTCGACCGTCCTGCCGCAGTTCGGTTATCCGTCCGTTACTCGCTAGTAACGAACCCCTTGTGCCTGGGCCGGGAATGGACCACGATCGGCCAAGCTCGGTCCATCCCTCCGTAGCTCGGCATCCGGTCGGCGCGTCGGTGTGGTTGGGTCCCCACCGGGCAGGCCGACGGCAGTGGCGTCGGCCGTGGACAGGGGGGTCTCTGCCCCAAAGGCAGGGCCTGTCCAGGAGGTTGCGCGAGATTGCGTGGCCAGTGGTTGTCGCTCGGGGGTGATCGCCGGTGTTGCGGGTGCGGTGTGCGCCTGTCAGACGTGGGCGCTCTCCTTCCCGAGGACGTAGCACTTCTCCCATCCCAGGTCCGGGGTTCGCCCCGGCCGGAGATGTACGTCCGAGAAGGAGGAAAGTCATGGAGTCCGTGGCTCGTGGCGGCACCAGATGGAAGCGGTTCGCCGTTGTCATGGTGCCGAGCGTTGCTGCCACGGCCGCGATCGGCGTCGCCCTGTCCCAGGGTGCGCTCGCGGCCTCGTTCAACGTGTCCGGTCAGCAGTTCAAGGTGTCGGTCGACCGGCTCGACGGCACCGGGTTCGCGCAGTACGGCGCGCTGGACACCCAGCACGGGGGCAAGAAGATCCCCGTCGCGGTGTCGGCGTTCAAGAGCGCGAAGCTCAAGGGCCTGTGCCAGTCCGTCGTGATCCCGGTTCCCGTCTTCGGCGATGTGTCGCTGAAGCTGACGGCGGGCAACGGCAGCAAGCAGGTCGAGGCCAAGAACCTCTTCATCGATCTCGATCAGCTCAACGCGGACGCCACGTTCCGTGGGATCGACATCGGTGTGGCGGCGGGTGACGCCCACAAGGGTCCTGGCATCAACAAGGGCGATGCGGCCGATCCCGGTTCGTTCGGTCAGCAGTCGGATTCGGCGACGCTGGTCGGCGTGAAGCAGACCGCCTGGGCGACCAGTGCGGGCACGTTCAAGCTCTCCGGCCTTTCGATGAAGGTCAGCAAGGGCAAGAACGAGTGCTTCTGATCCGTTGAGCTGAGGGTGAGGGGCCGCGGCGCTGCCCCTCACCCGGGCATCGACCAGCAGCGCGTATGCGCCACGCTTGTACTGCTGTAGAACAACCGCGATCACACCGATCGCCGGCCCCAGGGAGCTGTTTTCGATGAGTGCCGAGTCGCCGGGGGCGAGTGACCGCATCAGCCGTTGGCGGGGGTCCTTCAGGGCGTGGCGCTGGCAGCGCCCGTTCTGGGCAGGGCTGTTGAGCCTGCTGGCGGGGTTGCCGATCATGTACTTCCCGTACAACGACGTCAACGCGGGCGGATTCACCATCAACATGTCCACCACCGCCGGATCGGCCTCGCTGATCATCGGGGTGCTGTTGGTGGTCCTGGGCCTGACCATGTGGTTCCAGCCCATGGTGCGGGTGTTCGCCGGAGTCGCCACGATCCTGCTCGGTCTGGTGTCGATCCCCGTATCGAACTTCGGCGGCTTCCTGATGGGATTCCTGCTCGCGCTGTTCGGCGGCGGCATGAGCATCTCCTGGGCACCGGGTGAGACTCCCTCCGCGCAGCCGGCCGAGGGGCCGGGAGCGGCGCCGCAGGACGACGGGAACGGTGACAACGTGCCGGAACCGGCCGGGGCCGGGTCCGCACCGGACCAGGAAGCCAGGAATGGGAGGCACCGTGCGGGGTGAAGACCGACCCGAGCAGCCGGAGGGAGTGAGCCCGCGCCGGGTCAGAACGGGCCCGCGGCACGCGGCACCGAAGAAGTCGGTACTCACCCGCCTTCAGGTGCCCGCCGGCAAGGCCATAGCGCTGGCCGCGATGCCGACGGCCGTGCTGATGGGCATGGGGCTCACTCCGCAGCTCGCCTCGGCCAACCCCCGGCCCGAGGACCGGTACAAGGCCGGGCCGTGTGTGTCCCAGCCGGACGAGGCGGACAAGGACGCCAAGGACGGCAAGGACGCGTCGGACTCGCAGGACAAGGACGCCAAGGACAAGTCCGACAAGTCCGCCAAGGATAAGGACGGCAAGGGCGCCGAGGACTCGAAGGGTTCGCCCGAGAAGGGCTCCCAGGACGGCTCCAAGGGGTCTGAGAAGTCCTCGGACGGCAAGGCGGGCTCGGACGACGACAAGGCCACCTCCACGCCGTCTCCGTCCCGTTCCTCCACCGCGCCGTCCTCCGGTGCCAAGGACGAGGAGCCGGCGGCCTCGCCGAGCCCGTCGAAGTCCAAGAACCCCCTGGACCCGCTGGGTCTCGGGGACGCGCTCCACGACATCCTGACGCCCGATGAGAAGGCCAAGGAGTCGGCCGAGCCGAGTTCCTCGCCGAGCCCCTCGTCCAGCGCCGAGCCCAGCTCGTCGCCGTCTCCGTCCGCGCCCGAGTCCAAGAGCTCCGACAAGCCCACCGATCCGGTCAAGGACACGGTGGACAAGGTGGGCAAGGGCCTCAAGGACACCGTGGACGGAGTGGGGAAGACCGTCGACGACGCCAAGGACAAGGCGGACAAGGCGCTTCCGAAGCCCTCCTCGTCCGCCTCGAAGGACGGACACGGCAAGGAGGCGTTCCCCTGCCCGAAGTTCGACGCCGACGCGTACGACAACGCCGAGGCCGAGCCGACCTCGAGCCTGCTGCCCGAGGACCCCTGGACCCTCAAGAGCACCCTGCTGAGCCTGCACGGCCTGGACTACAAGGGCATCGTGGAGGTCAAGACGCAGGGCGGCCACCTCAAGAAGGTCCTGAAGTTCACCGCCTCGGGCGTGGACATCAAGGATCTGCACCAGTTGGTGGTGGGCCCGGCCGGGACCACGACCCATGTGCAGGCGCGCGAAGGGTCCACCTCGACCATTCGGGACGGCACGGTGACCATGTACACCGAGGAGCTGAAGGGCAACCTGCTGGGGCTCATCCCGATCACCTTCAGCCCCAAGAGCCCGCCGCCGGTGAACATCCCCGAGGTGTTCTTCACCGATGTCACGGTCACGCAGGCCGGCCAGTTCGGTGGCACCCTGACCGTGCCGGGTATGCATCTGTTCAAGACCGGGGAGTGACCCCGGGGGACCACCGACCCGTTCGGGAGCCGCACACCCCTCCTCCGGGAGGGAAACGACCGTGGGCACCGTCTCCACTCGGAGACGGTGCCCACGGTCGCGTCGGGCGCGTTACCGGCTCGCGCCGCCCAGGTGGTGGACCCGGACCATGTTGGTGGTGCCGGGGACGCCGGGCGGCGAACCGGCGGTCATGATCATGGTGTCGCCCGCGGAGTAGCGGCCCAGCTTCAGCAGCTCGGCGTCGACCAGGTCGACCATCGCGTCGGTGTGCTCGACGTACGGCACCACATAGGACTCCACGCCCCAGCTCAGCGTGAGCTGGTTGCGGGTGGACGCGTCCGTGGTGAAGGCCACGATCGGCTGCTGGGCGCGGTAGCGGGACAGCCGGCGGGCGGTGTCACCGGACTGGGTGAAGGCGACCAGCGACTTGGCGCCCAGGAAGTCGGCGATCTCGCACGCCGCGCGGGCCACCGAACCGCCCTGGGTGCGCGGCTTCTTGCCGGGCACCAGCGGCTGGAGACCGCGCGAGAGCAGCTCCTGCTCGGCGGCCTGGACGATCCGGGACATCGTCTTGACCGTCTCGATCGGGTACGAGCCGACCGAGGACTCGGCGGAGAGCATCACCGCGTCCGCGCCGTCCAGGATCGCGTTGGCCACATCGGACGCCTCGGCGCGGGTCGGCCGGGAGTTGGTGATCATCGACTCCATCATCTGGGTCGCGACGATCACCGGCTTGGCGTTGCGGCGGCAGAGCTCGATCAGCCGCTTCTGCACCATCGGGACCTTCTCCAGCGGATACTCCACCGCGAGGTCGCCACGGGCCACCATGACCCCGTCGAAGGCCGCGACGACGTCCGTCATATTGGCGACCGCCTGCGGCTTCTCCACCTTGGCGATCACCGGCACCCGGCGGCCCACCTCGTCCATGACGCGGTGCACGTCCCGGACGTCGGACGCGTCCCGGACGAAGGACAGGGCGACCATGTCGCAGCCCATCCGCAGGGCGAACTTCAGGTCCTCGACGTCCTTCTCGGACAGCGCGGGCACATTGACCGCCGCACCCGGCAGGTTGATCCCCTTGTGGTCGGAGATCACCCCGCCCTCGATGACGATGGTCCGGACCCGGGAGCCCTCGACCGCGGTGACCCGCAGCTCGACATTGCCGTCGTTGATCAGGACCTGGTCGCCCTTGGACACATCGCCCGGCAGCCCCTTGTAGGTGGTGCCGCAGATGGTGCGGTCACCCGCCACGTCCTCGGTGGTGATGATGAACTCGTCCCCGCGGACCAGCTCCACCGGGCCGTCCTTGAAGGTCTCCAGACGGATCTTGGGGCCCTGGAGGTCGGCGAGGACGCCGACCGCGTGCCCGGTCTCCTCGGATGCCTTGCGGACGCGGTGGTACCGCTCCTCATGCTCCGGGTGGGTTCCGTGGCTCATGTTGAACCGGGCCACGTTCATCCCGGCCTCGATGAGGGACTTGAGCTGATCGTAGGAGTCGACAGCGGGGCCCAGAGTGCAGACGATTTTGGAACGGCGCATGAGGCTGATCCTATCGGTTTGTTTCGGAGCGGAATATTTCAGTCAATGGGCATAGCGGAGCGGATAGCGGAGACTACGCGCTGACCAGGTCGAACGTCTGGCCGGCGATCTCCAGCTCCTCATCGGTGGGCACCACGGCCACCGCGACCCGGCTGGCCTCCGTGGAGATCAGCCGCGCCGCGGCGGAGCGCAGTGCGTTGCGGACGCCGTCCACCTCGATGCCGAACGCGGTGAGGTCGCGCATCGCCGCCTGACGTACCGCCGCGGAGTTCTCCCCCACACCGGCGGTGAACGCGATGGCGTCCACCCGCCCGAGTACCGCGGTGTACGCGCCCACATACTTCCGCAGTCGGTGGATGTAGATGTCGAAGGCGAGCTGGGCGGCCTGATCGCCCTCGCCCATCCGGCGGCCGATCTCGCGCATGTCGTTGTCCCCGCACAGCCCGGCCAGCCCGCTGCGCTTGTTGAGCAGCGTGTCGATCTCATCGGTCGACATACCGCCCACCCGGGACAGATGGAAGATCGCTGCCGGGTCGATGTCTCCCGAGCGGGTACCCATCACCAGCCCCTCCAACGGGGTCAGCCCCATCGAGGTCTCCACGCAGACGCCGCCGCGCACCGCCGAGGCACTGGCCCCGTTGCCCAGGTGCAGCACGATCGTGTTGACCTCCGCGGGGTCCTTGCCCAGCAGGGCGGCGGTGGCCCGGGAGACATACGCGTGCGAGGTGCCGTGGAAGCCGTAGCGCCGCACCCCCCAGCGGTCGGCGGTCGCCACGTCGATCGCGTAGCGCGCCGCCGCCTCCGGGATGGTCGAGTGGAACGCCGTGTCGAAGACCGCGACCTGCGGCAGGTCCGGGCGCAGCGCGCGGGCCACCTTGATCCCGGTGACGTTGGCCGGGTTGTGCAGCGGGGCCAGCGGGATCAGCTTCTCGATCTCCTCGACCACCTCATCGGTGATCAGGGTCGGCTCGGTGAACCGGGTGCCGCCGTGCACCACCCGGTGGCCGATCGCCGCCAGCTCGGGCGAGTCGAGGCCCAGGCCCTGGGCGGCCAGTTCGTCGGCCACCCGCTTGAGGGCCGCCGCGTGGTCGGCGACGGGGCCCGCACCGATCCGCTCCACGATGCCGGAGGCGGGCCGGGAGCCGTCGGCCATGTCCAGGAGCTGGTACTTCACGGACGAGGAGCCGGAGTTGAGGACGAGGACTCGGGAGCCGTTCACGCGGACTGCGCCTTCTGTGCGGGGGACGCCGGGGAGGTCGGCGACGCCGGGGACACCGGGGACTGGGCCTGGATGGCGGTGATCGAGACGGTGTTGACGATGTCCTGGACGAGTGCCCCGCGGGACAGGTCGTTCACCGGCTTGCGCAGACCCTGGAGCACCGGGCCGACCGCGACGGCGCCCGCCGAGCGCTGCACGGCCTTGTAGGTGTTGTTGCCGGTGTTCAGGTCCGGGAAGATCAGCACGGTGGCGTTGCCCGCCACCTCGGAGTCGGGCAGCTTGGTCGCCGCGACCGCCGCGTCCACCGCCGCGTCGTACTGGATCGGGCCCTCGACCAGCAGATCGGGGCGGCGCTCGCGGACCAGCCCGGTCGCCTTGCGGACCTTGTCCACATCCGCGCCGGAGCCCGAGGTGCCGGTGGAGTACGACAGCATCGCGATCCTCGGCTCCACCCCGAACCGGGCGGCCGTCGTCGCCGACTGGATGGCGATGTCCGCGAGCTGCTCGGCGTCCGGATCGGGGTTGACCGCGCAGTCGCCGTAGACCAGCACCCGGTCGGCCAGGCACATGAAGAAGACCGAGGAGACGATCTCGGCGCCCGGCGCGGTCTTGATGATCTCGAAGGCGGGCCGGATGGTGGCGGCGGTGGAGTGCACCGCGCCCGAGACCATGCCGTCGGCCAGCCCCTCCTGGACCATCAGTGTGCCGAAGTAGGAGACATCGGCGACCACGTCGTAGGCCAGCTCGTAGGAGACGCCCTTGTGGGCGCGGAGCTTCGCGTACCCCTCGGCGAAGCGTTCGCGCAGCGGGGAGGTCTGCGGATCGACGATCCGCGCCTCGGCGAGCTGGATGCCCAGTTCGGCCGCGCGCTTGCGGATCGCGTCCTCCTCGCCCAGCAGTGTGAGATCGCACACATCGCGGCGGAGCAGTACGTCGGCGGCGCGCAGCACCCGCT
The DNA here is from genome assembly GCF_018883605.1 of Streptomyces niphimycinicus. Classification (GTDB taxonomy): domain Bacteria; phylum Actinomycetota; class Actinomycetes; order Streptomycetales; family Streptomycetaceae; genus Streptomyces; species Streptomyces niphimycinicus. The sequence continues at coordinate 2,365 of NZ_JAHLEM010000045.1, read as the reverse complement.
CCTCCGCGCCCTCGGGCAGCACCACCCGGCGGCGACCGGACCGGGACCGCTCGATCAGCTCCCGCTCGAACATCATCGGGGTGACCCGGGCCGAGCGGCCCACCGAGATGCGCTCGGTCAGCGCGGCGGTGTCCACATGCCGCTCGAAGAGGCCGAGCGCCGTCTCCGCCTTGCGCGGCGCGCTCGCCGTGAGCTTGCCCTCGATGGCGAACAGCTCGGCCGCCGTCGGGAAGGACCCGCCCGCCACCGACACCACCGGGGTCCCCGGGGCCAGCCGTGAGGCCAGCGCCAGAATGTCCGGGCCCGGCCGCTCGTCCAGGGTGAGCAGCACCCCGGCGATCGGCGGGGCGCCGGCGCTGTGCGCGGCCAGCGCGCCCACGATCAGATCCGCGCGGTCCCCGGGCGTCACCACCAGACAGCCCTCGGTCAGCGCGGGCAGGAAGGTCGGCAGCATCGCGCCGCCGAAGACGAAGTCCCCCACATCCCGGGAGAGCCCGGTGTCATCGCCGAGCAGCACCTCCGCGCCCAGGGTGCGGACGATCTGGGAGACGGTGGGCGCCGACAGCGACGCGTCCTCCGGCAGCACAAAACTGGGGACCGGCAGCTTGGCGGCCAGCCGCTCGGCGAGGGCCTCGCGGTCCCCGGGCGCCACCCGGTTGACGACCACCGCGACCACCTCGCAGCCCTGCGCCTCGTACGCCCGGTAGGCGTTGTGGGCCTCGGCACCGGCCGATTCGGCGGTCTGCCGCTGCCCGCCGACGACCGTGATCACCGAGGCGCCGAACTCATTGGCGAGCCGTGCGTTCAGCCCCAGCTCGTCCGGGAGGCTGGTGGCCGCGTAGTCGCTGCCCAGCACCAGGACGTAGTCATACGCGTCGGCGACCTCGTGGAAGCGGCCGACCAACTGCGAGACCAGCTCGTCGGCGCCCCGCTCGGCCTGGAGCGTGGCCGCCTCGTGATACGTCATGCCGAAGACCGACTCCGGCGACTGGCCGAGCCGGTAGCGCGCCCGCAGCAGGTCGAAGAGGCGATCGGGGTCGTCGTGCACCAGGGGGCGGAAGACCCCGACCCGGTCGACATGACGGGTCAGGAGCTCCATCACCCCCAGCTCCACGACCTGGCGTCCGTCGCCACGCTCGACTCCGGTCACGTACACGCTGCGTGTCACGCGCACTCTCCGTTCCTCTGGCGTTCTTGGGTGTTTTCCGTTTGTGCGCCCTTGGGACACAAATTGGCCACATTGAACGGCCCGGTCCTCTTGACAATACCTGCGACCGTGATTAAGGCGCTGGTCGCTTTGGGGATACAGCACTACCCCGCCCATGAAACAATCGGACTGGCTCACATCTACCCGTAGGGAGCAGGAGACACAGCACGATGCGCATCGGAGTTCTCACCGCAGGCGGCGACTGCCCCGGCCTCAACGCTGTGATCCGGTCGGTGGTGCACCGCGCGGTCGCCGGCCATGGAGACGAGGTGATCGGATTCGAGGACGGCTTCAAGGGCCTCCTCGACGGCCGTCACCACAAGCTGGACCTCGACGCCGTCAGCGGCATCCTCGCCCGCGGCGGCACCATCCTCGGCTCCTCCCGGCTGGAGCGCGCCCGGCTGCGCGAGGCATGCGAGACCTCGAAGGACCACGCGCGTGACTACGGGATAGATGTGCTGATCCCGATCGGCGGCGAGGGCACCCTCACCGCCGCCCGGATGCTCTCCGACGCCGGGCTGCCGATCGTCGGCGTGCCGAAGACGATCGACAACGACATCTCCTCCACCGACCGCACCTTCGGCTTCGACACCGCCGTCGGTGTCGCCACCGAGGCGATGGACCGGCTGAAGACCACCGCCGAATCGCATCAGCGGGTCATGGTCGTCGAGGTCATGGGCCGCCACGCGGGCTGGATCGCGCTGGAGTCCGGGATGGCCGGCGGCGCCCACGGCATCTGCCTGCCCGAGCGGCCCTTCGAGATCGACGGGCTGGTGAAGATGGTCGAGGAGCGGTTCGCCCGCGGCAAGAAGTTCGCGGTCATCTGCGTCGCCGAGGGCGCGCACCCGGCCGAGGGCTCCATGGAGTACCAGAAGGGCGCGATCGACCAGTACGGCCATGAGCGGTTCACCGGCATCGGCAACCGCCTCGCGGCCGAGCTGGAGCGGCGCCTGGGCAAGGAGGCCCGCCCGGTCATCCTGGGCCATGTGCAGCGCGGCGGCACGCCCACCGCGTACGACCGCGTGCTGGCCACCCGCTTCGGCTGGCACGCCGTCGAGGCGGCGCACCGCGGCGACTTCGGCATGATGACCGCGCTGCGCGGCACGGACATCACGATGGTGCCGATCGCCGAGGCGGTCACCGAGCTGAAGACCGTTC
>NZ_JAHLEM010000449.1 GCF_018883605.1 Streptomyces niphimycinicus | reverse complement strand
GCAAGCGGCTGTATCTCATCCTCGCCGAGCAGGACGAGGAGAAGGGCGGCACCGGGCGGGGCGGCGAGAGCTGACCCCAATCGGACGGGGGAACGGCCGCACGGGGGCGGCGGGGCGGGACGCGGGACCAGGCGCCTGCCCGGCGCTGAGCGCTCCGCTGGAAGTGTCGCGATGCGTCGTCGGCCGACTGCGGCGCCGTCGTGGCTGGCCACGCGGCGGAGCCGCATATCGGCACAGCCGCGGCAAAGCCGCACATCGACACAGCCGCGGCGGAGCCGCGCATTGACACAGTCCCGCGCCTCTTCGGGGCGCTGCCCGAACCGTGGCGGGCTTCCTCTGGCCTGCTTAGACGACCAGCGCGCTGAGCTTGCGCAGCGACTCATTGAGCGCGCTGGTCGCCGAGTCCTTCAGCTTTCCGGCCATCAAGGAGACCGCCGCCCCCGTGAACTCCCCGTCCACGCGCACCGTCGTGGCATCGCCGTCCGGCGTGAGCGAATAGCGCATGGCGAGATTCACGCCCATCGGGCCCTTGCCCCGGGTGGCCAGCAGCCGGGCGGGTTCGCATTCCTCGACGGTCCAGGTCACCTCGGCCGGAAAGCCCATCAGTTTCATGTTCTCCTCATAGGTCGCCGCCACTTCCAGCGTGGCCGGGCCGCCCCGCGGAAAGCTGGTGTGGGTGGCGTTCCAGTCGCCGTAGGTGGAGAAGTCCGTCAGCCGGGCCCAGACCTTCTCAGCCGGTGCCCCGATGTGTATCTGCGCGCTGACCTCGGCCATGGGGGAGTCCCTTCGGCGGGTTTCTGCGGTGTGTGGTGCGACGGTGCCGGGCAACGTAGCCCCGGGGTCCGGAACATTCAATACTGACGGATCGTCAGTTCCCGCCTTTCCGTCTGCCCTCCTCCCCGAGGATGAGAACCGGTCATCCGTGCACAACCACGGCGGGATGCGTACATGCTTCCCGGCGAGGATGCTCCGGTCTCAAGGGACTGATGGGGTGAGAGTGTGCGAAGTCCTACCCTTTCCGCCGGTCCGGACGACGCCCGATGCGAGGACCGGGTCGGCGAAGTGGTGGCCGCCGTGATCGCGGGGGCCCGCCGGCGCGCCGTACGCGATGGTGACGCGCAGATCGACACCGCCCATCTGCTGCACGGCCTCCTGGAGACCGACCCGGAGGTACGGGAAGTGTTTCCCGGCGGCCCGCCCCAGGTGATACGGCTGCTGGGGTATCTGGTGCAGCGCGTCATCGGCTACGGGCTCCGGTGGAGCGGCACCGTCGAGGTCTCGGGGGCGGCGCCGTCGGCGGGAAGCGGAATGGCCGGGTGGTCGCCCGCCGCGACGGCCGCCCTCGGTGCGGCGGTCCGCCGCGCCGCCTCCCGTGGCGGATCCCGCGCCGGTGGCCTCGACCTCCTCGCCGCGCTCGTCCGTGACCGGGAGTGTCGTGCCATGGAGGTGCTGAGGCGCGCGGGTGTCGCTGTCGAACCGCTGGTCACCGCCCTGGCCATGGAGACCTGCCAGCAGTCAACGGGATGACGGTGCTGACGTGAGCTGACATGATGGCCCGGTGCAGCTATCCGGAGGCCACTCACAGCAAAGGAAGGTCGGCCTGGGGCTCGCCCTGGTGTCGGCGCTCACCTTCGGCGGATCGGGCGTCGCCGCCAAACCGCTGATCGAGGCGGGGCTCGCGCCGATCGAGGTCACCTGGCTGCGGGTGACCGGCGCGGCCCTGGTCCTGCTGCCCCTGGCCTGGCGCCATCGCCGGCTGCCGGCCCGCCGCCCCGCCCTGCTGGTGGGGTTCGGCCTGCTGGCCGTCGCGGGGGTGCAGGCGTGCTACTTCGCGGCGCTCTCCCGGATTCCGGTCGGCGTCGCGCTGCTCGTCGAATACCTGGCGCCCGCGCTGGTGCTGGGGTGGGTGCGGTTCGTCCAGCGCCGGCCGGTGAGCCGGGCCGCGGCGATCGGCGTCGTCCTGGCCGTCGGCGGGCTCGCGTGTGTCGTGGAGGTCTGGTCCGGGCTGAGCTTCAACCCCCTTGGACTGCTGCTCGCCTTCGGCGCGGCCTTCTGTCAGGTGGGCTACTTCGTCCTCTCCGACCACGGCAGCGGCGGCGAGGACCCGGCGGATCCGCTCGGCGTCATCGCCTACGGACTGCTGATCGGAGCCGTGGCGCTGACCGTGGTCGGCCGCCCCTGGGGAATGGACTGGACGGTTCTGGCCGGCGGCGCCGATCTGGCGGGCGCCCGCATTCCCGCACTGGTGCTGCTCGCCTGGATCGTGCTGGTGGCGACGGTGATCGCGTATCTCACCGGGGTGCTGTCGGTGCGCCGGCTCTCACCGCAGGTGGCCGGGGTGCTCGCCTGCCTGGAGGCGGTCATCGCGACCGTTCTGGCGTGGGTGCTGCTGGATGAGCACCTGGGCGTGGCGCAGGTCGTCGGCGGTGCGGTGGTGCTGACCGGCGCCCTGATCGCCCAGACCTCCACCCCGAAGGCCGCCGCCGCCGAGCCGGTGGCGGCCTCGGCGGCGGCGGAGGGGGAGCGGGAGTACACGGCGGGAGGCTGACCGCCCCCGTCCCGGCGTGCGGCGGGGCGTTCCCGGTCAGAGCCGGGTGAGATAGCCGGGCACCGGCGTGTCGGGCGCGAGGTCGTCGGCGGGCTCCGGCGCGCCGTAAGCGCGGGCGACGGGCACCACGCCGCTCCAGTGGGGGAGTCCCAGATCCTCGGCGTCGTCACTGGGCCCGCCGGTGCGGATCTTCGCGGAGACCTCTTCGAGGTCGAGGCTGAGCACGGCGGTGGCGGCCAGCTCCTTGGTGTTGGCCGGCCGGGAGTCGGCGGCGCGGCCCGGCACCACATGGTCCACCAGGGCGTCCAGGGCCGCGATGCGCTCGGCCGGATCGGTCACCGGGCGGGCGATGCCGTGCACCACCACCGAGCGGTAGTTGATGGAGTGGTGGAACGCCGAGCGGGCCAGGACCAGCCCGTCGACATGGGTGACGGTGAGACACACCGGCAGCCCCGGCTCCTCGCCGCCCGGCGCGCCCGCCATGCGCAGCGGACGCGCGCCCGTCGAGCCGTGGAGGTACAGCCGCTCCCCGACCCGGCCGTAGAGGGTCGGCAGGACGACGGGGGCGCCGTCGCGTATGAAGCCCAGATGGCAGACGTAGCCCTCGTCGAGGATCGCGTGCACCACCTCCCGGTCGTACGACGCGCGCTCGCGGGAGCGGGTGGGCACGGTGCGGCCGGTCGGTGTGTAGGCGTTGTCGGGCGCGTTGGTCGCGGCGGTGGCGTCCGGGGCGGGCATTTGCGTCCTCCGTTGCACTAGTGCAAAATAGCGTTTGTGCTAGGAGAATATCCGATCGTCGGCCGTCGCGCAGCCGAGATCGCGGCCAGTGTGGAGCGCGCGATCGGTGCCGGTGAGCTGCCGCCGGGCCAACTGCTGCCTCCCCTGCGAGAGTTGGCGCAGCGGCTGGGCGTGAATCCCAATACGGTCGCGGCCGCCTATCGCGTGCTGCGTGAACGGGGCGTGATCGAGACGGCGGGGCGCCGGGGGAGCCGGGTGCGCTCCCGCCCCTCCAGTACGCCCCGCGAGTGGATCGGCGTCGACGCCGGCGGCGCGCGCGACCTGTCGAGCGGCAACCCCGACCCCGCGCTGCTGCCCCCGCTCGGCCCGCCGCTC
>NZ_JAHLEM010000448.1 GCF_018883605.1 Streptomyces niphimycinicus | reverse complement strand
CGCCTGGTCCTCTTCGGCCGCACCCCGGAACCCGCGGCCGCCGAGGACCCGGCCACGGCCGGTGCCAGCGACCGTGCCGCGCTGCGCGGCGCCCTGCTCGCCGCGAAGCTCACCACCACCCCCGCCGAGACCGAACGCCGGGTCTCGGCGATCCTCGCCGAGCGCGAGGTACGCGCCACCCTGGCCGCCCTGCGGGAACTGGGCGCCGAGGTCGAGTACCAGCGGGTGGACGTGATGGACACGGAGGCCGTCGGCGCCGCGGTCAAGGAGGTGTATGCCCAGTACGGACGGCTCGACGGACTGGTCTACGCCGCCGGGCTCATCGAGGACAAGCTGATCGCCGAGAAGACCCCGGAGTCCTTCGCCCGGGTCTTCACCACCAAGGCCGATGGCGCCGCCACCGTCCTGGACGCGGTGGACCGGCTGCCGGTGAGCCCACGCTTCGCCGTCCTCTTCGGCTCCATCGCCGCCGCCCTCGGCAACCGCGGCCAGAGCGACTACGCCGGCGCCAACGACGCCCTGGAGGAGCTGGGCCGCCGCTGGTCCGGTGCCGAGCGGCGCGGCCTGACCGTGCACTGGGGCCCCTGGGCCGCCTCCGAGACCGGCGGCGGCATGGTCGGACGTGAGCTGATGCGCTCCTACGCGGCCCGCGGCATCAAACTGATCGACCTGGAGGAAGGCCCGCTCAGCCTGTTGCGCGAACTCGCCTACGGCGCCCCGGACGAGCACACCGTCGTCTACACCGCCTCCGGCTGGTGACCACGATGCCCACCCCCGAACCCCTCGGCGGGCCCGAGGCGCAGGGTGAGCCGGTCGCCGTCGTCGGCATGGAGGTCTTCCTCCCCGGTGCCCCCGATCTGGCCGCCTACTGGCACAACATCACCGCCGGCGTGGACGCGATCACCGAGGTGCCCGCCGACCGCTGGGACCCGCTCTTCTACGACCCGGCCGCGGCCACCGACCCGGCCGCCGGGCGACGCAGCGACCGCTTCTACTGCCGTCGCGGCGGATTCGTCGACAGCGGCGCCGAGTTCGACCCGACACGGTTTGGGATCATGCCGAAGTCGGTGCCCGCCACCGACCCGGACCAGCTCATCGCGCTCGACGTGGCGTACCGCTCTCTCCAGGACGCGGGCGGTGAGTCCGTGCTGCCCGCCCGCCGCGAACGCGCCGGGATCGTACTCGGCCGCGGCGGCTATCTCACGCCGGGCCTGGTCCGGCTGGACCAGCGGGTGCGCACTGCCAATCAGCTCGTGCACACCCTGCGCGAGCTGGCCCCGCAACTCGACGAGGCCCAACTGGAGGCGGTGCGGGCCGGGTTCTGCGAACGGCTCGGACCCGAGGAGCCGGAGTCCGCGATCGGCCTGGTGCCCAATCTGGTCGCCTCCCGCGTCGCCAACCGGCTCGATCTGCGCGGACCCGCCTACACCGTGGACGCCGCCTGCGCCTCCTCGCTGGTCGCCGTGGACCACGCGGTACGCGAACTCACCTCCCGGCGGTGCGACGTGATGCTCGCGGGCGGGGTGCACCACTGCCACGACCTCACCCTGTGGAGCGTCTTCACCCAGCTCGGCGCGCTGTCCCCGAGCGAGCGCAGCCGCCCGCTGCACCGGGACGCGGACGGCGTCCTGATCGGCGAGGGCACCGGCGTGGTCGTCCTCAAGCGGCTGGCGGACGCGCGGCGCGACGGCGACCGGGTCTACGCGGTGATCCGCGGCACCGGAGTGGCCGGCGACGGCCGCTCCGCGAGCCTGTTCAACCCCGACCCGGGCGGTCAGATCCGCGCCGTCCGCCAGGCATGGGAGGCCGCCGGGCTCGACCCGCGCGCCGCCGACGCGCTCCAGCTTCTCGAGGCGCACGGCACCGCGACGGCCGCGGGCGACGCGGCCGAACTCCGCACGGTGGCAGAGGTGTTCGGCCCCGCGACCGCCGGGCGCGCCGTCATCGGCTCGGTGAAGTCGCAGATCGGGCACACCATGCCGGCCGCCGGCGTGGCCGGTCTGATCAAGGCGGCGCTCGCCCTGCACCACGAGACTCTGCCGCCCACCCTGCACTGCGACGACCCCAACCCGGCCCTCGAAGCCACCCGGTTCAGCACGCTCGCCACCGCCCGCCCCTGGGACGAGGTCGCGGGCGGCGCCCCGCGCCGGGCCGCGGTCAACGCCTTCGGCTTCGGCGGCATCAACGCGCACGTGATACTCGAACAGCCCGCCGCGGTCCGTGGCCGCCGCCCCCGGGTGACCGTAGGTGAACCGGAGCGCGTGCTGCGGCTGGCCGCCCGGACCCCCGAGGAACTGGCCGCCCTGCTCGACGCCGAGGACGGCGCGGTGCTCGCCGCGAGCCTGCCCGAGACGGGCTCGCCCGCCGTGGGCCCGGTGCGGCTCGGCATCGTCGACCCCACGGCACGCCGCCTGAAGACGGCGCGCCGGGCGGTCGGCAAGGGCGAGCCCTGGCGCGGGCGGGGCGATGTGTGGTTCACCCCGCGCCCGGTGCTCGGCCCGGCCGGTGGGCGCACCGCCTTCGTCTTCCCGGGCCTGGAAGCCGAGTTCACCCCGAAGGTCGACGAACTCGCCGCCCGGCTCGGCCTGGACTGGTCCTACGACCAGGAGGCCGAGGTCGGCGACGTGGGCCGGCACGGCGCCGCCGTCTTCCAACTGGGCCGGCTGCTCGACACCGCGCTGCGCCGCCTGGACGTGGCGCCCGACGCGGTGGCCGGGCACAGCGTGGGGGAGTGGACCGCGATGGCGGCGGCCGGGGTGCACACCGCCGAGGAGGTGGACGCCTTCCTGGCCGGTTTCGACCCGGACGCGCTGCGGGTGCCCGGCCTGGCCTTCGCCGTCCTCGGCACCGCCGCCGACCGGGTCCTGGACCGGCTCGCCGGCCGCGAGGACGTGGTCCTCAGCCACGACAACGCCCCCAACCAGTCGATGATCTGCGGACCGGAGGAGGCCGTCGCCGACCTGGTGGACGGCTTCCGCGCGCAGGGCGTCATCGCGCAGGTGCTGCCGTTCCGCTCCGGCTTCCACACCCCGATGCTCGCCCCCTATCTGGACCCGATCCGCGAGGCGGCCGAGCGGTACACCCTGCACCCGCCGCACACCGCCCTGTGGTCCGCGACCGCCGCCGCGCCCTTCCCGGCCGAACCGGAGGCGGTCCGCGAGCTGTTCGTGCGCCATCTGCTCGAACCGGTCCGCTTCCGCGAACTCGTCCTGCGGATGTACGAGGCGGGCTTCCGGGCCTTTCTGACCCTGGGCGCGGGCCAGCTCGGCTCCCTCATCGACGACACCCTCGCGGGCCGCGATCGGCTGGTGGTTCCCGCGCACTCCACCTCCCGCGACAGCCTCGCCCAGCTTCGCCGGGTGACGACCGCGCTGTGGACCGAGGGCGCCGACCCGGACGTCACCCCGCTCAACCCGCCTGCCGGTCAGGTGAGTTCGAGCATCCGCCCGGTACGCCGTAGCGGGATGAAGCTCGACCTCGGCGGCGCCCTGGTCTCCCTCCCCGCCGCCGGGCACGGTCTCCTCGTCACGACACCGCACCCCACCGCGCGGCCCTTGCGCCCGGCCCTCCCGGCCGCCCGGACCGAGGCCCACGCCGACGCGCTCGACCGGCCCGGCCGGGCCGGTGCACACCACCCGGTGGCCGCCGAGTTCTCCGCGCTGCTCACCGACACCAACGCCGTCGCCGCGGAACTCCTCGACGCGCTGGGGCAGCGCCGCGGCCCCCGTGTCCCGGCGCGGCACCGGCCGCCGACCCCGCGATCCGGTGCCGTCGCACCGCGGGCGGTCGGCCCGAGCGGTTCCGGCGGTCCGAGCGGCTCCGGCGGTCCGAACGGTTCCGGCGGTCCGAACGGTTCCGGCGGTCCGAACTGCTCCAGCGGCTCCAGTGGCACCGACGGCCTCGCGACCGTCCCCGCCGCCCTGCGGATCGACGTGGACCGGATGCCGTACCTCCGCGACCACTGCTTCTTCCGGCAACGGCCCGGCTGGCCCGACGAGGCCGACCGGTGGCCCATCGTGCCCGCGACCACCGTCATCGACCACCTCGTCCGGATCGCGGAAGAGGCGATGCCCGGCCGGAGCGGACAACGGGTGGTGGCCGTGCACAACGTGCGGCTCCAGAAGTGGATCGAGGCCATGCCCGCCCGTGACGTGCCCGTCGCGGTGCGCCGCTCGGCCCCGGACCGGATCGAGGTCGGGCTCACCGGCTTCGCGGGCGCCGAGGTCCGGTTCGCCCCGGGACCCGCGACCCCGCCCGCCGTATGGCCGGTGGACCCGGCCCGCGAACGGGTCCCCGAACTGGCCGCCGAACAGCTCTACACCGAGCGGTGGATGTTCCACGGCCCCGCCTTCCAGGGCGTCACCGAACTCACCGCGATCGGCGAACGGCATGTGCGCGGCGTCCTCACCGCGCCCGGACCACCCGGCGCGCTCCTCGACAACGTCGGCCAGCTCCTCGGCTACTGGATCATGGCCACGCTCACCGAACGCACCACGGTCTTCCCGGTCGGCATGGCCCGGATCGACTTCCACGGCCCCGAACCGGCCGCCGGGACGGCCCTGGACTGCCATATCCGTATCCGGGAGGTCACCCCCACCACCCTCACCGCCGATATGCAGCTCGTCCACGCGGGCCGCGTCTGGGCCGAGTGCACGGGCTGGACCGACCGGCGCTTCGACACCGACCCCGGCATGCGGCTGATGGACCGCTTCCCCGGCCGGAACACCCTCTCCGAGGAGCGCACCGGGGGATGGAGCCTGGCCCACGAGCGCTGGCCCGATCTCGCCACCCGCGACCTGATCATGCGCAATATGCTCGGCGGCGCCGAACGCGACCGCTACGCCGGCCAGCCCCCGACCCGTAAGCGCCGCCATCTGCTCGGCCGGATCGCCGCCAAGGACGCGGTCCGCAGGCTGCTGTGGGCGGAGGGCTCGGGCGACATCTACCCGGCCGAGATCGCCCTGCACAACGACGCGGCCGGGCGGCCCGTGGTGACCGGTGTGCACGGCCGCGCCATCGGCCCGGGCCTGACGGTCTCCCTCGCGCACAGCGCCGAGGCGGCGGTCGCCCTGGCCCGCCGCGGACCCTGCGGTATCGACCTCGAAGAGGTCACCGCCCGGCCCGCCGCCGCCGTCGCGGCGGCCTGCGGCCCCGAGGAGCGCGCGCTCCTCGCCCGTACCGTCGCCGCGGGCGACGAGAGCGAAGACCTGTGGTTCACCCGGTTCTGGGCGGCGAAGGAAGCCGTCGCGAAGGAGCGCGGTACGGGGCTGCGCGGACGACCCCAGGAGTACCGGGTCACCGCCGCCCGTTCCGACCTGCTGCGGGTGGAACACGCGGGCCGCGCCTGGGAAGTGCGCTGCGATCAGGTGGCGGCCCCCGCGGGGCTGCCCGAACGGAACTATGTCGTCGCCTGGACCGCGGGCGGCGCCGAGCCAGTCAGTCAGGAGAGCCAGCATGACCAGTGAGGCGGCCACCCCCACGGCCCTCAGCATCGATGAGGACACCGTCCTCGCACAGATCGCCGCGACGCTGCGCGAGCTGCCCGACGCCGGTCTGGAGGATGCCGAGATCAGCCGCGAGACGCTGTTCCACGACGATCTGGAGCTGGAGAGCATCGACCTGGTCACCCTCGCCGGCCTGCTGCGCGAGCAGTACGGCGAGCGCGTCAACCTCGCCCTGTTCATCGCCGACCTGGAACTCGACGAGATCATCGCGCTGACCGTGGGCCGGCTCGCCGACTACGTCACCGCCTCGCTCCGCGCCACCGAGGAGAACTGACCGGATGGCGAAGACACCCACCGGCGACATCACCACCCATGTGCAGGAGCTGCGCGCGGGCGCGGCCGGCGAGGGCGAGCCCCCGGTGGTCGTCCTGGTGCACGGTCTGCTCACGGACTCGCTCGCCAGCTACTACTTCACCCTCGGCCCGGCGCTGTCCGCGGCGGGCATGGACACCGTGATGTACGACCTGCGCGGGCACGGCCGCACCGACCGGCCGCGCACCGGCTACCGGCTGGAGCACTTCGTCGAGGACCTGGCACTGCTCCTGGACGCCTTGGGCGAGCACCGCCCGGTGCATCTGGTCGGCAACTCCTTCGGCGGCACCGTCGCCGCGGGGTTCGCCGCCTGGCACCCGGACCGCACCGCCACCCTCACCATGATCGAGTCCGAGCCGCCGGTGGCCACCTGGGCCACCCATATCGCGGACGGCCTGGCGCACGCCCGCCGTGACCTGGTCCACGACCAGGCCATTGAGTGGATCAAGGAGCGCTACGGGGCGCACACCGCCCGGCTCTCCCGCACGGCCGCGCGCATCCTGGAGACCACCACACTGGCCGAGGACGTCCCGGCCGGGAGGCTCATCGACGACGACCTGTCCGCGCTGCGCTGCCCGCTGCTCGCCGTCTTCGGCGCCGACTCCGGGCTCAGCGCCCAGGTGCCGGAGCTGGAGGCCAAGGTCGCACAGTGCCGCACCGTGGTCCTCCCGGACCAGGGCCACTCGGTCCTGGTCGAACAGCCCGGCCGCACCCGCGACCTGGTCCTGGACTGGGTGCGCGAGCACCACGCACGCCGGTCGGGCGCCTGGGCCGGAGCGGCCGGATGAGCCGCTTCCTCCTGGTCGCACCGCCGCTGACCGGGCATATCAACCCGCTTGTCGCGGTGGCGGCCGAGCTGACCGCTCGCGGCCACCAGGTCGAGTGGTGCGGTTACGCCGACCGCATCCGCGACGCGGCCGGACCCACCGCCGTCGTCCACGAGTGCGCCCTCCCCGAAGCCGGCGAACTTCTCCGCCCGCCGACCCTGACCGGACCGGCCGCCTTCCGTTTCCTCTGGGAGGCTTTCTTCATCCCGCTCGCCGAGGCGATGGCCCCCGCCGTGGCGAGCGCGGTGCACGCCTTCCGCCCGGACGCGGCCGTCACCGACCAGCACGCGGTGGCCGGGGCCCTGGTGTGCGAACGCCTCGGTGTCCCGTACCTCACCTCGGCCAGCACCTCGGCCGAACTCATCGACCCGCTGGCCGATCTGCCCAAGGTGGCCGCCTGGCTGACCGGCCGGCTGGACGCGCTGCGGGAGGCGATCGGCGACCCGGCCGCCACCCACGACCCGCGCTTCTCCCCGTACGGCGTCCTCGCCTTCACCGGCCGGGAACTCCTCGGCGACGCGGCCGCCCTGCCCTGGGAGCGGGTCCACCTGGTCGGCCCGGCCATCGCCGACCGGCCCGGGGACCCGGACTTCCCCTGGGACGCCCTCGACCCCTCCCGCGAGCTGGTCTTCGTCTCGCTCGGTACCGCCAACACCGACGCCGGCGCACGCTTCCTCCACGAGGCCGCCGGGGCGCTGGAACTGCTCGCCGACCGGGTGCAGGGCGTCGTCGCGGACCCCGGCGGCCAGCTCACCGACCCGCCGCCCGGCATCCTGGTGCGCCCCTACGTCCCCCAGCTCGAACTCCTCGGCCGGGCCAGGGCGGTGGTCAGCCACGGCGGCCACAACACCGTCTGCGAGGCCCTCTGGCACGGGCTGCCGCTGGTGGTCGCCCCGATCCGGGACGACCAGCCGATCGTGGCACGCCAGGTGGCCGAGGCGGGCGCCGGTATCCGGGTGCGCTTCGGACGGGTGGACGCCCCGAAGCTCGCCGAGGCGCTGCGCACGGTCCTGGACGACACCGGCGGGCACCGCACCGCGGCGGCGGCCATCGGCAGGTCGTTGCGTGTCGCGGGCGGCCGGCAGGCCGCGGCCGACCACCTCGAACAGCTCGTCACGGCGCACCCGGCGGCAGCCGCGGGCCGCTGAACGCATCCCCCATCCCGGAGCACCCCATGACCACAGCCCACCCGATGCCTCCGCGGGAGGCGCCGAGCCCCGCGCCCGACGAGCCGCCCGCCCCCGGCATCCGCCCACTGCGGGCCCTGCTCCAGCAGGCCCGCCCGTACCGGCTCGTCCTCCTCGGCTCGCTTCTGCTCGCCCTGGCCGCCAGCGGCTGCGGGCTCGTCCAGCCGCTGGTGGCGCGGTCGGTCCTGGACGCCCTGGCCGACGACACGGCGGTCACCGGGGCGCTGGTCCTGCTCGGCGTCCTGGTGGTGGGGGGCGCCGTCCTGACCGGACTCCAGTCCTGGTGGCAGCAGCGCACCTCGGAGCAGGTCGTCCGCTCCATCCGCCGCGACCTGGTCTTCCGCCTCATCCGTCTGAAGATCCCCGAGCTGGACCGCCGCCCACCCGGCGATCTGGTCGCCCGGGTCACCTCCGACAGCGCCCTGGTGCAGAACGCCGCCACCCAGGGCCTGGTCATGATCACCAACGGGCTGCTCACCGTCGTCGGCGCCATCGTCCTGATGGGCACGGTCCACCTCGGCCTGCTCGGCGTCACCCTCGCGGTCCTGCTCGGCACCGGTGCCCTCCTCGGACTGATCCTGCCCCGCATCCGCGAGGCCGTCGCCCGCGCCCAGAGCTCCGTCGGCGCCATCGGTGCCGCCCTGGACCGCTCACTCGGCGCCGCCCGCACCGTCAAGGCCAACGGCGCCGAATCCCGGGAGACCGCGCGTGCCGAGGCCGCCGTCGAGGAGGCGTACCAGGCGGGTCTGACCGGCGCCAAATATGTCGCCCTGGTCCAGGTCCTCTCGGGTGTCGCCATCCAGGCGGCCTTCCTGGCGGTGCTCGGCGTCGGCGGCGCCCTGGTGGCCTCCGGGGACCTCGACGCCTCCCAGCTCATCGCCTTCCTGCTCTATGTCTTCTACCTGGCCAGCCCGATCGCCTCGCTCCTCGGCGGCCTCGGCATGCTCCAGCAGGGCCTCGGCGCCATCGTCCGCATCGAGCAGGTCAGGCATCTGCCGGCCGAGGACGACGTGGACGACGTGGCCGACGTGGACGACATGGCCGACACGGACGACGTGGACGACGTGGACCTCACCGAGCGGGTGGCTCCGGCCCCGCACACCGCGCGGTCGACACCGGCGCCACCGGTCGAGTTCGACGGCGTCCACTTCGCCTACCCGGGGCGCGGCCCGGCCCTGCGCGGCATCAGCTTCACCGTGCCCGGCGCCACCCGCACCGCCCTGGTCGGCCTCTCCGGCGCCGGCAAGACCACGATGTTCGCGCTGCTCCAGCGCTTCTACGAACCGCGGGCGGGCGCCATCCGGATCGGCGGCCAGGACATCGCCCGTATGTCCCGCGCCGAGGTCCGCCGCCGCATCGCCTACGTCGAGCAGGAGTCCCCGGTCATGGCGGGCACCCTCGGCGACAACCTCCGCTACGCCGCGACCGGCGCGGGCGAGGAGGACATCGCCGAGGTACTGCGCCTGACCCGGCTCGACTCGCTGATCGCCAGGCTGCCCGACGGCCTGGACACCGAGGTCGGCAACCGCGGCGTCACCCTCTCCGGCGGGGAGCGCCAGCGCCTGGCCATCGCGCGTGCCCTGCTGCGCAGGCCCGAGGTACTGCTGCTCGACGAGGCCACCGCCCAACTCGACGCCAGCAACGAACAGGCCCTGCGGGAAGCGGTGGACCAAGCCGCGCGCCGCTGCACCGTCATCCTGATCGCCCACCGCCTGTCCACGGTCACCGACGCGGAGCAGATCATCGTCCTGGAGGACGGCGGGATTCGCGCCGCGGGCTCCCACGGCGACCTGGTCGGCGCCGACACCCTCTACCGTGAACTCGCCGCCTCCCAGATGCTCGTGCCCGCCGTGGACGACCGGCCCCCGGGCCCGGACGCGCGTCTGGCGCTGTGAACGAGCGCCCCGGGCCCCCTTGAGCGACGAGGGGGCCCGGGGCCGTATGCGAACGGTGGCCGGATCCGTCGGATCCGGCCACCGTCTCGTCGGTTCTGCCGCCGTCAGCCGGTGATGGCGTTCAGGGCGGGCAGATAGCCGTCACGGTGCCCGGCCTGGTTCGGGTGGTACGACTCGTTCAGCTTGTCCCACTCCAGGCTCGTCACCCAGGTGGTGTTCCCCGAGCAGATGGTGTGCGGGTCGAAGGCCGGCCGCGGGTCGAGGAAGGTGAAGCCCGCGTTCGCGGCCTGCTGCGCGAGGACGGAGTTGAGGACGTCGGCCGCCGAGTTCAGCGCGCCGCGCTCGGTGTCGCTCAGCCCGAAGATGCCGCAGTTGCCGCCGATCTTGTACAGCCGGGGATACCCCACCACGATCACCTTGGCGCTCGGCGCGGCCCCCCTGATGGCCGCGTAGGTGCCGGACAGCGTGCCCGGCAGAACACCGGTCGCCGCCGCCTTCGCGGCATCCACCCCGGCGACGCAGTCCTTGTCGTCCAGGGTGAGGATGCAGTTCTGGAGAACGCTGACGAAGCCCACGTCGTTCCCGCCGGCCTGCACCGTCACCAGCGTGGCGTCCGCGCCGAGCCGGGGCACCTGCCGGCTCTTGACCTCGGCGGCGGTCGCCCCGGAGCAGGACGCCTCCACGAAGGAGTACGAGGTGTGCTGCGCCGCCCACAGCCGGGGGTAGGACAGCGGCCCGCGCCGGCAGGCGTCATTCGGGTCGTCATAGGTGCGGGTGCCGGGCGCGACGGCGTACGAGTCGCCGAGCGCGATGTACTTTCCGGCCGCCTCCGCCCCGGTCGGAACAGCCTGCGCGGCGGGGGCCGCGGTGACGGCGAGACAGACCGCCGCCATCGCGGTGAGAAGAGACGTCAGTGGTCTGCGTGCGCGGATAGGGCGCATGCGAACTCCCGTGAGAGTGGGGGAAGTTTGACTCCACTGAAGTAGCATTTCAATGATTCGGAATCGATAACTCCATGGAACGGCATGGGTGTTCCGCAAACAGCGGAAGACACCTTCAGTCAGGGTCGGACACCGACCCATGCGAGGGGAGACCGGTCAACGATGTTCAGTCTGGTACGGAGCAGAGTAAGAACGGCCGCGTTCGCGCTCACGGCGGTCGCGGCCTTAGCCTTCGGCGGGACCGCCGCGACGGCCGCGACCGGCACGGCAGCGGCCCCCGCTCCCGCTCCCGCGAAACAGGGGCCGACCTCGGTGGCGTACGTCGAGGTGAACAACAACAGCATGCGGAACGTCGGCAAGTACACCCTCGCGGGCGGCGGCGGCAATGTCTTCGACGTCGCCGTGATCTTCGCGGCGAACATCAACTACGACACGGGGACGAAGGCGGCGTATCTGCACTTCAACGAGAACGTGCAGCGCGTCCTCGACAACGCCGCCACGGAGATCCGCCCCTTGCAGCAGAAGGGGATCAAGGTCGTCCTCTCGGTGCTCGGCAACCATGAGGGCGCGGGCTTCGCCAACTTCCCCTCCCAGCAGGCGGCTTCGGCGTTCGCGAAATCACTGTCGGACACCGTGGCCAAGTACGGCCTCGACGGCATCGACTTCGACGACGAGTACGCCGACTACGGCAACAACGGCACCGGCCAGCCCAACGACAGCTCGTTCGTGCACCTGGTGACGGCGCTGCGCGCGAACATGCCGAACAAGATCATCAGCCTCTACAACATCGGCCCGGCCGCCTCCCGCCTGTCCTACGGCGGCGTCGACATCTCGTCCAAGTTCGACTACGCCTGGAACCCGTACTACGGCTCCTGGCAGGTTCCCGGCCTGGCACTGCCCAAGTCGAAGCTGTCCCCGGCGGCTGTCGAGATCGGCCGGACCTCCCAGAGCACGGCCGCGAGCCTCGCCCGCCGCACCGTCAGCGAGGGCTACGGCGTCTATCTGACGTACAACCTCGACGGCGCCAATCGCAGTGCCGATGTCTCCGCGTTCACCAGGGAGCTGTACGGCAGCGACGCCGTTTACACGCCGTAAGGCAACCGCACGCCCCAGCGCGCGGACGGCGATCCACGCGGTAGGTGTCACCTCACCGAGGCCCGGTGGGCCGTGCCGTTCAGAAATGCGTTGCCGCAGGTCGTAGGCGACCTGGCGGCTGCGGCCGACGCGGGAGAGTCCGTGCCGGCCCGGCTCCCCGCCGCGGCGGGGAGCCATGGTCGCGAGACCGGGCGGCGGATTCCCGGTGCTGTGGTGGAAACGGGCCGAGGCCGTCGCAGTCGACGCTCGCGGCCTGGGCCGTCGGCAGCGCCCTGGCTGCCAGAGCGACTTGGGGCCGGAGCGGGGGCGACGGTCTACCCGAACAGTGCGCTGTAGCCGTTCAGAGCCGGCTGCCCGCCGAGGTGGGCGTAGAGGACCTTGGCGTCCTTGGCGATCTCGCCTCGGGTGACGAGGTCGATGAGGCCCGCCATGGACTTGCCCTCGTACACCGGGTCGGTGACCATGCCCTCGGTCCGCGCGGCCAGCCGCATCGCGTCCATGGTGGAGTCGTCCGGGATGCCGTAGGTGCCCGCGTGGTAGCGCTCGTCGAGCAGGATCTCGTCGTGGGCGAGCTCCCGGTCTAGGCCGATGAGCGACGCGGTCCCGCGCGCGATCCGCGCCACCTGGTCCCAGGTCTCCTTCGGCTTGGCCGAGGCGTCGATGCCGAGGATCCGCCGCGGCCGTCCGCCCAGCGGGGCGAATCCGGCGATCATGCCGGCCTGGGTGCTGCCGGTGACCGAGCACACCACGATGGTGTCGAAGAAGACCCCGAGCCGCTGTTCCTGCTCCGCCACCTCGTACGCCCAGTTCGCGAAGCCCAGCCCGCCGAGCCGGTGGTCCGAGGCGCCGGCGGGGATCGCGTAGGGCTTGCCGCCCGCCGCCTCGATCTCCGAGCTGGCCTGCTCCCAGCTCTCCTTGAACCCGATGCCGAACCCGGCCCTCACCAGCCGCACGTCCGCTCCGGCGAGCCGGGACAGCAGGATGTTGCCGACCTTGTCGTACACCGCGTCCGGCCAGTCGACCCAGCTTTCCTGGATCAGCACGCACTTGAGCCCCGCCCGGGCCGCGACCGCCGCGACCTGGCCCGTGTGGTTGGACTGCACACCGCCGATCGACACGAGCGTGTCGCAGCCCTGCGCCAGGGCATCGGCCACGAGGTACTCCAGCTTGCGCGTCTTGTTGCCGCCGTAGGTGATGCCGGAGTTGCAGTCCTCGCGCTTGGCCCAGATCTCCGCGCCGCCCAGGTGCTTGGTCAGCCGCTCCGGGCGGTGCACCGGCGACGGGCCGAACAGCAGCGGGTAGCGGTCGAAGTCGTTGCTGCCGGATCTTGGTCCCCTCGTCCATCAGCGCGAGCGGGTACTCCAGCAGGTCCGCGAGCTCGACGTACTCCCGGTGAGCCAGACGATCACCAGCGGCGTTGTGCCACCGAACAGCATCACGGCGATGTTGTGCGCTACAGAGTTTCGCGCGGCTGCGCGGTGGGGTCACCCCGGTCGGTCCGCTGACGGTGCGACGGCGGCGCGGTGCCGACCGCCTGGCGATCGTGCCCATCCGCAACCCGGAGCTGAGCCGCCGGAGCATGCAGATCCAGTCGATGGCGCGGCGCGCGTTGCCCGCGGGGGTGCGGGCCTTCCTCGCGCACCTGATCGAGCAGATTGGTGATGACCTTCGCACGTAGGCAGATGACCACGGACGACGAACCGACCGACGCCGTGGGCGCCGAAAACCTCATTCGTAGGATGTGACCGTGTGTGTGGGGTACGCAGCGAGCCGGCTGTCCAACTGCCCAAGATCTCTCTACGGTGGGTCCGACCGCCCTGTGGGGCCGGAAAGCGAAGGGGGCTGCGTGGAAGCGGAGTTGGCGGCGCTCGCCGCGTCAGGGGCGACGACGCTGGTCGGGCTGATGGTCTCGGAGTCGTGGGAGCGGGCGAAGGGCGGGCTGACCCGTTTCTTTGGACGACGCGCTTCAGGGCAGGCGGCCGAGGATGAACTGCGCTCGGCCGGCGCGGAGATGAGTCGTGCCCGGGCGGCGGGCGACGCGGGGGCCCAAGCCGACATCCAGGCTCGCTTACGACAGCGGCTGGAAGACATTTTCCAGGAGGATCCCGCTGCCGCCGAAGAATTGGCGGAGCTGCTGTCCGATCTCGCTCCTGACGCGTCACGTACTTTCGTCACTCTGGTCAGCGGAGGGGTGAACCATGGTCCGGCCTTTCAGGGGTCGCACATTCATGGCGGCATCACCTTCAATGTCCAGTCGGCGCCAACGGCCGAGCTGGGCAGGCCCGATCAGGTCCCTGCCGTGACAGTGCCCTTCAGCAACAGGACGGCCGAACTCGCCTGCCTGGACGAGGCTCTCGGGACGACGGCCGGTGGCAACGGATCCGTTGGTGTCGGCGTGCTGGATGGACTGCCCGGGGTGGGCAAGACGACCATGGCGTGGCGGTGGGCGGACATCTCCCGGGAGCGCTTTCCGGACGGGCAGCTCTACGTGGATTTCGCCGCCTTGCGTGATCAGCCCGCGGCGGTGACCTCCCCTGGTGCGGATGTCTCGGAGGCTCTTGCCATGTGTCTGCGGTCGCTGCCGGGGAGCGGCGAGGGCATTCCGAGTTCGCTGGCGGAGCGGACCAACCTGTTCCGATCACGCTCGGCCAATCTGCGTATCCTGCTCGTCCTTGACGACGTGAACCAGCCCGCACAGGTCCGTGCCCTGATCCCCAAGGGGGCGGGCAGCGCGGTTCTGGTGACGAGCCGGGGCAGGCTCGGTGAGCTGGCCATGAACGGGGCCCGGTTGATCTCCGTCAAACCCCTGGACGCGCATGGCGGGCTGGAACTGCTGAAGGACAGGTGCGGCGCGGGGGCGGTCGAGGCCGAAGCGGAGGCCGCGAAGCGTCTGGTGGCGCTGTGCGACGGTCTGCCGGTGGCCCTTCAGATCGTAGCGGCCCGGCTGCTGGCCGATGACAGCCTCACCATGACCGAACTGGTGGCCGAACTGGACGATGAGGCCGTAAGGCTTGCGGGGATGGCGCTGGAGGGAGAGGAGTTCTCGGTGTCCGCTGTTCTGGGGCCCTCCTACCGGCTGCTGGCGCCCGACGCGGCCCGGCTGTACCGGCTGCTCGGGTGGCTTCCGACCGGTACCTTCGACGCCGGTGTGGCCGCGGTCGCCGCGGATGTCGACACCAGGAGCGCGAAGCGGCTGCTGGGTGTCCTGGCGAAGGCGAGCCTCGTCGACCTCATGGGTGACGGCCGCTACCGCATGCACGATCTGGTCCGTCTGCACGCACGAGAGCGCGCGGCGGAGGAGGAGCCGGAGAGCGAGCACGCGGCGCTCACCGAGCGGGTGGGCACGCACTATCTCGTCCTCACCGCCTTCGCCGACCGGGCGGTGCGCGCGGACCGGTTGCGGGTGGCCGGACTGTCCGCGCTGCTCCAGGACGCCGACAACCCGTTCGCCGTCGCCGACGGGCCGTCCCCGCTGGAGTGGATGGACACCGAGCGTCCCGCCATCCTGGCGGTACTGCGCACGGCTGTCGGGCACCGGCTGCACACCTTGGCCTGGCCGCTGGCGGAGGCGTTCACGGCGCTGTTCCTGCACCGCCGCTACCTCGGGGCCTGGAAGGAGTCACTGGAGCTGGGTGTGGAGGCGGCAGCGGCGGCAGCGGCAGCGGCGAGTACGGCACAGGAGATCGAGCTGGCCACGGCGGCCGAGGCACGATTGCGCAGCCTGCTGTCGCGCCCGTTGCTCGATCTCGGTGAGCACGATCGGGCGGGAGCGGAACTGGAGCGGGCCGCCGCCCTCGCCGAGGCGGCCGGCGACCTCGTCGTACGCGCCTCCGCGCTGGAGTTCCTCGGGCGGTACCGGGATCTCCACGAGCCGTCCCGATCCGTCGAGACGTACCAGCTCTCCCTCGAACTCAACGAGCGTGCCGGAGAAACCCGCGGTGCGGCGATCGCCGCCTTCTTCCTCGGGTGCGCGCAGGACGCCCGGGGCGATCACCTGGAGGCCATGGCCACCCTGCGCCGGGCCCGGCAGAAGTTCACGGCCCGGGAGGAGCCCGACCGGCGGATGGCGGCGCGGGCGAGCGCGGCCATCGGCGTCGTACACGACCACCTCGGTGAGACCGAGGAAGCGATCGGTGAACTGCGCGAAGCCATCAGGGTGCTGGGCGAGGAGGTGGGCGCGACACACTACGAGGCGGAGGCCCGGGAACACCTCGCCGACGTGGCGGAGCGCGCGGGAGGGCACGAGGAACTGGTGCGCGAGAATCTGCGGCGTGCCGTCGAGATCCACGAGACAACCGGCAACCTCCGGGCGGAGAGGCTGCGCGGGCGGTTGGCGGATCTCGACCACTGACACCGGCATGGGAATGCGTGGAGCGCTCCGCTTCGGAGCGGCCACTCGAGAGCGGCTATCCGGTCGGCCGGGCGGGACGCAGGCGCAGGATGACGTCCTCGTCCCGCAGGTCACCGATCCGCAGCGTCACCAGTGTGCCGTTCAACCGAAGCCCGGCACGCAGACACGCGTAGACGACCGCGGCGGGCAGGCCCGGATCCAGCGCCGGACCCGTGGCCGTCACCTCCACGGTCCGGCCGTCCCTGAGCCCGACCAGACAGCCGTTCCCGCGCACGCCCGATGCCGCGAGAAGGCATCCGGGCAGCCGGGTGAGGGTGTCCTCGATCCAGCGCAGGGCCCCGACCGCGGTGGACGCGGGGCGGAGAAGGATGAGTACGGAGGCGCTTTCGGCCAGCCGGCGGTCGCGCTCGTCGTCGGTGCATGCCAGGTGGGTGAAGGAGACGGGGGACCGGGGCACGGCCGCGTCGTGCGCCGAGACGGCTGCCGGAAAGCGGCACACGGTGACGGTCGGCTCTTCACCGTCCCCGGTGACGCCGGTGGACACCTGCCATGAAGTGACCGGCGAGGCGGGCGGATCCGGAACGGGAAGCGCGAGCGGGGACGGTGGCGGTGAAGGCGGCTCCGAGAGCTTCAGCAGGTGGTAGACAGCGGTCCGGAGCCGGGCGAGAGCGTGGCCGGATTCGGCGAAGGCATGCTCGGCGACCGCCGCGTAACGCCGCGGCGTGTGCTCGCGAGCGACGTCCTCCACCTGTCGGCGCAGATCCTGGTGCGCGTTGAGCCGGGGCGCGACGGCTGCCAAGTGGTGGACAGCCGTTCCGGGCACCGCGTCGCGGCCGAACGCGGCCAACAGCAGCGGCGTTCCGGCCGACGCTCCGTACAGCGTCACCGAACCGTGGTCTCCGATGAGGACGTCCGCCGCGACGAGCCCGGGCCGCCACGCGTGGACGGTCGGCATCAGCAGCAGTCCCGCGTCCAGGGCGGCGGCTTGCAGCGTACGCATCTGCCACGCTCCGTGTGCCGACCAGACATTGGGGTGGACGATCGCGCCGACCCGGTATTCGTCGCAAGGGAGCTGCGCGAGCAGACGCGGCAGAAGCTCCGGGTGACTCGCCAGCAGCGAGGTGGGGCCCCAGGTGGAGCTGACCATGACGAGACGCTGGTGCTCCGCGACACCCATCGCCTCCCGGTATGTCTCCCTGTGCGGCCGGCTGCCGACCAGCTCGTCGAAGCATGGGTCGCCGACCAGCAGCGTGCGCCCGGCCGCCTTCGGGTGGGCGGCGAGCAACTGCTCCTCCTGCGCCGGATGCGACACCGCCAGCCAGGCACGACCCGTCTCCAACAGCGAGTCCTTCACGACCCCTGAGAGCCTGTCGTGCGGACTCCGTGAGTCCGGCACGAGCTTCTGGAATCCGACGCCGTGCGGCAGCACGAGTACCGGGCAGTCGCCTTCCGGTACGTCGATGTTCTCGCTGGCGGAGAGGATGAGGTCAGGCGTGGTGTGCCCGAGCTGCTCCCAGGGCATGACCCGGCACCCGGTGTCACGGAGGAGGTCGAGGACGCCGGCGTTGAAGGCGGACGTGGGGTCGTAGGCGAAGACGACGGTCACACGGCTGTCATCGCGCACGAGCGATGGGAGCGTTTCGAGGGCGCGCACGGTCGAGGTGACCGTACGGGCGGCGACGACCAGGGTGCGCTGTCCCCGGAAGGTGCTCCAACGGTGGGCGTCATGCCCCACGGGAACGCGAAGCGGTTGGCTACCGAACAAGTCGGCCGCCTCCGACAAACCGGCGACCCCAACCGGTCAGCGGCTCGCGGCTCGCGGCTCGCGGCTC
This sequence comes from Streptomyces niphimycinicus, assembly GCF_018883605.1. Classification (GTDB taxonomy): domain Bacteria; phylum Actinomycetota; class Actinomycetes; order Streptomycetales; family Streptomycetaceae; genus Streptomyces; species Streptomyces niphimycinicus. The sequence continues at coordinate 1,546 of NZ_JAHLEM010000448.1, read as the reverse complement.
GCGGCTATGGTGCTTTTATCGCCCTTCAAGCCGATTGGCAACCTTTCGAGCAGTCCGTGGCAGAGGTGTGAACGCGTACACGGTAACGAATCGCGCGACCGGCACCGCGAGGATCAGCGGCTGGGGCGCGCTTGCCGAGCCGGTCGGACGCAGGACGCGATCGGGGCGGGGAGCGGTGGCGGCCGGAGGCGGGAGTCGACAGTCAGGGGTTTGGCCTGGTCGCGCCGTTACCTACACCCGCGGCATGAACAACTGCACGTGCACCCATTGCGGCAACGTCGGTCTTCTTCGGGGGTGCCAAGCGGACGGGCCGTCCCCGGCGGCAGATTGTGGCGTTCCGCTGCCCCGAGTGCGGGCGCCTCGAGCTGTTCGCCGCCGAGGAGGTGTAGTCGGCCCTCGTCGTCCCGGACGTCCAGGCGGGGGCGGTCTGCTCTTCGGGTCCGCGGGGGCATGTCCGTCACCTGCGACGGTCCTTGGGGCGGTGGAGGTGGCCGCGGGCGACGAGTTCGACGGTGCAGGCGACGGCCACCGCCTGGATCGCCATCAGGGCGACGAGGACGAACAGTTGGACCGCTCCCGCGGCGGTGGGGCTGGCGCCGCCCAGCAGCATGCCGACAAAGGCGCCCGGGAGGGTCACCAGTCCAACGGTGCGCGTCTGGTCGAGACCGGGCAGCAACGCATCCGAGGCGGCCGGGCGGGCGATCTCCATCCGTGCGTCCCGGTCCGACAGCCCCAGGGCCAGGCCCGCCTCGAACTCACCGTGCCGCAGGCCGAGTTCGTCCAGCGCCCGCCGCCCCGACAGCACGGTCGCGGTCAGCGCCCCGCCGATGAAGATCCCGGTCACCGGAATCAGCACGATGCCCTTCAGCGGCACCAGCCCGGTCAGCAGCAGCAGGCTCACGACCGGCAGCACGCTCAGCGCGATGGGCCACAGTGCCAGCCACCACGACCGGTCCGGTGTCAGCCGCCGCCCGGCGGTCCACACCGCCACGCCCAGCATCAGGACCAGGAAGGCCAGCGTCGCGAGGGTCGAGCCCACCACCTTCGTGATGACCGTGGAGACGGCGGCCAACTGGAGCGCGGCACGCACACCGGCCAGCAGCACCTGCCGGGCCCGGTGGGTGTGCACGTCCGGCGACAGATGGAAGAGGGCAACGGCCGCGATCGCGGCCAGCAGGAGGACGACGAGCAGCACGGCCAGCGTGGTGTTGACCGGCAGAAGGGAGGAGGCTGCGTTCAGACGCATGGTGCGGGCTACCTTCCGTGACGGCTTCCGCTCTCGTCCGCGGAGCCTCCGGCGACCGGCCCGGCCCCAGCGTGTGCTGTCATCGGCATGGACCCGGGTTCGAGGGTATCCACGGCCGGTCGGTCAGGGGCTCGCCTCGCCTTGGGCGACTTCGACGTCGTGGTGGAAGGTGAGCACATCGGTCGTCGCGGCGCCCGCCGACAGGAGTGCGCAGACGGCGAGGAGCAGCGCGGTCCAGCGCCTGGCCGGGGCCGGGCGTGCCGCGGGCGCCAGGAGCGCGGCGACGCGCTGGGGGACCGG
>NZ_JAHLEM010000447.1 GCF_018883605.1 Streptomyces niphimycinicus | reverse complement strand
GCCGTGCCCCGGTCGGCCGTGCCCCGATCGGCCATGCCCCGGCCGGCCGTGCCCCGATCGGCCATGCCCCGGCCGGCCGTGCCCCGGTCCGTCGTCACGCCCCGGTCCGTCGTCGCACCGCGATCCGTCGTCGCACCGCGATCCGTCATGCCGTCCGCCGCCCCCGGGCAGGGCTGGGCGGCGTCCGTCATCCCGGCCGGTGACAGGTCATGTCGTTGAACCACGCCGTCGCCTCCGGGCGTCGATGAGCATCTCCTGAACGTTCCGCAGCGGCTGGCCTTCCGCGTCCGTCGCATGCCGCGTCCACTCGCCGTCCGGGCCCAGATGCCAGGAGGAGGTGGAGTCGGACATCCCGGTCTCCAGCAGGCGGTTGAGGGCGGCGCGGTGGCCGGGGTCGGTGACCCGCACCAGCGCCTCGATCCGGCGGTCGAGGTTGCGGTGCATCATGTCGGCGCTGCCGATCCACACCTCCGGCTCGCCGCCGTTACCGAACGCGAATACGCGCGAATGCTCCAGGAAGCGTCCGAGGACCGAGCGGACCCGGATGTTCTCCGAGAGCCCGGGGACGCCCGGCCGCAGCGCGCAGATGCCGCGCACCCACACATCGACCGGCACACCGGCCTGCGAGGCCCGGTAGAGGGCGTCGACGACGGCCTCGTCGACCATCGAGTTGACCTTGATCTTGACGTAGGCCGGGCGGCCCGCCCGATGGTGGGTGATCTCCTTGTTGATCCGGGTGATCAGCCCGTCGCGCAGCGACTTGGGGGCGACCAGCAGCCGCCGGTAGTTCTCCCGCCGGGAGTAGCCGCTCAGCCGGTTGAAGAGGTCGGAGAGGTCGGCGCCGACCTGGGAGTTCGCCGTCAGCAGCCCCAGGTCCTCATACAGCCGGGCGGTCTTGGGGTGGTAGTTGCCGGTGCCCACATGCGAGTAGCGGGTCAGGGTGTCGCCCTCCTGGCGGACCACCAGCGACAGCTTGCAGTGGGTCTTCAGGCCGAGGAGGCCGTAGACGACATGGCAGCCGGCCTCTTCCAGCTTGCGCGCCCACTTGATGTTGGCGTGCTCGTCGAAGCGCGCCTTGATCTCCACGAGCACCAGCACCTGCTTGCCGGCCTCGGCGGCGTCGATAAGCGCGTCGACGATCGGCGACTTGCCGGAGGTGCGGTACAGCGTCTGCTTGATCGCCAGCACGTCCGGGTCGGCCGCCGCCTGCTCCAGGAACGCCTGTACGGAGGTGGAGAACGAGTCGTACGGGTGGTGGAGGAGGACGTCCCGCTCGCGCAGCGCCGCGAAGATGTCGGGCGGGGAGGCGGACTCCACCTCGGCGAGGTCCCGGTGGGTGCCCGCCACGAACTTGGGGTACTTCAGCTCCGGCCGGTCCAGCGCGGCTATCCCGAACAGCCCGGTGAGGTCGAGCGGCCCCGGCAGCGGATAGACCTCGGCGTCCGAGATCTTCAGCTCGCGCACCAGCAGGTCCAGCACATACGGGTCGATGGACTCCTCGACCTCCAGCCGCACCGGGGGCCCGAAGCGGCGGCGCAGCAGTTCCTTCTCCAGGGCCTGGAGGAGGTTCTCGGCGTCGTCCTCCTCGACCTCGAGGTCCTCGTTGCGGGTCACCCGGAACATGTGGTGCGCGAGCACCTCCATCCCGGGGAAGAGCGACTCCAGATGCGCCGCGATCACGTCCTCCAGCGGCACATACCGCTGCGGCGACGCCTCCAGGAACCGGGAGAGCGACGGCGGAACCTTCACACGTGCGAAGTGATCATGCCCGCTCACGGGGTTGCGCACCACGACCGCGAGATTGAGCGAGAGCCCCGAGATATAGGGGAAGGGGTGGGCCGGGTCCACCGCGAGCGGGGTCAGCACGGGGAAGATCTGCTGCCGGAAGAGGGTGAAGAGGCGGGATTGCTCCTTCTCGGTGAGATCCGGCCAGCGGACCAGATGGATGCCCTCCTCCGCGAGCGCCGGGGCGACGTCCTGCTGGTAGCAGGCCGCGTGCCGGGCCATGAGCTCACGGGACCGGTTCCAGATCAGGTCCAGCACCTCGCGCGGCTGGAGCCCGGAGGCCGAGCGGGTGGCGACCCCGGTCGCGATGCGCCGCTTGAGGCCGGCGACCCGCACCATGAAGAACTCGTCCAGATTGCCTGCGAAGATCGCCAGGAAGTTGGCCCGCTCCAGCAGCGGGGTGGCGGGGTCCTCGGCCAGCTCCAGCACCCGCTCGTTGAACGCCAGCCAGCTCCGCTCCCGGTCCAGGAACCGCCCCTGCGGCAGGTCCCCGCCCGTCAGGTCGGGCCCGTCCCCCTCCTCGTACGAGTCCAGATCGGCGTCCAGGCCGGGGTCGAGCGACCGCACCGGTGGCGCGGCGACAGCATGCGGCCGGTGGGCCGCGATGGACCCGACCGAGGGCTGCCGCTGGGGCTGGGGGGAAACCGATGCCTGACCGCTGCTTTCGCTCATGAATTCATTGTTCCGCGCCGGAGGCGAAGACGGCGTGGCGGAAGCGGGTGCGGAAACGGCACGGAGCCTCCGGTTCGACGAATTCGGCACAGCGGGCTGCATTCAGTGATGTTCGCAACCAAGGTTGAATCGCCGGTAACGGACACATGGCGCGTAGGAAATCGGGACCCATCCCCCAGGGGTCCGGCCCCCAGGGGTTCCGCCCCTTCAGCGCCCCCGGGCGCGGGGCCGGCTCAGGTCTCGGTCCGGTACATCAGGTCCGTCTCATGGGTGACAAAGCCGAGCCGTTCGTAGACCGCGACCGCGGCGAAGTTGTCGGCGTCCACATAGAGCATCGCGGTCGGCACCCCCTGTGCGGCCAGATGCCGCAACCCGACCGATGTGAGCGCCTTACCGAGACCGCCACCCTGCGCGTCCGGCCGCACGCCCACGACGTACACCTCCCCCAGCCGCTCCTCGGCATGCACCTTGGTCCAGTGGAAGCCGACGATCCGCCCCTCGCGCTCGGCCAGGAAGAACCCCGCCGGATCGAACCACGGCTCGCCCTTACGGTCGTCCAGATCACGCTGGGTGAGCGAGCCCTGCTCGGGGTGGTGGGCGAAGGCCGCCGCGTTCGCCGCCAGCCAGTCGGCGTCGTCCGCACCCGGCCGGAAGGTCCTCACCGTCACGCCCTGCGGCCACGCGGGCTCCGCAAGGCCCAGCTCCGCGAGCGACCCCAGCGGCCGGCGCATCTGCCGCAGCTCCCGGAACAGCGTCAGCCCCAGCACCTGCGCCAGATGGCGCGCCGAGGCATGCCCCCCGTGCGCCCACACCCGCAGCCGCTTCCCCGACTCCCTCAGCAGGGTCACGCCCAGCGCCCGGCCATGCCCCTGCCCGCGGTGCCCCGGGTGCACGACCAGCTCGGCGGCCGGGGCCTCCACCGGGTCGGTGTCCTCGAGCTGCGCGTATCCCACCAGCTCCCCGCTCGGCTCCCGCAGCACCAGATGCCGCACCCCCTCCCGCCGCCCCCGCAACTGAAGCCGCCCCTGCTCGGAGACGGCCTGCTGACCATCGGCGCGCGCGGACTCCGCGACCAACCGCAGCACATCCTGCGCCTCGGTGGGCGCCAGCTCCTCCAGCACATCGAGCCGCCGGGCACCGGATGTCTCGTTCACCACGTCATTCATGGGGCCGAGCCTACGGCGGCCCAATTGGCCAGCAAGCCGCTGGCCAATTTGTTACCAGCGGGTCACCCGGCTGCCCCATCCCCGTCGAGGATGTCGTCGGCGATGCGGGAGAGGTCCTCGGCACTGGGCATCAGCTCCCGCACATGGGGCGGCAGCGCGGCGTAGGTGCTCACGGCGAGCGGGGCGTCGTTGCTCCGCAGGGCATACTCGATCGTCCCCTTGTCGCGGCTCTTCGCGATGAGGATCCCGAGGGTCGGATCGTCGCGCTCCGCCACCTTGCCGGAGAGCCGAGTGAAGTCGGCTCGGCAGGGATCCTCGACGACCTCGTTGACGGCATCGGAGTCCTCCGGGACCGTGGCGTCGAAGTTGTTGAGCGCGGCGCCCTGCCATCAGCAGGGTGATGTGACCCCAGGGCAATTGGGCAACAGCTTGTTGCCCAATTTGTTCGGGCCTGACCTTCATCTGAGCGCGCACGCTCGCCTGCGTGACGATCGCCTTGAGGTCATCCACCAGCTCGAAGAAGCCCGGCGGGAGCTCGGACCCCTGCGCGGGGATGGGCGGCTGCTTCGCGAGTTCGTTCTGCGTGATCCGCACGCTCACATAGCGAACCGCCACCCAAACCGCCTATCGGGACATTTCATTTGAACGGGCGAAGTCGCCCCACACCGTTGACCATCGGCTACCAGCTCTTAACCTCCAGCCCCTGCCCCGCTACGCGCGTTGACCATAAGCTGCGCTCCACCATCCATCACGGGGCACACAAGGGGACGACATGCCAGCGAGACCTCAACGGCGCGGGGCGGCACGCCGGTTGGCCACGGGAGTCGCGGTGCTGGCCGCCGCGGCCGGGGTGCTGACCGCCGTGGGCCCGGCGGGCGCGGACACCGCCGCCGCCTCGGACAAGCACCGGCCCGGGCGCACCGTCGACGTACAGCTCCTGTCCTTCAACGACCTGCACGGAAACCTGGAGCCCCCGCAGGGCTCCTCGGGCACCGTCACCGAGACCCAGCCGGACGGCACCACCAAGACCATCCCGGCGGGTGGCGCCGAATACCTCGCCACCTCCCTCCGTAACGCCCGTAAGGGCCACGACTACTCCGTCACCGCCGCCGGCGGCGACATGATCGGCGCCAGCCCGCTGCTGTCCGGTCTCTTCCACGACGAGCCGACCATCGAGGCGCTCAACAAGCTGGACCTCGACGTCACTACGGTCGGCAACCATGAATTCGACGAAGGCCGCGCCGAGCTGAACCGGATCCAGAACGGCGGCTGCCACCCCAAGGAGGGCTGCTACGAGAAGGGCAAGACCTTCCAGGGCGCCGACTTCCCCTACCTCGCCGCGAACGTCACCGACGAGAAGACCGACAAGCCCATCCTCAAGCCGTACACCGTGTGGAAGCACAAGGGCGTGAAGATCGGCTTCATCGGGGTCACCCTCGAGGGCACCCCGGACATCGTCACGGCCGAGGGCGTCAAGGGCCTGAAGTTCCACGACGAGGTCGAGACGATCAACAAGTACGCCAAGGAGCTTCAGCGCAAGGGCGTGAAGTCGATCGTCGCGCTCATCCACGAGGGCGGGCTGCCCGCCTCCGCCTCGTACAACGACGACTGCGACAACGGCGGCGCGGGCAAGGGCATCTCCGGCCCCATCGTCGACATCGCCAAGAACATCTCGCCCACGGTCGACGCCCTGGTCACCGGCCACACCCACCAGGCGTACACCTGCACCATCCCGGACCCGTCCGGCACCCCGCGCACCGTGACCTCCGCGGCCTCCTTCGGCCGCCTCTACACGGACACCACGCTCACCTACGACCGCCGCACCGGCGACATCGTGCGGACGAGCGTGAAGGGCGCCAACGCGGCGAACCACGTCGTGGACCGCGAGCAGCCCAAGGCCCCCGACATGACCTCGCTCATCGGGCGCTGGAACAAGCTGGCCGCCCCGATCGCGGGAAAGCCGGTCGGCTATATCTCCGCCGACGTCAACGGCCGCGGCTCCACCGCGTACGAGACGCCCCTGGGCGACGTCATCGCCGACGGCCAGCTCGAAGCGCTCGCCCCGGCCGACAAGGGCGGCGCCCAGCTCGCCTTCATGAACCCCGGCGGCATCCGCTCCGACCTCGCCCACAAGGCGTCGGGGAGCGAGGGCGACGGGGTGGTGACCTACGGCGAGGCGTTCACCGTCCAGCCCTTCACCAACATGATGAACGTGCTCGACCTGACCGGCTCCCAGCTCATCACCGCGCTCCAGCAGCAGGTCAGCGGCTCCAACGAGGCATCCCCGAAGATCCTCCAGGTCTCCAGGAGCCTCACCTACACCCTGGATCTGACCAAGTCCGGCAAGGACCGGATCGTCACGGACACGGTCAAGCTGAACGGTGAGCCGATCGACCCCGCCAAGACCTACCGGGTCGCGATGAACGAGTTCCTCGCGGGCGGCGGTGACGGCTTCCCCGCCTTCAAGGACGGCAAGAACAAGCTCGTCGGCGCCTCCGACCTGGACGCGTTCACGGCCTACCTGGGCGCGCACTCGTCGCAGTCCTCGCCCCTTGACCCGCCGAAGGCGGACCGCATCACGATCGTGAAGTAGTCGCCCGACGCCTGCCGATGGCCCGGCCGCCACAAGCGGCCGGGCCATCGTCGTATCACCGCAGCGCGGCCTCGATCAGCTCGGCGGCCCGCCTGGTGCCGCCCTCGGCCCGCGCCTCGTCCCGCAGCCGCGCCGCCCGCCGCGCGACCTCCCCGTCCGTGGTGAGCTCGGTCAGCGCCGAGCGCAGCACCTCGGCCGTGGCGTCCGCCGTGTCGATACGGCGGGCCACGCCCAGTTCCACGAGCCGGTCGGCGTTCATCGGCTGCTCGGCACTCTGCGGTACGGCGATCATCGGCACCCCGCAGTACAGCCCTTCGCCGCTGCTGCCCATCCCGGCATGGGTGATGAACGCGTCGGCCTGCTCCAGGATCGCCAACTGCGGCACCCAGCGGTGCACCTCGATATTGCCCGGGAGTTCCCCCAGCTCGGCCGGGTCGACGTACTTCCCGATCTGCAACACCACATGCCATCCGGGCAGCTCCCCGAAAGCCGCGGCGCACTCCCGGTAGAAGTCAGGCTGCCGGGTGAAGGCCGAACCCAGCGAGACCAGCAGCACCTTCTCCACCCCGGCGGGCCGTTCCCACCGGCCCTGCCCGGCCCGGTCCCCGAGGCACGGCCCGACGAACGTCACCACCTCCTCGTCCACTCGGTCCGCGTTCGGCTGCATGGCCCGGGGAATCACCGCGATGGCCCGCTCCGGCCGCCCGCTGAAGACATCGGGGTCGAGCGTGGTCGCCCCGCAACCGGCCAGCCACGACGCGAACTTCTCCTGATACGCGTCGGCCCCCGGCAGCGCCTTGAGCGCCGCCCCGACCTCCTCCGCGTAGCCGTCCCAGGCCACGAAGGACGGCGAGAGCTGTAGCGTCGGCCGCCCCTGCGCCTCGGCCAGGGCACGCCCGGCGTAGCCGCCGATGTCGTAGAGGTAGAGGTCGGCCGGATCGTCGTCATACGCGGCGCGCAACTGCGGCAGCGCCTGGATCGCGTCGTCCAGGAAGACGGTGCCGGCGGCGATGGGGTCCTCCGGCCAGTTGTTGTCCACGACAGGCAGCGTGGACCGGTACGGCACCAACACGGCACCGGTGGCCTCGATGACGTCCGCGACGAAGGGATCGTTGGCGTAGGTCACCCGGTGACCGCGCGCCACGAGCTCGCGGATGATCTCGAGGCTGGGCAGTACATGGCTGATGGCGGGAACACCGACCATCGCGATATGGGCACGACGACGGGACGGACGTGACATGAGAGATCACTCGTTTCAAATCTACGGCGAGATGGACACGACGGCCCGGCGCACGGGCGTAGTCGCCGGTGCGCGGGGCGAAACGGCGTGTCAGCCGTAGATCTGAAGAAACGAGTCCATGGGCGGCACGGTACCCCGGCCGCCGACCGGGCCGCCTCCCCTTTTTCCGGTTGGCCGTCCGGCCGGGCTCAGCAAGCGGTAAGTGCCCGCTCAGCGCCGGAGCCTAGGGTCACGAACGCGACGGGCCGTCTGTTCTCCCTCTCCCTCTCCCGACGGGCCGTCGCGCCTTACGCTCCGCCTTCCTCGATGCCATCGAAGGCGCCGTCCTTGGCGCCACGTATGAAGGCACGCAGGGCGGCGGGGGTGGTGGTCAGGACGACGCTGGGGTCGTCGCTCTCCCTGAGCAGCACGGCGCGGTCGCTCGCGGCGACGTTCACGCAGTTGCCCGCGTCCCCGCTGTGGGTGGACTTCCGCCACTCAGCGGCGACGTTGATGCAGTTGGACGAGTTAGCGCTGTAAGACGACTTCCGCCACTGGTACCCGGACACGCTTCTCCCTTCACATCGCACGCAAGACGCCACGGATGAAGTCCCTCGACTCTCGCGGCTTGAGGGCAGTCGTCTCCATGCGATCGACGACGGCCCGGTATCTGGCCAGCTCAGCCTCAGCATCGATGAACTGGCACCCCCACGCCAGATCGAGTTGCACCGTATCGAGTTGTGGCACGGGACCGACGACATAGTCGAGCGACTGCCCTGCGCCAGGAAAGGTCCCACCACCGCCGAACGGAATCACCCGGATGGTGACGTTACCCAGCTCGCTCATGGCGATGAGGTGTTCAAGCTGGGCGCGAACCGTTCCCACACCGCCGAACTCCATCCGCAGAGCTGCCTCATGGATGATCGCGGTGTACGGCACCGGCTCGTCTCCGTAGAGGATCGCCTGCCGCTTCATCCGGTGCGACAGCCGATGCTCCACCTCGTATGCCCGCAACGGCGGGGCCGCTTCCCGGATCACCGCGCGGGCGTGGTCCACGGTTTGCAGCAGACCCGGGATGTGGATGACGACTGCGACGCGCAGCCCAAGAGCCTGGTGTTCCAACTCCGCCAGATCAGCGAAGCTCGCCGGGAGATGCTCTCGGTACTCGTCCCACCACCCTCGGGTACGGCCGCCCGTCATATCGGCCAGCGCATCCAAGAGACCATCGTCCCCGCAGGCGTAGTTGCGGGCGAAAACGCGCACGCGATCCGCGCTCACCGGGTACCGCCCGGCCTCGATACTGCTCAGGCGAGCCTGGTTGATTCCGTGCCGCGCGGCGGCAGCGGTCGATGACAAGCCCGCGCGTTCCCGGAGCTTGCGCAGTTCTGTCCCCAGGCGTCGCTGGGTCAGGGTCGGGGTGTTGCTCGGCGGCATCCGGATCTCCCTATGTCACCCACACGAAGTCATTTAGCAGCCTTGCTGCTGATTTCGTAGCAGGTCTACCACCGACTCCCATACGGTGTGGCGCAAGCGCCCCAACTTCGCCCGACCGAGGGAGACTCCATGGCCAACGTACCGCCGTCCTCCGACCCCTGGACGTACTCCCTCCGCCTCCCCAACGACCCACGGGCGGCACGCATCTCACGCGCCACCCTCCGGGCGGTCCTCGCCTCCCACGGCATGACGGAACTGACCGACACGGCGGAACTCCTGACCTGCGAGCTGGTCACCAACGCCGTCCGCCACTCCGACGGCCCGGCCCAACTCCGCATCCGCCACCTCTGCGAAAGCCGCCTCCGCGTCAGCATCTGGGACACCAACCCCACCATCCCCGCGCCCTTCGACGCCCCACCCAGCCCCCTCGACCGCTTCACGGCCCTCACCGAGGCCGCCACCCGCCTGGACGCCACCTCGGGCCGGGGCCTGCTCATCGTCCGGCTGTGCGCCGACAACTGGGGCGGCTACCCCCTCGCCGACGACCTCTTCGGCATCAGCGGCAAGCTGCTCTGGTTCGAACTCACTCCCCAGCAACACGCCTACGAGATCGCCGCCTGACGCCACCCGGGTCTTTCCCCCAATCGGGTGATCACCGGTCATTTGCCCCGTGCACATGCACTGATGACCCTACGTTCACACACATGGTCAGTTCGCGGCATGAGGCCGCACATCGCATCTTTCAAGAACGACCGGAGTTACTCGCGCCGGTATTCCGCATATTGGACGTACCGCTGCCAAAGGAAGCAGCCGTCGAGGTGCTCACCCCCGACGCCACGGAGATCCGCCCGCTGGAGCGGCGCGTGGACAGCGTGTTGCGCGTGGTTCCGCCTGACGGCGGCGGCTTCCTCCTGGCCATCGAGGCACAGGGGCGCCGCGACCCGGACAAGGCGGTTAGCTGGGCGTACTACCTCTCGTACATGGCAGCGAAGCACGAGCTTCCGGCGCTGCTACTCGTAGTCTGCCAGGACAAGAAAACCGCCGACTGGGCGGCGGGGCCCTTTCGCATCGGCGTGGAGGGGTGGACAGCACTGTCCGTACACCCGCTGGTGCTGGGCCCCGGAAACGTCCCGGTGATCCTCGACCCCGAGGAGGCGTCCCAGGATCTGACCCTGGCTGCCTTCTCGGCCTTGACACATGGGCGCGACCCAAACGCTCCGGCCATACTGAAAACACTGGCTCAGGCCCTCGCCAAGGCCGACCCGGAGTCCCGCCCGTACTACTCGGAGCTACTGGAGATCGGTCTGGGGAATACCCCAGCACGAGACGTCTGGAGGAAACTGATGAGCGTGGTAGGCAGCTACTTCCCTGGTCGCGGCACCCTTGTCGAAGAGACCTTCCTCAAGGGCAAGGCCGTGGGTGAGGCTGTGGGGGGTGCGCGCGCCGTGCTGCGCACCCTGGAAAACAGGGGGATCCGCACCTCGGCGGAGATCCGCGAGCGCATCACCAACTGCACCGACATCAAGACACTGGACCACTGGCTCGACCGTGCCATGACCGTCTCCACCGCCAACGAGCTCTTCACCGAGGACGGCTGACGACACCATGGCCGTAGTAGGTAGCTATTTCCCCGGCCGGGGAACCCTCATCGAGCAGACCTTCCTCAAGGGCCAGGCCCACGGGGAGGCGGCAGGGCTTGCCGAGGGAGTCCTGCGCATCCTCGAACATCGGGGGATCGCCGTCCGGTCCGAGACACGCCGCCGTATCAGCGAATGCACCTACCGCGACACCCTGCGGCACTGGCTCGACCGCGCGTTCACCGTCTCCCAGGCAGACGAGCTGTTGGACGAGCTCTTCGCGGTGGAGGAGCCCGACTGTTAGTCACCGCGCGGGCCCCGGGGCCGGACCGGAAGCCGTGCCACCGGGGTGCGGCCGCCGACGCGGCGGGAGGGGGCGGGGTCGGAGGGGTGGTGTCCTGGACGCTTACGTGTATTTGTGGCGCCAATCCCCGGCCCACCCAACGCCCCCGGCCAATGGCGCCGTAAATATACGGTCCAGGGCGCCGCCCCGGAGGCCCCGCACCCGCCACCCACC
>NZ_JAHLEM010000446.1 GCF_018883605.1 Streptomyces niphimycinicus | reverse complement strand
AGGGGTGGTGTCCTGGACGCTTACGTGTATTTGTGGCGCCAATCCCCGGCCCACCCAACGCCCCCGGCCAATGGCGCCGTAAATATACGGTCCAGGGCGCCGCCCCGGAGGCCCCGCCCCCGGCACCCACCACCCACCGCACCGCGCACCCAATAGCGCCCCCGCTCCCGGCAACGCACCGCGACCACCGCCCGCCGCACCCACCCCGTGCCCCCGCCCGCCCCCGGAACCCACGCCGAACCCCCACCACCGCCGGACCGACCCCGCCTACCCTGGTGGCTTCTTCGATACGGCGAACAACAGTCACCGGGGGGACGGGGCCTCATGGATCCCGCAGCCATAGCCACACTGGTCCAGGAACTCTTCGTCGCGGACGGGCCGGTGGACCGGCCCGTGCGCATCGCCTCCCTGGTCGCCTTCCAGGGTGACCACCGCACGCTCACCGAACGGGACCTGACCCGAGTCGCCGCCGCGCTCGCCGCCGCGCTCGTCGAAACGGAACAGGGATGCGGACAAGAGCAAGCGCGCTCCGCCCTCACCGACGCCCTCGCCCGCACCCTCCACGCCCTCGGCACCGTAGACCTCGACGACGTACGCGCCGTCCGCCTCGGTCCCCAAGCCTTCGCCCGTCACCTCGCCATCGCCGCCCCCGACGCCGACGAAGAGCTGGACCCGGCGGACGCCCATACCCACGACGCACTGCGCGAGACCGCCTGCGCCCACATCCTCCGCTTCCTCACCATCCGCTCCCCCTTCGTCACGGCCGCCGAAGACGCCGCGTTCGAGCAGCGCTACGCCCAGGACATCATCGCCGCCCACGACCACCTCACCATCTACGGCATCGATCTGGCCCACTCCCCCGACAGTTGGCCGCTGGACGCCGCCTATCTCAGCCTGGAGACCGAGGCAGACGGCGGCGGCCCGAGCGCCCCCGCGGAACAGGCCCTCGCCGGACGCGAACGGGTGCTGCTGTGGGGCGTGGCGGGGTCGGGCAAGACCACACTGGTGCAGCGGCTCGCGGTGTCCGTGGCGCGTGGTGACCTCCCGGCCCCGCTGGCGGGGCTGCGCGGGCGGGTGCCCTTCGTGCTCCCCGTGCGCCGGTTCCGCCGCGACGGCTTCCCGGAGCCGGACGCCTTCCTCTCCGCCGTCCGCTATCCGCACACCGCCGCCCAGCCGCCGGGGTGGGCCGAGCGGGTGCTGTCCCACGGGCGCGGACTGCTGCTCGTGGACGGGGTGGACGAGGCGCCGGAGGGGGAGCGTGAGCGGCTCCGCGAAGCACTGCGCGAGCTTCCGGCGCGCTATCCGGGAAATATCTGGCTGGTCACCTCGCGCCCCTCGGCCGTACGGGAGAACTGGCTGGCCTCGGAGCGCTTCACCGAGCTCAAACTCTCCCCGCTCAGCCGCGAAGGGGTCACCGCGTTCATCCGGCGCTGGCATGCGGCCGCCCGCCAGGACATCACCGACCGTGCCGATCTGGACCGGCTGAGTGGTTACGAGGAAACGCTGCTGGACGCCGTAAGGATTACCCGGGACCTCGGCCGGCTGGCCACCAATCCACTGATGTGCGGTCTGCTGTGCGCACTGCACCGGGACCGCCGCGGCTATCTGCCGCACGGCCGGAAAGCCCTCTATGACGCGGCCCTTTCCATGCTGCTGGAACGGCGCGACCGCGAGCGCGCCATGCTGCCGCCGGAGGGAATCGACCTCCCCCAGGAACCGAAGATCCGGCTGCTACAGAAGCTGGCGCACTGGATGCTCGTCAACGGCCGGTCCGAAATGGACCGGACCACCGCCGTCGAGACGCTCGGCCGTCACCTCCCGGCCATTCCGCACGCGGCGCGGCAGGGCGGGCCGGAGGAGATCTACCGACATCTGCTCAACCGGACCGGTCTATTGCGCGAGCCCACACCCGGTTCGGTCGATTTCGTGCACCGAACGTTCCAGGACTATCTCAGCGCGAGAGCGGTCGTCGAACGGCACGATTTCGACTTCCTGATCGACCACGCACACCTGGACGACTGGGAAGAAGTGATCAGAATGTCGGTCGCTCTCGCCCGCCCCGATGAATGCGGCTACCTCCTGGAGGGGCTGCTGGCGGCCCGTAAAGACGCCCGGCCGGTCCATGCCCGCCATCGCAAACTCCTGGCGGCCGCATGTCTGGAACATGCGACGGAGCTGGACCCCGAGGTGCGTTCCCGGGTGCATCGCTATACCCGCGATCTGGTACGCCCGACCTCGCTGGAAGCGGCCCGCGCGCTGGGCTGGATCGGGCCTATCGTGCTGGAAATGCTGCCCGATCCCGGCGGCGTATCCGATGAGGAAGCCCATCGGCTGGCCGTCACCGCCACCTCGATAGCCGACGACCGCGCCATCGACTATCTGGTCCGGCTGCGGGACCGCGCCTCCTGGGCGGTACGGGCGCAGCTCGCGGGCGCCTGGCGGCGATATGACACCGATCGTTACGCCGAGGAAATCATCGGCCATCTCGATGAGCGGGAACTCGACTTTCCGGTGTCGGACCTGGCGGAGCTGCGGGCCCTGCGCCGGCTCGGCGGCCGCCCCTGCGTCCAGATAGCCGGTGCGCTCACCCCGGAGCAGTTGACCGAGGGCCTGGTGGCGGAGCGGCTGACCGAGCTGTGGCTCGCCTACGACCTGGGCGCGGACCTGGACCTGAGCTGGCTGGCCGCCTTCCCCCGGCTGCACACTCTGCGGCTGAGCCACCGCAACACGGGGGTGACCGGGGTCCCGGAGGGCGTCCAGGTCATCGTGGCGGGCGCGTAACGCAGACCCGGAGGGGCGGAACCACGGAGGGGCCGAACCCTGCCAGCCGCCCGGAGGGGGCGCCGTCAGCCGCCTGGCCGCCTGGGCGGCCGCTGCCTCCCGTTCGCCCCGTCACCGGGCGGGAAAGTCCAGGGAAACCCCCAGGGCCCGCAGAGCCCCGCCAGAGCCCCTCAGGGGCGCGCCTGCACGAAAGGGCAGTGCTCCGCCCGCGCAAAACGCAAGCAGTGCTCCGCCCGCGCAAAGCGCAAAAGGGGCCGCCCCGGACCGGAACGGTCCGGGGCGGCCCCGTGGCGATGGACGGCGCCGCGCTGCCGCGGCTCCGCGTCATGCCTCCTTGCTGAGGTTCGGGCCCGCGCCACCGGCGGCGGACTCGATCGGCGGGGTGTCCGGCAGCGCCGACTTCTCCTCGCCGCGGAAGGTGAACTTCTTCTCCTCACCCTCGCCCTCGGTGTCCACGACCACGATGTGGCCCGGACGCAGCTCGCCGAAGAGGATCTTCTCCGAGAGCACGTCCTCGATCTCGCGCTGGATCGTCCGGCGCAGCGGCCGGGCGCCCAGCACGGGGTCGTAGCCCCGCTTGGCGAGCAGCTTCTTGGCGTCGCCATTGAGCTCGATGCCCATGTCGCGGTCCTTGAGCCGCTCGTCCACCTTGGTGATCATGAGGTCGACGATCTGGATGATGTCTTCCTCGGTGAGCTGGTGGAAGACCACGGTGTCATCGACACGGTTCAGGAACTCGGGGCGGAAGTGCTGCTTCAGCTCCTCGTTGACCTTGGCCTTCATCCGCTCGTAGCCGGTCTTCACATCGCCCTGGGCGGCGAAGCCCAGGTTGAAGCCCTTGGAGATGTCCCGGGTGCCGAGGTTGGTGGTCATGATGATCACCGTGTTCTTGAAGTCCACGACCCGGCCCTGGGAGTCGGTCAGCCGACCGTCCTCCAGGATCTGGAGCAGCGAGTTGAAGATGTCCGGGTGAGCCTTCTCGACCTCGTCGAAGAGGACCACGGAGAACGGCTTGCGGCGCACCTTCTCGGTGAGCTGGCCGCCCTCCTCGTAGCCCACGTATCCGGGCGGGGAGCCGAAGAGCCGCGAGACGGTGTGCTTCTCGCTGAACTCCGACATGTCGAGCGAGATCATCGCGTCCTCGTCGCCGAAGAGGAATTCGGCGAGGGTCTTGCTGAGCTCGGTCTTACCGACACCGGACGGGCCCGCGAAGATGAACGAGCCACCGGGGCGCTTGGGGTCCTTGAGGCCCGCACGCGTGCGCCGGATGGCCTGGGAGAGCGCCTTGATGGCGTCCTTCTGGCCGATGACGCGCTTGTGCAGCTCGTCCTCCATGCGCAGCAGCCGGGAGGACTCCTCCTCGGTCAGCTTGAAGACCGGGATGCCGGTGGCCGTGGCCAGGACCTCGGCGATCAGCTCCTCGTCGACCTCGGCGACGACGTCCATGTCGCCGGCCTTCCACTCCTTCTCCCGCTTCGCCTTGGCGGCCAGGAGCTGCTTCTCCTTGTCGCGCAGGCCCGCGGCCATCTCGAAGTCCTGCGAGTCGATCGCGGACTCCTTCTCCCGGCGCACATCGGCGATCTTCTCGTCGAATTCGCGCAGGTCCGGCGGTGCGGTCATCCGGCGGATCCGCATCCGGGAACCGGCCTCGTCGATCAGGTCGATCGCCTTGTCCGGCAGGAAGCGGTCCGAGATGTAGCGGTCGGCCAGGGTGGCGGCGGCGACCAGGGCCGAGTCCGTGATCGAGACGCGGTGGTGCGCCTCGTAGCGGTCCCGCAGGCCCTTGAGGATCTCGATGGTGTGGGGCAGCGACGGCTCGGCGACCTGGATGGGCTGGAAGCGGCGCTCCAGGGCCGCGTCCTTCTCCAGGTACTTGCGGTACTCGTCGAGCGTGGTCGCGCCGATGGTCTGGAGCTCGCCCCGCGCCAGCATCGGCTTGAGGATGCTGGCGGCATCGATCGCGCCCTCGGCGGCGCCCGCACCCACCAGGGTGTGGAGCTCGTCGATGAACAGGATGATGTCGCCGCGGGTGCGGATCTCCTTGAGCACCTTCTTCAGGCGCTCCTCGAAATCACCGCGGTAGCGGGAGCCGGCGACCAGGGCGCCCAGGTCCAGGGTGTAGAGGTGCTTGTCCTTGAGGGTCTCGGGCACCTCGCCCTTGACGATGGCCTGGGCCAGTCCCTCGACGACCGCCGTCTTGCCGACGCCGGGCTCGCCGATGAGGACCGGGTTGTTCTTGGTGCGGCGCGAAAGCACCTGCATGACCCGCTCGATCTCCTTCTCGCGCCCGATGACCGGGTCGAGCTTGGATTCGCGGGCGGCCTGCGTGAGATTGCGGCCGAACTGGTCCAGGACGAGCGAGGTGGAGGGAGTGCCCTCCGCCGGGCCGCCGGCGGTGGCGGCCTCCTTGCCCTGGTAGCCGGAGAGCAACTGGATGACCTGCTGCCGCACCCGGTTCAGATCGGCACCCAGCTTCACCAGGACCTGGGCGGCGACGCCCTCGCCCTCGCGGATCAGGCCGAGCAGGATGTGCTCCGTACCGATGTAGTTGTGGCCGAGCTGAAGGGCCTCGCGGAGCGACAGCTCCAGGACCTTCTTGGCACGGGGGGTGAAGGGGATGTGCCCGGACGGGGCCTGCTGGCCCTGCCCGATGATCTCCTCCACCTGCTGGCGGACCGCCTCGAGCGAAATCCCGAGGCTCTCCAGGGCCTTAGCGGCGACACCCTCACCCTCGTGGATCAGGCCCAGGAGGATGTGTTCGGTGCCGATGTAGTTGTGGTTGAGCATCCGGGCTTCTTCCTGAGCCAGGACGACAACCCGCCGCGCGCGGTCGGTGAACCTCTCGAACATCGTTAATCGCTCCTCAGAGCGGTCAGAAAGATCGGGGACGATCCCCTCCCTGTCCTTCCGCATGCTAGTCCCGCAACCCGGGACAGCTCATTCCAACTGCCGACAACCGTCCGGATCACCCCCGCTCGCGCGGGGCAAACAGCCACTGGCTCCTGCCCGAACAGCCGACAACTGCCTTAACCCGATGGTGCGAGACGATGTTCCCGCAGGCCAGGCATCTACGCCCACCGCCAGTACGCCGATGGCGAACGCCGCTTCCTCCCGACACGCGGACCGCCCCTCCCCACTAGGGATGTCTTACCCGCAAGCACAGACAGTCCATGCCGTAGGGGCCGGTTCCATCCGCTACGGGCGAACAACCTTGCGCCCGTTCACCGGCCCTGTAGGACCCCTTGCGGACACGTTCCGCGCACGGACCCGCACGGTAGGTCATCGGGGGCGTAACCAAGCCGGGCGGCGGAGAGTTCTGCTGGGCATGATCCACAGGGTCCACTGCGCGCGGCCGTCCGCACCGGCACCGGTCCCCGTCTCACGCTGGTACGAGCGGGAGCTGGGCTGGCCGACGGCCGGCAGCGATCCCGTCGAATTGCTCACGGGGGTGGCCTTCGACGTCATCGAACTGCCGGCCGTGGCCGGATTGGCGATGCTGCGGCGCGTACCGCGGACCGGTCCGGTCACGGTGGAGGGCGCCTGGATGCGACTTCTGGTGGCCCCTGGCAGCGCCGACGAGCTTCCGGGGCTGCTCGACTGGCTGGAGTGGGGCGGTGTGGCCCTGGACCTGGGCGCGATCGGCGCCGGTGGCCGGATCACCGCGCCGTGCCCCTCCCGCTCCTGGCCGCCGCCCCTGGGCACCGGGGCGCCCGGAGAGCGATGCCCGCAGGAGGCCGCCGTATGGCTGCGACCTCCCGACCCGAGGGGCGAGGTGGAGCCAACGCTGCCGAGGACAGGCCTCGGGGGCGATGGGGGCGCCCCCGATCTCGTACGGCTCGTGAGCGCGGCGGCAACCGAATGCCTCCGCACCCGATTGGTGCGCGCCCGGCCGCTGCCGAGGCAGCGGCGAGCCGGGGAAGGCTGACGCGCTCAGCCGTTGGCCTTCTCGTATGCCTCACGAACGGTCGCCGGAACACGGCCGCGGTCGTTGACCTCGTAGCCGTTCTCCTTCGCCCAGGCGCGGATCTTCGCGGTGTCCTGGCTGCCGCCCGACGCCGCACGCGCCTTGCCCCGGCCACCGGAAGCCCGGCCACCGGTGCGCCGGCCGCCCTTGGTGTAGGGCTCCAGGGCGTCACGGAGCTTGTCCGCGTTGTTGGTGGTGAGGTCGATCTCGTAGCTCTTGCCGTCAAGGGAGAACGTCACGGTCTCGTCCGCCTCGCCGCCGTCGAGGTCGTCGACAAGAAGGACCTGAACCTTCTGTGCCATGGGGTTCCTTTCAGGGAAAACGGGGGGTTCGGGGGTGCGGCGTTAGCCGCTGATGACTCACCCCCCAGGTAATTACACTACGAGAGAATAGGAAACCGCCTTTCCCGGAAAAACACAAACCCCCCGGGAAGGTTCGACCGATCCACCAAGCGGGAAGCCTCATGGAAGGTCATGTTCCGGAGCTATGTGATAGGGGCGCGATTCGGACATAGGACCCGCGATCACAGTTGCAGAAGCATCCGGCTGTTGCCAAGGGTGTTCGGCTTCACCCGTTCGAGACCAAGGAACTCGGCGACGCCCTCGTCATAGGAACGCAGGAGCTCGCTGTACACATCGCCGTCGACCGGCGTCTCGCCGATCTCCACGAAGCCGTGCCTGGTGAAGAAGTCAACTTCGAAGGTGAGGCAGAAAATGCGCCGCACCCCCAGCCAGCGCGCCGTCTGCAACAGCTTGTCGAGCACCAGGTGGCCTACGCCGGTGCCCTTGAGAGTCCGATCGACGGCGAGAGTGCGGACCTCCGCGAGGTCTTCCCACATGACGTGCAGTGCTCCACAGCCAATGACCTCAGCGTCCTCGTCGCGCTCGGCGACCCAGAACTCCTGGATGTCCTCGTAAAGCGTCACGGTGGCTTTGTCGAGCAGGATGCGATCGTCCACGTACGAGTCGATGAGGCGGCGCACCGCCCGTACATCGCCGGTCCGGGCACGGCGGACGGTGACTACTTTTGATAGTGGGGAGGACATGACCGGACGCTATCGCCCTGGGTCATCGCCCCGACTCACCGGGGCTCTCCCCGGTCTCCCCCAGTTGTGCGACGCGCATGGCATCCCGTAGTGCGTCCCGCTGCTCTTCGGACATCATCCCGAAGAACGCGACGAGAGCGGCCGCCGGGTTGTCACTGGTCGACCACGCTTCGTTCATCAGTGCGGCCGAGTAGGCGGCGCGCGTGGAGACCGCGGCATATCGATAGGCGCGGCCTTCGACCTCCCGGCGGAGCCAGCCCTTGTGATGGAGGTTGTCCATTACGGTCATGACGGTGGTGTAGGCGATCGAGCGTTCCCGTTGAAGGTCTTCCAGCACTTCGCGGACCGTGACCGGGCGGTTCCACTTCCACACCCGCGTCATCACCGCGTCTTCGAGATCTCCCAATGGCCTAGGCACACCGAGAATAATAGTGGGAGATGTCCCGAATGTCGGGAGGTTTGCGGGGGAAAAGCCACACGCCCCGGAACGCGATGCGTCCCGGGGCGTGGTCCGGCGTGCTGCCGCCGTGGTGTGCGGGGTGGCGGCGCCCGATGGGCCCGATCGATCCGGTCAGGCCGTCTCGCGCGCCGGGGCCGGGGCCTCGTCCTCGGCGCGGGCCGCCAGCGCCGCGTCCACCGCGGCGTCCTCCTTGGACTTGTTGGCGCCACCCTGGCTCTTCACCATCGTCACGATGAGCGCGGTGAAGGCCACGGCCATCACGACGGGCGGGATCAGCGCGGAGACGTAATCCATGGCTCTCGGCCTCCTTTTGCTCGAGACCACCAGATTACGCGGCGCGCCGCCGCCGCCCGGAGCCGGGCACCGGTCCCGGGCGCGGCGGCCCGGGGCAGGGGCGG
>NZ_JAHLEM010000445.1 GCF_018883605.1 Streptomyces niphimycinicus | reverse complement strand
ACCCGAGACGCCCACGGCACCCGGCCCGCCCGCAGCGCCCGGGACGCCCGCAGCGCCCGAGGGGGCCCAGCAGCCGGTGCAGTGGGCCGGGGCGTACGAGCCGACGCGGTTCGCCGATCCGCGCAGCGGTCCCCAGCCGCCCGTCGGAGAGCCATCTGCCGGAGAGCCATCCACCGGAGAGCCGCCCGCCGGACGGCAACCCGCCCCCGGCGCCCAGGACTCGAGCAGCGGGCGGCTCATCGGCGGCCGCTATCAACTCGTCTCCCGTCTCGGCCACGGCGGTATGGGCACCGTCTGGCGGGCCCATGACCAGATTGTGGACCGCGACGTCGCGGTCAAGGAGCCGCGCGTCCCCGACGATCTCCCCGAGCGCGAGCGGCAGACCGTCTACCAGCGGATGCGGCGCGAGGCGCGCGCCGCGGCCCGGATCGACCACCCCTCCGTCGTCACCGTCCATGACGTGGTGGTCGAGGACGGCCGCCCCTGGATCGTGATGGAGCTGGTGCGCGGCCAGTCGCTGGGCGACCGGCTGATGGAGGGCACGCTGGATCCGCGCGAGGCGGCCCGGATCGGGCTCGCCGTGCTCGGCGCGCTGGCGGCGGCCCATGAGGCGGGTGTGCTGCACCGCGATGTGAAGCCGGACAATGTGCTGCTCGGCCGGAGCGAGCGGGTGGTGCTCACCGACTTCGGCATCGCGCAGATCGAGGGCGAGCAGCGGCTCACCGAGACGGGGGGCTTCGTCGGCTCGCCCGAGTTCATCGCGCCCGAGCGGGTGCTGGGCCGGCGGCCGGGGCCGGAGTCCGACCTGTGGTCGCTCGGCGTCGTGCTGTACGCGGCGGTCGAGGGCATGTCCCCGTTCCGCCGCTCCCACGCCCCCGCGACCCTCCAGGCCGTGCTCGGCTCCGAACCGCAGGTCCCGGCGCGTGCCACCGGGCCGCTCGCCACGCTGATCATGCAACTGCTGCGCAAGGACCCGGCGATGCGCCCGGCGGCGCCCGAGGTGCGGCAGGCCCTGGAGGCGGCGGCGCGGGAGCCGCGGTCGGTGCCCACCATGCTCGCGTCGGCCGGATTCGCACCGGGCGGCGGGCAGCCCGCCGACAGCCGCTTCGTACCGCCGATCCTGCACAGGAACCGTAAGGCGCAGCTCGGGTTGGGCGGTCTGGCGCTGGTGGTGGCGGCCGCCGTGGTGCTGGTGGTCATGAAGCCGTTCTCCAGTGAGGGGCTGCCCACGGGCTGGACGGTCCGGGAGGAGCGCGATGTCGTGGGCGCGTCCCTGGCCGTGCCCGGCGAGTACCGGCGGGTCCAGGACGACAGCGACTCGGACAATCCGGTGGTCACCTACTACGACCCCAGCGGTGTCTTCACCGTGTCCCTGAGGCGGTCCACGCCCGACGGCGAGAACGACCCCGCGAGCCTCGACGCGGCGGCGGACCAGATCGTCGCCTTCTACAAGGACGGCGGCGGGTCGACGGTCGAGGACGCCACGAGCGAGACGGCCAAGGCCGAGCAGCAGGGGAAGGAGGCCCGGGACGTCACCACCTCGTATCTGCCGTACGGCACCAGCAGCAACAAGAACCCCATCCGTTACCAGAAGCGCGATCACCTCTACGTCAACAAGGCCAAGGTCGCCTGGGATCTGACGGTCTCCATACCCGCCGACGGCGATGCCCATGAGGAGGGCGAGAAGCTGTACGAGCGGATCGTGCGGAATCTGAAGATCGACAAGCTCTGAGGGAGTTGGGCGGGTCCGCCGGGGGGCGCCGGACGAAAGTTGTTACCGCCGGGTACCCAAAGCCGCCGGGCGGGCCTACTCTCGCCCCCATGACGGACTCGCACATAACGCAGGGCGGCACCGGAAACCCGGTGGCTCCCGAAGGCACCCGCACCGCCGCCGACGTCGTCACTCCCGAGCTGGTCGCCCGGCTCACCCGGGGCGTCGGGGGCAGCGGTACCACCGTCAGCCACACCCCGTTCACGGGGGACGTCCTCGCCTCCGCCCTGCCCGAGTCCACCCCCGAGGACGTCGCCACCGCGTATGAGAACGCCCGTGCCGCCCAGCGGGCCTGGGCCGCGACCCCGGTCCGCCGCCGCGCCGCCGTCCTCCTGCGCTTCCACGATCTGCTGCTGCGCCGCCAGCCGGAGATCCTGGACCTGATCCAACTGGAGACCGGCAAGACCCGGCTGCACGCCCAGGAGGAGGTCCAGGGCGTCACCATCGTGGCCCGCCATTACGGCCGTAAGGCGCCCGCCTATCTGCGCCCCAAGGGCCATCTGGGCGCGGTGCCCACCCTCACCAAGGTCACCGAACTGCGCCACCCGCGCGGTGTCGTCGGCCTCATAGCCCCCTGGAACTACCCCCTCCAGCTCTCCGTGGGCGATGCGATCCCCGCCTTCATGGCGGGCAACGCCGTGGTGATGAAGCCCGACACCGAGACCGCGCTTTCCGCCCTGTGGGCACGCGAGCTGATGGTGGAGGCCGGACTGCCCGCCGGGGTGTGGCAGATCGTGATCGGGGACGGCCCGGTGGTCGGCCCCGCCGTGGTCGAGCACGCCGACTATGTCGCGTTCACCGGCTCCACCCGCACCGGCCGCGAGGTGGCCCAGGCCGCCGCCGCCCGACTGGTGGGCTGCTCCCTCGAACTCGGCGGTAAGAACGCCATGCTGGTGCTGCGCGACGCCGACCTCGCCCGCGCGGTCGACGGCGCGGTGCGCGGCAGCTTCGCCTCCGCCGGGCAACTGTGCATCTCCATGGAGCGGCTGTACGTCCACGAGTCGATCGCGGACGACTTCCTGGAGCGCTTCGTGGCCCGTACGAAGGCCATGCGGCTCGGCACCGCCCTCGCGTACGGGGCGGAGATGGGCTCGCTCGTCTCGGAGCGCCAACTGGAGACCGTCACCCGCCATGTGGACGAGGCCGTCTCCAAGGGCGCCACGGTGCTCGCCGGTGGCCGCGCCCGCCCCGACATCGGCCCGTACTTCTACGAGCCGACGATCCTGGACGGCGTGGAGTCCCCGATGGCCGTCTGCGCCGAGGAGACCTTCGGCCCGGTCGTCTCCGTCTACCGCTTCCGCGACGAGGGCGAGGCGGTCGAGCGCGCCAACGCCACCTCCTACGGCCTGAACGCCAGCGTCTGGACCAAGGACGCCCGGCGCGGCCGCGCGATCGCCACCCGGCTGCGCGCGGGCACGGTCAACCTCAACGAGAGCTATGCCGCCGCCTTCGGCAGCGTCGCCTCCCCGATGGGCGGCATGGGCGACTCCGGACTCGGCCGCCGCCATGGCTCCGAGGGCATCCTCCGGTTCACCGAACCGCAGACGGTCGCCCAGCAGCGGCTGATGCCGCTCGGCCCGGCCTTCGGGATGACGGACGAGAAATACGCGGACTTCATGACCCGCAGCCTGCGCGCGCTCAAGGCACTGCGCCTGCGCTGACCAGCACAGTTCAAGGGAGGTACCCGTGTCAGGGGAGAAGTCTGCCCAAAGCCGGGGGCGAGCGACCGGGCCCGACGATGACGGCGACGACGGTGAGTTCGACTACGACGTGATCGTGATCGGCTCGGGATTCGGCGGGTCGGTATCGGCCCTGCGCCTGACCGAGAAGGGCTATCGGGTCGGCGTCCTGGAGGCGGGCCGCCGCTTCACCCCCGAAACCCTGCCCAAAAGCTCCTGGGACCTCCGCAACTACCTCTGGGCCCCGGCCCTCGGCTGCTTCGGCATCCAGCGCATCCATGTCCTCGGCAAGGTCATGGTGCTGGCGGGCGCCGGGGTCGGGGGCGGCTCGCTCAACTACGCCAACACGCTCTACGTACCGCCCGAGCCGTTCTTCCGGGACCGCCAGTGGGGGCACATCACCGACTGGCAGGACGAACTGCGCCCTTACTACGACCAGGCGCGGCGGATGCTCGGGGCGCGCCTCAACCACACCCTCACCCCCTCCGATGTCCACCTCAAGGCGGCCGCCGAGAAGATGGGCGTGGGGGACACCTTCCATATGGCGCCCGTGGGGGTCTTCTTCGGGGACGGCCACGACGCCGACGGCGCCACGAGGGCCGAGCCGGGCCAGGCCGTGCCCGACCCGTACTTCGGCGGCTTTGGACCGGCCCGTAAGGCGTGCACGGAGTGCGGTGAGTGCATGACCGGCTGCCGCCACGGCGCCAAGAACACCCTCAACGAGAACTACCTCCACCTCGCCGAACGGGCCGGCGCCGCCGTCCACCCGATGACTACCGTCGTCGCCCTCCGCGACGATCCGCACGGCGGCTATACGGTCACCACCGTCCCGACCGACAACCGCCGTAAGGGCAAGCCGAAGGCGCTGCGCTGCCGGTACGTGGTCCTCGCCGCCGGTACCTACGGCACCCAGACGCTGCTGCACACGATGCGGGACAAGGGGCTGCTGCCGCGCCTCTCGGAGCGGCTCGGCATCCTCACCCGCACCAACTCCGAGGCCCTGGTGGGCGCGCAGACCACCGACCGCCGCTACCGCCGGGCCCGGGGCGGGGAGCAGCGTGCGGACTTCACCCGGGGTGTCGCGATCACCTCGTCCATCCACCCCGACGCGAACACCCATATCGAGCCGGTCCGCTACGGCAAGGGCTCCAACGCGATGGGGATGCTCTCCATCCTCCAGATCCCGCACGGCGGCCGGATTCCGCGCTGGCTGCGCTTCCTTTGCGCCAACCTCCGGCATCCCAGCCTGGCCGTGCGCTCGCTGTCCAACCGCCGCTGGTCCGAGCGGACCATCATCGGCCTGGTCATGCAGACGCACGACAACTCGCTGACCACCTACCGCAGACCGAAGGGGCCGGGGAAGGGGCTGCTCACCGCCCGCCAGGGCCACGGCGAGCCCAACCCCGACCACATCCCCGAAGGCGCCGAGGCCGCCCGCCATATCGCCGACTCGATCAACGGCTTCGCGGGCAGCAACGTCGGCGAGCTCATGGGCACTCCGCTGACCGCTCACTTCCTCGGCGGCTGCCCGATCGGGGCGTCCCCGGAGGAGGGCGTCATCGACCCGTACCACCGGCTCTACGGCCATCCGGGCATCCATGTGGTCGACGGCGCCGCCGTCTCGGCCAACCTGGGCGTCAATCCGTCCCTGACCATCACGGCCCAGGCCGAGCGGGCGATGTCCCTGTGGCCCAACAAGGGCGAGCGCGACCCCCGTCCGTCCCCGGAGGCGCCGTACGAACGCCTCCGGCCCGTCCCGCCGGGCAGCCCCGCCGTACCGGCGGACGCCTTCGGCGCCCTGAGGCTTCCGCTGCTGCCGGTGCCGAAGGTGCCGAAGGTGCCGAAGGTGCCGCCGGGCCCGGCGGGCCCGGCGGCCTGAGCGGAGGGGGCGGGCGCGGGCCGGTGC
>NZ_JAHLEM010000444.1 GCF_018883605.1 Streptomyces niphimycinicus | reverse complement strand
GCGCGGGCCGGTGCCCGGCCCACGCCCGCCCCCTGAAAACCGCCGGAGTCAGGACCGTCAGACGGTGGCGCGACGGCGGCGGACCACGAAGACCGCGCCTCCGCCCGCGGCCATCGCCACACCACCGATCAGGGCGATCATCGGCAGCGCCGACGAGGAACCCGTTTCGGCCAGGCTGCCCTGCGGGCTGATCTCCGTGTTGCCTTCCGGCTTGTGCGGCAGCGGCTTCCTGCCACCCTGCGGCTTCGGGTCGGCCGGCGGCACCTTGCCCGGCTCCGAACCCGCCTTGAGCACGTCGAACTCGTAGTACTCACCGGTCGAGTAGACGCAGTTGCCCTTGTCGTCCGCGTACACGCCGACGCTGATGGCGTAGCCGAAGCCCTCGGGCGCGCTCTTGGCGACGCTCAGCCGGAGGTCGACCTTGAGGGTCTCGTGCGGACGCACATCGGTGTAGCCGATGTAGCCGGAGCCCGCGTCGTTCTCGTCGGTGGAGATCGCCTTCCAGGCGCCGGTCTCGGGGTCCTTGTACTGCAACGTCAGGTACTTGCCCGTCCCGTCGGGGGCGGACTCGTGCACCGTGCCCGCGAAGAGCCCGAAGTCGACCCGCTGGTAGCTGCGGTCCGACTCGTTCTTCACCTGGAACGTGAAGCCGTGGAAGCCGCTGCCCGCCACGACCTTCGACGGCAGGCCGACCAGGGTCGTGCTGAGCTCCGGGTCCTCGTTGTAGTCCCCGTCGTCCGCGCACTCGCCGTCGCCCGGTCCCTCGGTCGACGTCGGGGTCGGGGTCGGGGTGGCGGTCTCGGCCGGGGTGGACGAGGGAGTGTCGCCGGGGGTCGGAGCCTCGGTGGCGCTCGTGGACGGCGCCGGGGTGGTCGGCGTCGGCTCCTCGGTCGGAGTGGTCTCCGTCGGCGACGGGGACGGGTCCTCCGGAGACGGCGTGACCGTCTCGGAGGCGGACGGCGACGGGCTCTCGCTCGGCGTCTCCGCGAAGGCGGCGGGGGCCGCGAGAAGTGCGGCGGGTGCTATGGCGGCCGTAGCTGCGGCAGCCGCCAGGGCGCGGCGAAGCTTCATGAAGACCTCTCTGGGTCCGTACGTATCACCCGGGGGCGATACGCATGTGGAAGGCCGTCGCGGTGGGGGCGCGGGTGTGGCCGTGCGTTTGCACGTACATGACCAGGCGAATGGCCGAAAGGTTGCCTTCACGGTTGCTCACAGAATGGTCACAGAATCCGCCACGGGGGCTCGGCTCCGCATGTCATCACCCGTACGGCGGGTGACCGGCCCGCGCGGGGGCTCGTTGTGCCCGGTGCCGCGCCAGCCAGGAGCGGCCCGGAAAATCCACGCGTGGCTCAGATCCGCCGAGGCGATGAGACGCGGCCCCTGTGGTGATTCAGGCGGCGCGTCGTGGGACCTCGCATCGGCGAGGTGACCGGTCGGCAGGGGACAGCAGCCCGGTCACCACCTCAAGGACGGTCGGTCCCGGGGACGCCTGGGGCCGACCGTATCCGGTCGAAAAGGTTGCGCCCGGCGCTCCGCATCCACCACGATGCTGAGAGGGAGAACGCCCCCGGTCACACCCCGACATTGGTCCGACCACCCGGGCGTACGCGCCGTTCAGACACCCCTGACACACGGGCGCACCCCTGACATACGGACATACCCGTGACATGCGGGCATACCCGTGACATACGGGCCCCAGAAACCAGCGGCGCACCCCCCGGCGCCGCCTCTCAGCACCGGCGCTGCCCTGACGCCGGTGCTGACCGCCTAGGGCCCCGGAGGCGCCCGCCCCG
Source organism: Streptomyces niphimycinicus (assembly GCF_018883605.1). Classification (GTDB taxonomy): domain Bacteria; phylum Actinomycetota; class Actinomycetes; order Streptomycetales; family Streptomycetaceae; genus Streptomyces; species Streptomyces niphimycinicus. The sequence continues at coordinate 11,855 of NZ_JAHLEM010000444.1, read as the reverse complement.
TTCGGGCGCCCCCGGGGCCCTTCGCTTGTTCGAGGGGCCCCTTCGTTCGGCGGGGAGGCCCGCCGCTTGGTGCGGGGGTTCTCCGCTTGGCCGAAAGGCGGCGGTGTCAGATCCGGCCCCGGCACAGCTCCAGCAGCGTCATGGCGAGCGTCGTACCGGGCTTGCCCAGCCGCTGCCGGTAGCGGTCGAGGATCTCCATCTCGCGGGAGAGCTGCACCCGCCGCCCGCCCGACGCGATCCGCGCCTCCTGGATGGCGGCCGAGACGGCCATCCGCTCCCGGACGAGATCGAGGATCCGCCCGTCGAGGGCGTCGATCCGCTCCCGCGCGCCGCCGATCACATCGGCGGCCTCGGTGGCCGAAACGCTGCTACTCATGTCCGTATCTCCTGGTCCATGTCGCGGAGCCCTGGAGTCCGGTCAAGACCCGTGAGAAACGACAGAGCGCCCCGGGCCTTTGCCGGCCCGGGGCGCCTGGGAAGTCGCTGTCAGTGTTTACGCAGCACGACCATGGCAGCCGGACGGGCCGGTGCCATAGGTAAAGACGAAGGTCGCGTGCGTGGACATGGCGTCGATTATGAGCCCGTTAGAATCGAAAGTCCAAACCTGCGGTCCCGCCGCAGACGGTTCCATCGCACGCCACCACCGCCGGAAGGCCGCCGAAGTGCCATCAGCGTCCCCTGCTGCCGCCCCCGACACCGTCCTGGTCGTCGACTTCGGCGCGCAGTACGCCCAGCTCATCGCCCGCAGGGTCCGTGAGGCCCGGGTCTACAGCGAGATCGTTCCGTCCACCATGCCGGTGGCCGAGATGCTCGCCAAGAACCCCAAGGCGATCATCCTCTCCGGCGGTCCCTCGTCGGTCTACGCCGAGGGCGCGCCCTCCCTCGATGCCGCGATCTTCGAAGCGGGCGTCCCGGTCTTCGGCATGTGCTACGGCTTCCAGCTCATGGCCAGGGCGCTCGGCGGCACCGTGGACAACACCGGGGCGCGGGAGTACGGCCGTACGGCGCTCACCGTCACCAAGCAGGGCTCGACGCTCTTCGCGGGCACCCCCGATGAGCAGCAGGTGTGGATGTCGCACGGCGACGCCTGCTCCCAGGCCCCCGAGGGCTTCACCGTCACCGCGTCCACTGATGTGGTCCCGGTCGCGGCCTTCGAATGCGATGAGCGCAGGCTGTACGGCGTACAGCACCACCCCGAGGTGATGCACTCCACCCACGGCCAGCAGGTGCTGGAGCACTTCCTCTACCGGGGCGCCGGTCTGGAGCCCACCTGGACCACCAGCAATGTGGTCGAGGAGTCCGTGGCCGCGATCCGCGAGCAGGTCGGCACCAAGCGCGCGATCTGCGGGCTGTCCGGCGGCGTGGACTCGGCGGTCGCCGCCGCCCTCGTCCAGAAGGCCATCGGCGACCAGTTGACCTGCGTGTACGTGGACCACGGCCTGATGCGCAAGGGCGAGTCCGAGCAGGTCGAGAAGGACTTCGTGGCGGCCACCGGGGTGCAGCTCAAGGTCGTCGAGGCCGAGGAGCGGTTCCTGTCCGCGCTCGCCGAGGTGTCCGATCCCGAGGAGAAGCGGAAGATCATCGGCCGGGAGTTCATCCGGGTCTTCGAGCAGGCCCAGGCCGAGCTGGTGGCCGAGGCGGGCGCGGCCGGGGAGGACGTGGAGTTCCTGGTCCAGGGCACCCTCTACCCCGACGTCGTGGAGTCCGGCGGCGGCACCGGCACCGCCAACATCAAGTCCCACCACAATGTGGGCGGGCTGCCCGACGACATCGAGTTCCAGCTCGTCGAGCCGCTGCGCCGGCTGTTCAAGGACGAGGTGCGGATGGTCGGCCAGGAGCTCGGCCTCCCGGACGAGATCGTCCACCGCCAGCCCTTCCCGGGCCCGGGCCTGGGCATCCGCATCGTCGGCGAGGTCAACAAGGAGCGCCTGGACCTGCTGCGCGAGGCCGACGCCATCGCCCGCGAGGAGCTGACCGCCGCTGGTCTGGACCGCGACATCTGGCAGTGCCCGGTGGTCCTGCTCGCCGACGTCCGCTCGGTCGGCGTCCAGGGCGACGGCCGCACCTACGGCCACCCGATCGTGCTGCGCCCGGTCTCCTCGGAGGACGCGATGACGGCGGACTGGTCGCGGCTGCCGTACGACGTGCTGTCGCGGATCTCGACCCGCATCACGAACGAGGTCGACCAGATCAACCGGGTGGTGCTGGACATCACCAGCAAGCCGCCCGGCACCATCGAGTGGGAGTGACCGCCCTCCCGCTGATCATCATCTGATCGTCAACGCCGACGCCGTCGCTCATTCGTTTGAGCGGCGGCGTCGGCGTTCGCGCTCGGTACGCTGGCCCTACGGCCGAGAATCCCGTCCATGGGAGGAACCATGACCGCTGAGCCGCTGCACACCACCTCGTGGCCGGTGCCGCCGCTGGATGGCTACACCGTGGACGATTTGCTGAGTCTGCCTGATCTCCCGCCGCACACCGAGTTGATCGACGGGAGTCTGGTTTTCGTGGGTCCGCAGCGCTACTTTCACAGCCTTGCGATTGATCTGCTGGTGAGCGGGCTACGCCGCACTGCGCCCCCCGAACTGCGGATCGCGCGTGAGATGACCGTGGTGATCGACAAGCGCAACGGCCCGGAACCGGACATCACGGTGATGCGTGCCGAAGCCGTGCGGAGCCGTGTACAGACCTCTTTCGAGGTCGGCGATGTGATCCTCGCCGTCGAGGTGGTCTCCCCCGAGTCCGAGGCCCGCGATCACGACACCAAGCCGCACAAGTATGCCAACGCGGGTATCCAGCACTTCTGGCGCGTTGAGATGACCAACACGGACGCACGCGCCGTGGTCCATGTCTTCGAGCTCGACGAAGAAAGGCGCGTTTACCGGTCCACCGGCATTCACCACGACCACCTCAAGCTCTCCGTCCCCTTCACCATCGACATCGACCTCACCGAGATCGACCATCTGTAGCAGGCCCTGACTCTGGCCTCCTGCGATACCCAGAGGTAGCTTCCGCTTCAGCACCCCCGAGGAGCGGAGCCGCCGATGACGGACCAGCCGCAGACGCCCACCCCGATACCGACCGATCGGCTGCGGTTCACCATGCCCCCGCAGCACGCCTCCCCCCACGACGAGCGCCGCTATCGCAAGGAGCGGCTGGCGGCGGCGCTGCGCCTGTTCGGGCGGTTCGGGTACGAGGAGGGGGTCGCGGGGCATATCACCGTGCGGGACCCGGAATTCACCGACTGCTACTGGGTGAACCCTTTCGGCGTGCCCTTCGGCCATATCACCGTGAGCGATCTGCTCCTCGTCAATCAGGCGGGCCAGGTCGTGGAGGGGCACTCCCACGTCAACCAGGCGGCCTTTGTCGTTCACTCGTCCGTGCATCAGGCGCGGCCGGACGTCGTGGCCGTCGCGCACAGCCGCTCGGTGCACGGCCGCGCGCTGGCCGCGCTCGGCGAGCCGCTGGAGCCGATCACCCAGGAGGTCTGCGCGTTCTTCGAGGACCACGCGGTCTACGGGGGCACCACGGGCGTCGTCGTGGACGAGGACGAGGGGCGCGCGATCGCCGCGGCGCTCGGCGGGTACAAGGCCCTCATCCTGCGCAATCGCGGTCTGCTGACGGTCGGGGACTCGGTCGACGCGGCCGCGTGGTGGTTCATCACGATGGAGCGGGCCGCCCAGGTGCAGCTCACCGCGAAGGCGTCGGGCAGGCCGGTGCCCATCGACTACGGCGACGCGATGCGGACGCGCGAGCAACTGGGAAACGATCTTGTGGCGTGGATCAACTATCAACCTCTGTATCTACAGATCACCCGCGATGAGCCGGACCTGCTGAGCTGACCCCCTCCGCGGTGCGGCACAATCCCCTCTCGATACCTGTCAGTTGGGCGGTGCCGCGCGAACCCGCGGTCCCGTACGGAACGAGTGAACGACGGAGCGACCCGCGTGGCGGTGGAGACGGCGGAGAACGCCACGACGGCAGAAGGACAGCACCTCCATGGGCATCCCCACGGCCACACGGGCTGTGAATGCCCTCAGGGGGCCCGTGACGGCCATCGGCGGGCGGTGGCCGCGTTCGTGGCCCTGCGCGAGCGTTTCGCGGCCGGAGAGGGCCTTCCAGCGGCCCTCGTCCACTCGGCGGGGGCGTCCCGGCAGTGGGTCTCGGACGAGCTGTCCCAGGCGGCCCGCTCGGTCGCCGACAGCGGCCGGGCCGAGACCTCGGCCTGGCGGTACCGGGTGTGGCGGCGCACCGTGTTCGTGGTGTGGGGCGCGGTCGGCGCGCTACTGATCGGTCAGTTGGCCACGGCGATCGGCACGGGCTGGTCGGTCGCCCGGACGGCCGGGCTCACCGCCGCCGTGGTCACCGCCGCGCTGCTGACCCTCACCGCCCGGCTGCACCGCGCGGACGGCGGCCCGCTCGCCCCGCTGGTCGGCGAGGACAACCGCCTCTCCACCTCCCGCGCCGTCGCCGCCGCCTGGCTGCTGATCGCGGTCTTCGCGGTGCTGGTGCTCGGCGTCGAGCTGGCCGTGGCTCCCGGCGACCGGCAGCGGCTGACCGACGGACTGGCCCTGGACCATGCCGCCGGGCTCCTTACGGTCGCCGCGTTGACGTGTGTGACCGCGGTGCTGGCACGGCTCGTCGTGGCGGCCCGGGTGCGGGCGCAGCGGCTTCAGAAGGTGCGGGCGGTGCGCCCGCGCGCCGCCGATCTGCTGACCGACGACGCGGGCCGCGGCAGCTTCGCCGATGTGCAGTACATCGTCGTCCACACCGCGGCCCTCGCCTTCGCCGCCGTCCGCCTGGGCCGCGAGCCGTGGCGGCTGCCCGATCTGCCGTGGGGCCTGGCGCTGCTGGCGGTCGTATCGGTGGTGATGTACCTGACCGGGAAGTACGCGGAGGGCGGCCGGCCGACCGTGCTGTCCGTCGTACGGGTCCGCCCCGAGGAGGGCGCCATCGACCGCGACGCCCCGATCCGCACCGGCGACGACATCGAGATCCGCGGCAGCGGCTTCGTCCCGCCGGGTGCCCAGGACCCGGACCGGCTGGCCAAGTTGGTCGTCCGCATCGGCACGGTGCATGTCCATGTGCCGCTGGTCCCGGTCGCCGGAGGCTTCAGCAGCCCGACGGACACCGCGCTCACGGTGCCGGTCCCGGTGGACGTCGAGCCGGGCCGGGTGGATGTACAGGTCGTGACGGCCTCGGGCGCGGAGACCAACCCCTATCCCATCGATGTCATGGACTGAGTCGTTCCGGCCTGCCGCTCCGTATGGTTTTGTCGAACGCGCAACGAAATGAGCGGCGCGACGGGAGAGGCGGGCGGCATGAGACACGCGGATCGTATGGCCGGTTCGGGCACGGCGGGCAGCGGCGGCAGCGTGCACGGGGTGGGCGGCGTGAACGGCATAGGCGGGCAGCAGCCCGTGGGAGTCCGGGCCACGGCCGCCCGTTACGCGCTGCTGCCACTGCGGATCTTCCTCGGTGTCACCTTCGTCTACGCCGGGATCGACAAACTCACCGACTCGGCCTTCCTGTCCGACTCGGGCACCGGCTCGATCGGCGCGCTGATGCGTCAGGTGCGGGACAGCTCGGCCCTGCCCTGGATGGTCGACCAGGCTCTCAAGGACCCCACCGCCTTCGGCTACGTCATGGCCTACGGCGAACTGGCCGTCGGCCTCGGCATCCTGGTGGGCCTTCTCTCCCGCCTGGCCGCCTTCGGCGGCGCGCTGATCTCCCTGAGCCTGTGGCTCACGGTGAGCTGGCAGTCGGACCCCTACTACTACGGCAACGACCTGGCCTATCTGATGGCGTGGCTGCCGCTGGTGCTGGCGGGGGCGCCGTATCTCTCCCTGGACGTCGCCATCTCCAAGCGCCGGCGCCGGCAGGGCTCGCAGCTCTTCACGTAGGGCGTGAGGCTTTACGCGGGACCTGTCGGGCGCGTGTCGCTTCGCGCGGGGCGTGGCCGGGGCCCGGGGCCCCGGCCCGTCAGCTCAGGATGCGGAAGCCGTTCCGGACCACGTCGAAGATCGGCCGGTAGGTGCCCCATTCCGCGTCCGGGGCGCTCAGGTAGATCGCGTACTCCTTCTCGCCCTCCTTGCCGAAGCCGAGGTCGATCGCGCGGTACATCCGGACCTCGCCGCGGAACTTGAACTCCCAGATGGCGGCGGGCAAGCCCTGGTACTTCGTCTCCTGAAGCCGCAGCCGCTCGTAGATCGGGTACGCCTTCTTGTCCTTGAACCCGACCTCGAGGTCCTCGAAGTGCTGGACCTGGTCACCGGAGGCGAAGTCCAGGACGTTGATCCGCAGACCGACCAGCCCGTTGGGGGCGAGGTAGCGGACCTCCTGGGTGCGGTCGACCGTGTTGCCGTCGGGGTCGGACTGCTCCTGGCGGGACCAGCCGTCGGGGATGGGCAGGGAGAAGCCGAACTTCTTCTCGGTGACGATGTGGTAGCCGTCCGGCGGGCTGTACGGCTTGTTCGCGGGGGCCGACGGCTTGTCCGTGACGGACTGCCCGCCGCCGTTCTTCTTGCCGTTGTCGTGGTCGAAGCCGAACAGATAGACGCCGCCCGCCACGGTCACGACCGCCAGGGAGGCCGCCACGGCCGTCCGCACCGCCTTACGGCTCTTACGCGCCGGAGCGGGGGCGGGGGTGGGCGGGGACACCGGCGTCTGCGTCGTCATGGACGGCGTCGACGCGGTGAACGGCGTGGAGGTGGGCGGGGTGTGCTGCCGGCCGGGGATGTTCGCGGTGCCCGGGGTGCTCCCCGTACCCGGGGTGTTCCCCGTACCCGGGGTGTTCCCCGTACCCGGGGTGCTGCCCGTACCTGGAGTGTTCCCCGTGCCCGGGGTGTTCCCCGTGCCCGGCGGGTGGTGCGGAAGCCGCGGATCCGAGGGGTACGGAGTGCTCGGTGTGTGCGGGGCGTTCGGCCCACCCGGCGTATGCGGCGTGCTCGGTGTGTGGGACGTGTGTGAATACGGGGTCGATGTCGTGGGCGGGTTCGGCGAGGCGCTGGATGTGGTGCTCGTGGTCCCACCCGTGGCCGCGCCGGGCTCCCGCCGCGTCGACAGATTCATGGTCGCGTCGAGCGGCGGCGTCGACAGCGATGTCGTCTCGGCCTCCGCCGCGGGCAGCCGCAGCGACCGTTCGGTTTCCTCCGCCGAGGGCCGCAGTTCCGGCTCCTTCGCCAGCAGGCGCTCGATCAGCGGACCCAGCGCCCCCGCCTGTTTGGGCGGGTCCAGCGGATCGACGGCGATCGCGTAACCCGTCTCGATCGCCGTGGCCTTGCGGAACGGGGGCCGCCCCTCGACCGCCTGGTAGAGCGTCGCCCCCAGCGCCCAGAGGTCCGACGCGGGGCCGGGCTTGCGGCCCCTGACCCGCTCGGGCGCGATGTAGTCGATGGAGCCGACGACCTCGCCGGTCTTGGTCAGCGTCGAGGTGCCGGTGGCCATCGCGATGCCGAAGTCCGTGAGCACGACCCGGCCTTCGGGGCCGAGCAGTACGTTGCCGGGCTTGACGTCCCGGTGCAGCACCCCGGCCGCGTGCGCGGCGCGCAGGGCGGCGATCATGCCGCGGCCGATGCGGGCGGCCTCGTCGGGGGCGACCCGCTGGCCGTTCTTCAGCAGGTCGGCGAGGGTCGTGGAGGGCACGTACTCCATGACGATGCACGGCAGTCCGTAGTGGTCCACCACGTCATGGACCACGACCACATTGGGATGGGTGATGCGGGCCGCGCTGCGCGCCTCGCGGCGGGTGCGTTCGTGCAGCGTCGTCAGCTCGTCCTCGGCGAGGTGCGGAGAGACGTAGAGCTGCTTGACCGCCACCTGGCGGCCCAGCAGTTCGTCCTCCGCGCGCCACACCGTGCCCATGCCGCCACGGCCGATCTTCTCGACCAGGCGGTAACGTCCGGCTATCAGGTGGCCTTCGTCCGACACCGCTGTCCCCTCCCGCACACGTTCGATGCGACACGATAGCCGCCGCGACCCTTGGGGAGATCTCAGGGAAGACCTAGGGGCATGCCGGATGTCGCGGGTTCGGCCCTGTTGTCACCATGGAGGCATGACCGAAGCACCCACCGTGGCGGACGAGGCCGAGGCCGCGTCCGGTTCCCGTCTGTCACAGACGCCACTGCGGCGCAGTCGTGACCATAAGGTGATCTCGGGGGTGTGCGGAGGGCTCGGCCGCTACTGCGATCTGGACCCGGTGATCTTCCGGGTGGCGCTGTCGGTGCTGGGCGTCGCGGGCGGCCTCGGCCTGATCGTCTACGGCTTCTGCTGGCTGCTGATCCCGTTCCACGACGAGGACGAGAACGAGGGGCGCAGGCTGCTCTCGGGGCGGGTCGAGGGCCCGGGGCTGACGGCGGTGCTGGTGGCGCTGGTGGGCTGTGGGCTGTTCCTGTCGATGCTCAACAACGGCGGCGTCATGTACTTCTCGTTCATGCTCGCCCTCGCGGCGGCCGGTGCGGGCTACTGGTCGCACCACCGCCGCCAGGCGGTGAGCGTGGGCGCGGTGGACCCGGCCACGGCCCAGGCGGTCGCCGACGCGCCGCCCGAGACCAAGGCCCCGCCCACGCGCGGCGGCCCCGCCCCGTCCTGGTGGCGCGACCCGATCGTCAAGGACGGCACGACCGGGCCGCTGGGCTTCGCCTCGGGGTCCGGCGCCGGGTCGCGTACCGGCTATCTGTGGGGGCCGGACGACGGTCCGTACGACAAGGCGGAGGCGAAGGCGGAGCGGGCCCGCCGGGTGCGGGACCGGGCGTCGATCGGCGGCTGGGCCTTCCTGGTGGCGGTCGCCGCCGCCGTGGTGGGGGCGCGGGCGGGCTGGTCCTCGCAGCCGCTGGGCACCAGCCTCGAGATCGGATTCGCCTGCGCGCTGGGCGTCTTCGGGCTGGCCCTGGTGATCGGCTCCCGCTGGGGCCGCGCCGGTGGCGGCACGGTGTTCCTCGCGCTCCTTACGAGCGTGCTGCTGGCGGGTGCGGCGGCCCTCCCCGATTCCGTCACCCCCGACTGGGCCCGCCGCACTTGGGCCCCGACCTCCGTGAGCTCCCTGCGCGGCGGCTATGAGCTGGGCGGCGGCGTCGCCGAGTTGAAGCTGGACCGGCTGCCCCTGAAGGCGGGCGGCAGCGTCTCCAGCCGGGTGGAGATGGGCGCGGGCAAGCTGGCCGTGACGGTCCCGCGCGACGCCCGGGTGAAGCTGGACATCGAGGTCGGGATCGGCGACATCTGGCTTCCGGGCGAGAAGACGAACAACGTCGACATCGGGCCGGGCCGGGAGCGCAAGCTCACCCTGGACCCGGCGGGCGGCCGTAAGGCCGAGGGGACGGTCTCGCTGAAGCTGGAGCTGGGGCTGGGCACCGTGGAGGTGAAGCGATCATGAGGCGCCATTCATTCGGTCAGTCATCCGGGCATTCGTTCGACCACTCGCTCGGTCACCCGGTCCCCGACCGGACCCGCCATGCGTTCGAGCCGGGCAAGCTGGTGGCCGGTCTCGTGATCCTGGGCGTGGCCGCCGCGTACGGGATGGACGCGGCCGGAAAGTGGGACGTCCGCCCGGAGATCGTCCTCCCGGCGCTCCTGGGCGGCCTGTGCGTGGCGGCCCTGACCTCGGCCCTCACCTATGCCGTCCGCCGCCGGTCACGGCGTGGGGCCTCTGAGGAGGGAGGGGGTGAGGGGGAGGGCTGAGGGCGAGGGCTGAGGGGGAGGGGCTAAGGGCGCCTGCGGGGCGGTGGCCGGACGCTTGTGTGGGTGCGTGTGTGAGTGTATGGGGATGTGTGTGGATGTATGGGGTGGGTGTGGATGTCCTGAGGGGGCTGCCGGGCCGGACCCCGGGCGGGCCGGGATCGGGACCCTGGGCGGGCCGGGGTCGGGGCCGGGTCGGGCCGGGATCGGGACCCCGGGCGGGCCGGAGCCGGGGCCCCTTGGCGGGACTCCGGGCGCCGGGTCGGGGGACGATCAGGGGCGACCCTGATACCCACTGTCGGCCGGACGTGTGACGATCGAGCCATGACCGCCGCCGTGCCCCCTACGACCCCCGAGCCACCCCCGCGCAAGCTCTACCGCAGTGCCGAAGGCCGCCTCCTCGGCGGTGTGGCGCGAGGGCTCGCGGGGCATCTCGGGCTTCCGGTCCTGTGGGTGCGGATCGTCTTCGTCGCGCTGTTCATGGCGGAGGGGTTCGGCGCGCTCGTCTACGCGCTCTTCTGGTTCATCGTCCCGCTCGGCGTCGGCGGCGTGGAGACGATGACCACCCGCCCGCTCACCACCGTGGGCCCCGACGGCCGCCGCCGGATCCTGGCCCGCAGGCCGGAGCGGGGCCAGATCATCGCCCTGGTCGCTCTCTGTGCCGGTATGGGCATCTTCATCCAGGGCTTCCACCTCGGCCGCGCCAACACCTACATCTGGCCGCTCCTCCTCATCGGCGCGGGCGTCGCCCTCTTCTGGCGCCAGGCGGACAACGCGCGCCGCGCCCAGTGGGCCGAGCTCAGCCGCAGCAAGCGGGTGCTGCCCCTGGCCCGTGGCGCCACGGGGGTCGTGCTGGTGGCGGCCGGGGTGTCCGGGATCGTCGTCCTACAGGGTTCGGCCAAGCACCTGGGGGCCGTGCTTCAAGCGGCCCTGGCCGTTCTCGTCGGCATCGCGCTGCTGGTGGGCCCGTATGTGGTGCGGATGACGCAGGACCTCTCGGAGGAACGGCTGATGCGCATCCGCGCGCAGGAGCGGGCGGAGGTGGCGGCCCACGTCCATGACTCCGTGCTGCACACCCTCACCCTGATCCAGCGGAACGCGGAGGAGCCCCGCGAGGTGGCCCGGCTCGCCCGCGCCCAGGAGCGGGAACTGCGCGCCTGGCTCTACCGGCCGGAGGGCACGGGCAAGGACGAGGCCGAGGAGCCGGACACCCTCGCGGAGGCGGTGAAGAAGACGGCGGCGGAGGTCGAGGACCACCACGGCGTCCCGATCGAGGTGGTGGTGGTCGGCGACTGCCCGCTGGACGAGAAACTGAGCGCACAGATGCAGGCAGCGCGCGAGGCGATGGTCAACGCGGCCAAGTACGGTGGCGACGGCGGGGCCGTCCAGGTCTTCGCCGAGGTCGAGGGGGCCACGGTGTTCATCTCCGTGCGCGACCGAGGCCCCGGCTTCGACGTGGACGCGGTGCCGGAGGACCGGATGGGCGTACGCGAGTCGATCATCGGCCGGATGCAGCGGAACGGCGGCACGGCCCGGCTGAGATCGGCGCCGGACGGGGGCACGGAAGTGGAGCTGGAGATGGAGAGGGCGGCGACGACATGACCGACGCGTATGGCCTGCCGGCCGGTAACCCAGGCGGCGAGCGCGGCCGCCCTGCCACACCAGGTGGCCCCCCGGCCTTCGGGGGCGGCACCCCGGCCTTCAGGGTCAGCACCCCTGCTTTGGGTGGCGGCACCGCGGCTTTCGGTGGCCTGTCGGCTTTCGGTGGCCTGTCGGCTTTCGGCGGCGGTGCCCCGGCATTCGGCGGACGGCGTGCGACGGCGGCCCAGGCGGCCCGGCGTGGCGTCCCCACGGGGGGCGGCGTCCTCACGGGGGGCGGCGTCCTCACGGGGGGCGCCGCTTCCGCGGCGGGCGGGGCGTCTGCGGCGGGCGGGGCGTCTGCGGCGGGTGGCACTCCGGCCTTCGGCCTCGGCGGACCGCGTGTGACGGCGGCCCAGGCGGCCCCGACTGACGGCCACGTGGCGGGCGGTGTCCCCACAGGAGATGGCGCTTCCGCGCCGGGTGGCACCCCGACTATCGGGGTCAGCACCCCTGCTAGCGGCGGCCTGTCGCCCTTCGGCGGCGGCACCGCGTCCTTCGGCGGCACCGCGTCCTTCGGCGGCCCGCGTGCGACGGCGGCCCAG
>NZ_JAHLEM010000443.1 GCF_018883605.1 Streptomyces niphimycinicus | reverse complement strand
CGGCGTCCTCACGGGGGGCGGCGTCCTCACGGGGGGCGCCGCTTCCGCGGCGGGCGGGGCGTCTGCGGCGGGCGGGGCGTCTGCGGCGGGTGGCACTCCGGCCTTCGGCCTCGGCGGACCGCGTGTGACGGCGGCCCAGGCGGCCCCGACTGACGGCCACGTGGCGGGCGGTGTCCCCACAGGAGATGGCGCTTCCGCGCCGGGTGGCACCCCGACTATCGGGGTCAGCACCCCTGCTAGCGGCGGCCTGTCGCCCTTCGGCGGCGGCACCGCGTCCTTCGGCGGCACCGCGTCCTTCGGCGGCCCGCGTGCGACGGCGGCCCAGGGGGCCCGGGGTGGCGTCCCCACGGGGGGTGGCGTCCCCACGGGGGGTGGCGCTTCCGCGGCGGGTGGAGCCCCCAGGGTGGGCGGCTCTCGTGTGTCGGGCGGCGTCTCCGCGGCGGCTGACTCTCGG
>NZ_JAHLEM010000442.1 GCF_018883605.1 Streptomyces niphimycinicus | reverse complement strand
TCAAGCGCATCCGCGAACACCGGATAGGCGTCGTACAGCTCACGCCCCATCCCCAGCCGCTGACTCCCCTGCCCCGTGAACAGGAACGCCAGCTCACCCTCGGCAACCGTCCCCTCGACCAGCCCCGGCCCGGACTCACCCCGCGCCAGCGCCTCCAGCCCGGACAGCAGCCCGGCGCGGTCCTCGCCCACGACCACCGCGCGGCGCTCCAGCGCCGCCCGGCCGGTGGCCAGCGAGTAGGCCACATCGGTGGTGCCGAGGGCGGGTTCGCGGTCGAGGTGGGAGGCGAGGCGGCGGGCGTTGTCGCGCAGCGCCGCCGCGTTCCCGGCGGACAGGGTCCACGGCAGCACGGTGGCGGTGACGACCGCCGCCGGGGTGGCGTCCTCGTCGGTGGCCGACGGCTCCTCGGCCTCCGGCTCGGGGGCCTGCTCCAGGATGGTGTGGGCGTTGGTGCCGCTCACGCCGAAGGCCGAGACACCGGCCCGGCGCGGCCTGCCGGTCTCGTCCCAGGGGCGGGCCTCGGTCAGCAGGGACACTTCGCCCGCCGACCAGTCGACGGTCGGGGACGGCTGGTCGACGTGGAGGGTCTTGGGCAGGATGCCGTGGCGTATCGCCATGACCATCTTGATGACGCCCGCGACACCCGCCGCCGCCTGGGCGTGGCCCAGGTTGGACTTGAGCGAGCCCAGCCACAGCGGCCGGCCCTCGGGCCGCTCCTGGCCGTAGGTGGCCAGCAGCGCCTGCGCCTCGATGGGGTCGCCGAGCGTGGTGCCCGTGCCATGCGCCTCGACGACGTCGATCTCGGCGGCGGACAGCCGGGCGTTCTCCAGGGCCTGGCGGATGACGCGCCGCTGCGAGGGGCCGTTGGGCGCCGTCAAGCCATTCGACGCGCCGTCCTGGTTCACCGCGCTGCCGCGCACCACGGCCAGCACCGGGTGACCGTTCCTGCGCGCGTCCGACAGCCGCTCGACCAGCAGCACGCCGACGCCCTCGGACCAGCCGGTGCCGTCCGCCGAGGCGGCGAAGGACTTGCAGCGGCCGTCGGGGGCGAGGCCGCGCTGGCGGCTGAACTCCACGAAGACGTCGGGGTTGGGCATCACCGTGACGCCGCCGACGAGGGCGAGCGAGCATTCGCGCTGCCGCAGCGCCTGGGCCGCCCAGTGCAGCGCGACCAGCGACGACGAGCAGGCCGTGTCGATGGTGGCGGCCGGGCCCTCCAGGCCGAAGGTGTAGGCGATACGGCCGGAGAGCACACTGGTGGCGCCGCCGGTGAGCAGCAGCCCCTCCAACTCCTCCGGCGCGCCCGAGACATCCGAGCCATAACCCATGGCCG
>NZ_JAHLEM010000441.1 GCF_018883605.1 Streptomyces niphimycinicus | reverse complement strand
TGGTGGCGGCCGGGCCCTCCAGGCCGAAGGTGTAGGCGATACGGCCGGAGAGCACACTGGTGGCGCCGCCGGTGAGCAGCAGCCCCTCCAACTCCTCCGGCGCGCCCGAGACATCCGAGCCATAACCCATGGCCGAGGCGCCCACATAAACGCCGGTGCGGCTGCCCTTGACGGAGGTCGGGTCGATTCCCGCGCGTTCGAAAACCTCCCAGGAGGTTTCCAGCAGCAGTCGCTGCTGCGGGTCCATGGCGAGCGCCTCGCGCGGCGAAATGCCGAAGAACGCGGGGTCGAATTCGGCGGCGCCGTCGAGGAATCCGCCGCCGCTGTTGTAGAAGGTGCCCTTGCGGTCGGGGTCCGGATCGGCCAGCCCC
>NZ_JAHLEM010000440.1 GCF_018883605.1 Streptomyces niphimycinicus | reverse complement strand
GCTGCTGCGGGTCCATGGCGAGCGCCTCGCGCGGCGAAATGCCGAAGAACGCGGGGTCGAATTCGGCGGCGCCGTCGAGGAATCCGCCGCCGCTGTTGTAGAAGGTGCCCTTGCGGTCGGGGTCCGGATCGGCCAGCCCCTCGATGTCCCAGCCGCGGTCGGCGGGGAATCCGGAAATGGCGTCACCGCCCTCCGCGACCAATTGCCACAGATCCTCGGGCGAACCGACACCACCGGGGAACCGGCAGCTCATCGCGGTGATCGCGATCGGTTCCTGCGCGTCCGCCTCCACCTCGGTCAGGCGGCGACGGGCCCGGCGCAGCTCAGTGGTCATCCACTTCAGATTGTCGAGAAGCTTCTCTTCGTTCGCGCTAGCCACGGAAACGTCACCTCCTGAGGTCAGTTGAATTGAGGGCGGTCATCACGTCAGGACCTTCCGAATTCATTGTTGATGATGTCGAAGATGTCTTCGGCGGAGGCGGCGTCGAGGGCGAGTTCATCGTCCTCGCCGCCGTCGGCGCCCGCCGCGCTCTCGGTCTCGTTCCATGTCCGCAGCAGCGCTTCGAGGCGGGCCGTGACCCGTTCGCGTTCCGTCGCGTCGTCGGAGACGTGGGAAAGGGTGAATTCCAGCTTGTCGATTTCGGCGAGGGCCGGGAGTTCGGGTGTGGTGTCCTCGCCGAGGAGGTCGGCACGGAGCACATCGGCGAGCGCGCCGGGCGTCGGGTGGTCGAAGACCAGGGTGGCGGTGAGCTGGAGCCCGGTGGCCACATTCAGCCGGTTGCGGAGTTCGACGGCGGTGAGGGAGTCGAAGCCCAGCTCCTTGAAGGCCCGGCCCGCCTGGACGGCCGTGGTGTCGTCGTGTCCGAGGACGGCGGCGACCTCCGTACGGACGAGGTCGAGCAGGACCTTGTCGGCCTCGGACCCGGTGAGCCCGGTGAGCCGCCGCCGCAGGGACTCCGCCGATGTGTCGCCCGTGCCGCCGTCCGCGCCCTCCACCGGGTCCGGTGCCAGGGCGGCGCGGACCTCGGGCAGATCGGCGATGAGCGGGCGGGGGCGGGCGGCGGTGAAGGTGGGGGCGAAGCGGTCCCAGTCGACATCGGCCACCGTCACCACGGTCTCGTTCCGGTCCAGCGCCTGCTGGAGGGCGGCGATGGCGGAGTGCGGGGCCATCACCGGCAGGCCGCGGCGGCGCAGTTGCTCGGCCGCCTCGTCGTCGGCGACGAGACCGCCGTCCGCCCACGGGCCCCAGGCCACGGAGGTGGCGGTCAGGCCACGGGCCCGGCGCTGTTCGGCCAGCGCGTCGAGGAAGGCGT
>NZ_JAHLEM010000044.1 GCF_018883605.1 Streptomyces niphimycinicus | reverse complement strand
TGGCCACCCGCTTCGGCTGGCACGCCGTCGAGGCGGCGCACCGCGGCGACTTCGGCATGATGACCGCGCTGCGCGGCACGGACATCACGATGGTGCCGATCGCCGAGGCGGTCACCGAGCTGAAGACCGTTCCGGTCGACCGGATGGACGAGGCCGAGTCGGTCTTCTGATCCGTCAGGCCGCCGGTCTTCCACGGTCGTCGGGGGCTCACTCGCCTCTCTCGTCGGCTGTGGGCGGCCGTCAGCGGGTCTTCCGCCCCTCTGATACTGTCCCCGCCTGATCAAGGGGGAACTGGTCAGGAGATGTGAGGAGTCAAGGGCGGGATGCGTGGTTTATGGGGCCGTGCGCGGCAGCGCCGCAAGCCCCTCGTCGTACTGATGGCGGTGGTGGGGATCGCGGGAGCCGTCCTCGCCACCAGGGACAGCGGCGGCGGCCATCTCGCCGCCAACCAGGCCCAGTTGAGGAAGGCGTGCGACGGCACCCTGCCGTACGGGGACCTCGAACGGCTGGTGCGTGACGAGCGGCCGGGCAAGCTCAGAGAGCACGGCACGATGCTCGCCCCCGGCCAGGAGAGCCGTTCGCTGCTGGACTGCTCGCTGTCCTGGGGAGACGGCTACGGGGTCACGGTCCATGCCGAGGCGCTGGTGTCCGACGTCCCCCAGGCCATCGAGACCCGGGACCTCCTGGAACCGGCCGGTGGCCACGGCACCTTCGTGGCACCGGGCACCACCGGCCAGTACGGCGAGCGGGGAGCCTGGCTGGTGACCGACTGCCTGGGCGGGCTCGGCGGCCGGGTCCGGCCCACGACGGATCTGTATGTGACGGCCCGGGTGACGGACGGGACTGGCGGGGCGGAAGTGGCGGCCCATGCCGACGAGGCGATGTCGCGGAGCGGCAAGCCGGATCGTGCCACCGCGCTCCTCGGCTTCCGTACCGCCGTACAGGTCGCCAACGTCCTCACCAAGGCCCAGCACTGCGGCTCCGGCCCGCTCACGATGCCGAAAACCGTGGTGGACACGGACGAGACCCATGGCGCACCCGGCCGGGCGTTGCGCAAATGCGAGTGGATCGACGGCTCCTCGCTCCCCGGCATCGCCTCCGGCGCCTGGACCACCCTCGGCGACCTACAGGAGTCCACCGGCCTGAGCGCCTGCGCCGGGGAGTGGGACGCGGAGAAGAACGCCGGAGAGCGCCCGCGCCCGAAGGAGTGGCAGGTCACCGAGGTCGAGGCGGCGAGTTGGTCGGGGGTCCTCGGCCGGTCCGCCTACGACTCCTACGAACGCGCGGGCCATGTGCCCGGATGGGGAGCGCGGCAGGGCGAGAGCCCCTCAGAGGCCGGTGCCGGGGCGGACTCCGGAGCGGACGCCGATCGTGGTGTGCGGCAGGAGGACCGCGTCTCCTCCTACGCCGGACGGCCCCAACTCGCCCTGTGGGCACGGTCGGTGTGCGGCGGCCGCACCACCTACCACCGGGTCGCCGTCCTCCCCGAGATCCAGCTCGGGGACGGCGAGACCGCCGTCATCAGCGGTAAGGACCGCACCAGGCTCTCCACCACCGCCCGTACGGTCCTCGACCGCTATCTCGACGCCGAGGACGGCTGGCCCGTATCGGCGGACTGCCGCGACACCAAGGTGCTCGGGGAGGTGGAGCAGTGGCACTGACCCGACTCACACTCACCCGACCCACTCTCACCCGGCGCGGGGTCCGGGCCCTGGCGGCCGCCGCGGTGGCGCTGGCCGCCCTCGCCGGAGCGATCGTCTGGTTCGCGGGCAGCGAGGACCGGGCGCTGGACGGCGCCTGCGACGGGGTACTTCCGGTCGGCGACGTCCGCGCGGTGCTCGGCGAGGACGCCGGGCTGGAGGTGACCAACCGCACCGAGGGCGCCTTCGGCGACAAGGCCGCCACGAGCGGCGGCAAGCGGGCCAACAGCCTGTCCGTCCGCTGCCGGATCACGGCGGAGAGCACCGGCCATATCGCCGTCACCATCGCGGGCTCGCCCCGCCCCCGCGCCGAGTACGGATACGGCGAACTGTACGCCGCCGTACCCGCGAGCCACACGCTTCCCGTCCCCCTCGGCAACGGCTGGTCCGGCCTCTTCGCCACCGACACCGCACGGCTGGGCGACGCCGAGGACGGCACGGCCACCACCGCCGTACTGCTCGACTGCGCCCGACGCGGCGACAGCCTGCTGATCACCGTCGAGACCGCGCTGCGCGGCACCACCACCCTCGACGACCCCGCCGTCCGCCCCGACTTCGTCCGCACCGCCACCGCCACCGCCGAGGCGGCCAACGACCACTGGGGCTGCGGCGCCCGCCTGGGCACGCCCGTCCGTACGGTGGGCCTGCCGGTGAACGAGGACGAGTACGAACCGCTGCTCGGCGCCAAGGGCACCTGCACGGCCGTCCCCACCGCCTCCCGCTCCGCCGTCTCCACGGCCCGCGAGACCGCCCGCGACCGCGCACCGCGCGAGAGCTGCGTCCTCGGCATGCGGGACGGCTCCCCGCTCTACCGTCTCGAGGCGTACTACGGCCCCTACGCGGAGGACGCCCGCTCCCAGTACACCCGGGACTACGACTACGAGAACGTGACACCCGCCGAAAAGCCCGCCGGACGGCTCGGCCAGAGCGCCTACTGGGCCGGTGCCACTTGCCCGCGCGGCGCCGAGTCCGCCCTCTACCTCATCCGCGCCGCCGCCGACGGCGAAACCCGCCGCCGCCCGGACCTGGCCTACGAACGCGCCGCGCTGGCGGCTTTCGCCGCCGCCTCGGCCGAACACCATGGCTGCGCGGCGCCGAGCCTGCCGAAGGACTGAACCAGGGGCCGGCCCGGCCGAAGCGCCTGACCCAGCGGCGCCCTCACCCCTTGACGGCGCCGCCCAGGGCGAAGCCGCCGCCCAGGCGGCGGGAGATCAGGACGTAGAGCAGGAGCACAGGCGTCGAGTAGAGGATCGAGAAGGCGGCCAACTGGCCGTAGACGACCTGGCCGTAGTTGCCGAAGAAGGTGAAGATCGAGACGGACGCCGGGAGTTGCTCGGGGGAGAGCAGCAGCATGAAGGGGACGAAGAAGTTGCCCCACATCATGATGAAGCTGTAGATCATCACCACCGTGATGCCCGGC
>NZ_JAHLEM010000439.1 GCF_018883605.1 Streptomyces niphimycinicus | reverse complement strand
CGCGGCGGCGCAGTTGCTCGGCCGCCTCGTCGTCGGCGACGAGACCGCCGTCCGCCCACGGGCCCCAGGCCACGGAGGTGGCGGTCAGGCCACGGGCCCGGCGCTGTTCGGCCAGCGCGTCGAGGAAGGCGTTTCCGGCCGCGTAGGCGCCCTGGCCGCCGCTGCCCCACACCGCGGCGATCGAGGAGAAGAGCACGAAGGCGTCCAGTTCGGTGTCGCCGAGCAGCGCGTCCAGATGGGCGGCGCCCGCGACCTTGGCGGCGACCACATCGGCGACATCGGCCGGGGTGGTCTCCGCGAGCGGTGCGAACTGCCCGGCGCCCGCCGTGTGCACGACGGCGGTGAGCGGGCGCTCCGGGTGTTCGTCGCGGATCCGGGCCAGCAGCCCGGCGACCGCGTCCCGGTCGGTGACATCGCAGGCGGCGACGGTCACCCGGGCCCCGGAGGCGACGAGTTCGTCGCTCAGCTCGGTGGCGCCGGGGGCGTCGGGGCCCCGGCGGCTGGTGAGCACCAGATGCTCGGCGCCGTTCTCCGCCAGCCAGCGGGCCACATGGGCGCCCAGCGCGCCGGTGCCGCCGGTGACCAGGACCGTGCCACGCGGCCGCCAGGGCGCGCCGGTGGCCGGGACGGACTCGGCGTGGGCGAGGCGGCGGGCCAGGATTCCGGCCGTACGGATCGCCAACTGGTCCTCGTGGTCGTCGCCGTGTCCGCCGAGCACACCGGCCAGGCGGTCGGCGGCCCGTTCGTCCAGCGTCGCGGGCAGGTCGATCAGACCGCCCCAGCGCTCGGGGTGCTCCAGCGCGACCACCCGGCCCAGGCCCCAGAGCTGCGCCTGTGCGGCGCTGCCGGTCGGTTCCGAGGCGGCGGTGGAGACGGCGCCGGTGGTGGCGCACCACAGCGGGGCGTCCAGGCCCGCGTCCCCGAGCGCCTGCACCAGCACTCCGGTGCGCAGCAGCCCGGTGGGCGCGGCGGGGTGGTCGGGGTGCGGGCGCTCGTCCAGCGCGAGCAGCGACAGCACACCGTGCACGGGCTCGTCGGCCGCCGCCTTGCGGATCCGGTCGGCCAGCGCGTCCCGGTCGAGGTCCCCGCCGTCTGCGGCCGGGGTGACGCCGATACGCCGGATGTCGGCGCCCCGGTCGACCAGCGCGGCCACGACGCGCCGCACGGTGTCGGCGTGGCCCGCGGCAGCGGCCGGTTCGGCGACCAGCCAGACGCCGGGGGCGGCGGCGAGCCGCGGCTCCTCCAGCGGCTTCCAGGTGACGCGGTAGCGCCGGCCGTCGAGCGCGGACTGCTCGCGTTCGCGGCGCCGCCACGCGGACAGCGCCGGGAGCAGCGCGCTGAGCGGCTGGTCCACGTCGATGCCCACCGCGTCCGACAGCGAGGCCAGGTCGTCGCTCTCGACCGCCTCCCAGAACCGGGCACCGGCCGCGTCCACGGCCGTGGTCGCCTCGCCGGACGCCTGCCGCGGGGTGCCGTCCAGCCAGTAGCGGCGCCGCTGGAAGGCGTACGTGGGCAGCTCGACGCGGTGGGCGCCGGTCCCGGCGAACAGCGCCTCCCAGTCCACGGCCGCGCCCCGCACATGCAGCGTGGCGAGGGCGGCGGTCAGCGTCTCCGGCTCGGGGCGCCCGGCGCGCAGCACGGGTACGAAGGCCACCTCTTCGGCGCCGTCGCCTCCGGCGGTGACGCAGTCCTGCGCCATGGCGGACAGCACCCCGTCCGGGCCGAGTTCGACGTAGGTGGTGACGCCCTGGGCCTCCAGGGCGCGGACACCGTCGAGGAAGCGGACGGCGTGGCGGACATGGCGCACCCAGTAGTCGGCGGCCATGCCCAGCTCGTCGGCGACCGGCCGGCCGGTGACCGTGGAGACGATCGGGATGCGCGGCGCGCGATACGTCAGCCCCTCGGCGACCTTGCGGAAGTCGGCGAGCATGCCGTCCATCAGCGGGGAGTGGAAGGCGTGGCTCACGGTGAGCCGCTTGGTCTTGCGGCCCCGTGCCCGGAAC
>NZ_JAHLEM010000438.1 GCF_018883605.1 Streptomyces niphimycinicus | reverse complement strand
GACCGGCCGGCCGGTGACCGTGGAGACGATCGGGATGCGCGGCGCGCGATACGTCAGCCCCTCGGCGACCTTGCGGAAGTCGGCGAGCATGCCGTCCATCAGCGGGGAGTGGAAGGCGTGGCTCACGGTGAGCCGCTTGGTCTTGCGGCCCCGTGCCCGGAACGCCGCCGCGATCTCCAGCGCCGCGTCCTCGTCGCCCGCGATGACCACCGAGGTCGGCCCGTTGAGCGCGGCGATGCCGACGCGCTCGGTCAGCAGCGGCTCGACCTCGTCCTCGGCCGCCTGGAGCGCGATCATCGCGCCACGGGCGGGCAGTCGCTGCATCAGCCGGCCGCGGGCGGCCACCAGAGTGGCGGCGTCCTCCAGCGACAGCACCCCGGACACCTGCGCCGCGGCCAGCTCGCCGATGGAGTGCCCGGCCAGGACGTCCGGCCGCAGCCCGGCGGCCTCGGCCAGCCGGAACAGCGCCACCTCGATGGCGAACAGGGCGGGCTGGGTGAAGCCGGTACGGTCCAGCGCTTCCTTGTCGTCCCCGAACAGCACGTCGTACAGCGGCCGTTCGAGGTGCCGGTCCAGCTCGGCGCAGACCGCGTCCAGCGCCTCCGCGAAGACGGGGCTCGCCTCGTACAGCTCACGGCCCATACCGAGCCGCTGGCTGCCCTGCCCGGTGAAGAGCACGGCCGTACGGCCCTCGGCGGGCACGCCCCGGACCAACTGGGCGGCGGACTCGCCGCGTGCGAGGGCGGTGAGGCCCGCGAGCAGCCGGTCCCGGTCCGGGCCGAGGACCACCGCGCGGTGCTCCAGGGCGGACCTGGTGGTGGCCAGGGAGTACGCCACGTCCACCGCGCCGAGTCCGGTGTCGGCCCCGAGGTGGGCGCGCAGCCGCTCGGCCTGGGCCCGCAGCGCGTCCTCGCCCTTGGCCGACAGCGGCCAGGCCACCACATCGGGCCGTACGAGCGGGCTGTGCGGTGTGCTGTCGGCCGGCTCGTCGTGAACCGGGGCCTGCTCCAGGACCGTATGGGCGTTGGTGCCGCTGAAGCCGAACGAGGAGACGCCCGCGCGGCGCGGACGGCCGGTCTCCGGCCACTCCATCTGCTCGGTGAGCAGCGATACGGCGCCCGCCGACCAGTCCACATGCGGCGACGGATCGTCCACGTGCAGGGTGCGCGGCAGCACACCGTGGCGCATGGCCAGCACCATCTTGATGATGCCCGCGACACCGGCGGCGGCCTGGGTGTGGCCGATGTTGGACTTGATGGCGCCCAGCCACAGCGGCCGGTCCGCGTCCCGCTCCTGGCCGTAGGTGGCCAGCAGCGCCTGCGCCTCGATCGGGTCGCCGAGCCGGGTGCCGGTGCCATGTGCCTCGACCGCGTCCACCTCGGCGGCGGACAGGCCCGCACCGGCCAGCGCCTGGCGGATGACGCGCTGCTGGGCGGGGCCGTTGGGCGCCGTCAGACCGTTGGAGGCGCCGTCCTGGTTGATGGCCGAGCCACGGACGATCGCCAGCACCGGGTGGCCGTTGCGGCGGGCGTCCGAGAGCCGCTCCACGAGCAGCATGCCCACGCCCTCGCCCCAGCCGGTGCCGTCCGCACCGGCCGCGAACGCCTTGCAGCGGCCGTCCGGAGCCAGCCCGCGCTGACGGCTGAACTCGATGTACGCGCCGGGGCTCGACATGACCGTCACACCGCCCGCGAGCGCGAGCGAGCACTCGCCCTGGCGCAGCGCCTGGATCGCCCAGTGCAGCGCCACCAGCGACGACGAGCAGGCCGTGTCGACGGTGACCGCCGGGCCCTCCAGACCGAAGGTGTACGCGAGCCGGCCGGAGACCACGCTGGCCGCGTTGCCCGTGCCCAGGTAGCCCTCGACCTCCTCGGGGACGGTGTGCAGCGAGGCGTCGTAGTCCTGTCCGTTGGAGCCGACGAAGACACCGGCGGAGGTGCCGCGCAGCGTCGCCGGGTCGATGCCCGCGCGCTCGAACGCCTCCCAGGAGGTCTCCAGCAGCAGCCGCTGCTGCGGGTCCATCGCCAGGGCCTCGCGCGGCGAGATCCCGAAGAACGGGGCGTCGAAGTGGCCCGCGTCGTAGAGGAAACCGCCCTCGCGTGCGTAGAAGGTGCCCCGCCGGTCGGGGTCCGGGTCGTAGAGGGCGTCCAGGTCCCAGCCGCGGTCGGCCGGGAACTCGGCGATCGCGTCCCCGCCCGCGGTGAGCAACTGCCACAGCTCCTCGGGCGTACGCACCCCGCCCGGGAAGCGGCAGCTCATCGCGACGATCGCGATCGGGTCGTCATCGGCCGCGGCCGTCACGGCGGTGGGCTGCAAGGCCCCGGCGGCCGGGGTGTCCGTCGTGATGAGCTCGCCGCGCAGATAGTCGGCGAGGGCGGCGGCCGTCGGGTAGTCGAAGACCAGGGTGGCGGGCAGTTGGACACCGCTGGCGGCACCGAGCCGGTTGCGCAGCTCGACGGCGGTCAGCGAGTCGAAGCCCAGCTCGCCGAAGGCGCGGTCGGCGGCGATGGACTCCGAGCCGTCGTGTCCGAGCACCGCGGCCACCTGCGTACGGACCAGGTCCAGCAGCAGCCGGTCGCGCTCCGCCCCGCCGAGCCCGGCCAGCCGGGCGGCGAGCGAGGAGCCGTCGGCCGCGGTCTCGGAGGCGGTGTCCTCCGCCGCCGCGCGGGTCTCCGGGAGGTCCGCGAACAGGCGGCTGGGCCGGGCGGCGGTGAAGTCCGGTGCGAACCGGTCCCAGTCGATGTCCGCGACGGTGACCACGGTGTCATCGAGGTCGAGCGCCCGCTGGAGCGCGCCGATCGCCAACTCGGCGTCCATCGGCGGCAGTCCGCCCCGGCGCAGACGCTGCTCCAGCGTGCCGTCCGTGGCCATGCCGCCCTCGGCCCACGGGCCCCAGGCGATCGAGGTGGCGGGCAGGCCCTGGGCGCGGCGCCGCTCGGCCAGCGCGTCCAGATAGGCGTTGGCGGCGGCGTAGTTGCCCTGCCCCGCGGCGCCGAACGTGCCGCTGATCGAGGAGAACAGCACGAACGCCGACAGCTCCCGGTCGCGCGTCAGCTCGTCGAGATGGGCCGCGGAGGCCGCCTTGGCCCGCAGGACGGATGTGAAGCGCTCGGGGGTGAGCGAGTCCAGTACGCCGTCGTCCAGCACCCCCGCCGTGTGCACCACGGCGGTCAGTGGCAGCTCGGCCGGGATGTCGGCGAGGAGCCGCGCGAGCGCGTCCCGGTCGGACACATCGCACGCGGCGACGGTCACCCGGGCTCCGGAGGCGGCGAGTTCATCGCGCAGCTCGGTGGCGCCGGGGGCGTCCAGGCCACGGCGGCTGGTGAGCACCACATGCTCGGCGCCGCCCGCGACCAGCCAGCGGGCCACCTGCGCGCCCAGCGCGCCGGTACCGCCGGTGACCAGGGTCGTACCGGCGCCCGGCGTCCATGTGTCGCCGGACGACGCGGTGGCCCGTACGAGCCGACGTCCGAACACGCCCGACGCGCGCACCGCGACCTGATCCTCGCCACCGGCACCGCCACCAGCACCGGCACCGGCACCGGCACCGGCCAGCACCTCGGCCAGGCGTCCCAGCGCACGCTCATCGGCGGTCTCCGGGAGGTCGACCAGACCGCCCCAGCGCTCGGGCAGCTCCAGCGCCGCCACCCGGCCCAGACCCCACAGCCGCGCCGCCTCCGGGCTGACCGCTCCGTCCGAACGGCCCACGGCCACCGCACCCCGCGTGGCCACCCACAGGGGCGCGCCGATGCCCGCGTCGCCGAGGGCCTGCGTCAGCGCGGCGGTCCGCAGCAGCGCGTCGCCGTCAGCGGAAGCCGGACCGTTCGCGGGGGCCGAACCATCCGCAGGAGCGAAACCGTTCGCGAGGGCCGAACCGTTCGCGAGGGTCGGACCGTTCGCGAGGGCCAGCAGGGACAGCACGCCACCGGTTACGGGCTCGTCACCGATGACTCCGGCCAGCCGTTCGACCACCGCGGCGCGGTCGTCGTCAGCGGTCAGCTCGATGCGGCGTACGTCGGCACCGCGCTCGTTCAGCATCCGTACGGCACCCGCGACCCAGGCGTCCTGGGCCGCCTCGGCCGGTACCACCACGAGCCAACGGCCGCTCGGGGACGCGGCGGAGCGGTCGGTGACCGGCTTCCACGACACCCGGTAGCGCCAGCCGTCCACCGTCGAACGCTCCGACTGCTGCCGCCGCCACGACGACAGCGAGGGCAGCAGGGCCGCCAGCGCGCCGTTGTCCTCGGTGCCGAGGTTCAGGGTTTCGGCGAGCGAGGCCAGGTCCGCGCGCTCGACGGCCTCCCAGAAGCGGGCGTCGGCCGCGTCCTGAGCCGTGGCGTCGGGGGTGGCGGCGGAGGTCCGCACGTCCAGCCAGTAGCGCCGCCGCTGGAAGGCGTACGTCGGCAACTCCACGCGCCGCGCACCGGTTCCGGCGTAGAACGCCTCCCAGTCCAGGGCCACGCCTCGGACCTGAAGCGCGGCGAGGGCGGTGGTGACGGTCTCGGCCTCGGGGCGGCCACCGCGCAGGGTGGCGACGAAGCCCGCAGCGGCGTCGCCCTCGGTGAGGCAGTCCTGGCCCATGGCGGACAGGACGCCGTCGGGGCCGAGTTCGAGGTAGGTGGTGACGCCGTGGGCTTCCATCGTCCGGACACCGTCGAGGAAGCGGACGGCCTCGCGGACGTGGCGCACCCAGAAGTCGGCCGTCGTGATCTCCTCGGCGGAGACGATGGCGCCGGTGAGGTTGGAGACGATCGGGATCCGCGGGGCTTCGTACGACAGCCCCGCCGCGACCTCGCGGAACGCGTCCAACATCCCGTCCATGCGCGGCGAGTGGAAAGCGTGGCTGACCGTGAGCCGCTTGGTCTTACGGCCCCGCGCATCGAAGTCCGCCGCGATCCGCTCGGCCGCGTCCTCGTCGCCCGCGATGACCACGGAGGTGGGCCCATTGAGCGCGGCGATCGAGACCCGCTCGTCAAGCAGCGGGGTGACCTCGTCCTCGGACGCCTGGACGGCAATCATCGCGCCACCGGCAGGCAGCTCCTGCATCAGACGGCCACGCGCCGCCACCAGCTTCGCCGCGTCCGCCAGCGACAGCACACCCGCCACATGCGCGGCGGCAAGCTCACCGATCGAGTGACCGGAGAGGAAGTCGGGCCGCAGGCCCCATGCCTCGGCCAGCCGGAACAGCGCCACCTCGACCGCGAACAGCGCGGGCTGGGTGTATCCGGTCCGGTCCAGGGTCGTGGCGTCGTCCCCGAACAGCACCTCGCGAAGCGGCCGTTCGAGATGCCGGTCCAGCTCCGCACAGACCGCGTCCAGCGCCTGCGCGAACACCGGGTAGGCGTCGTACAGCTCACGGCCCATGCCGAGCCGCTGGCTGCCCTGCCCCGTGAACAGGAAGGCCAGCTTTCCGGCCACCGGCGAGCCCTGCACCAGGCCCGGGGCCGGTTCACCGGAGGCCAGCGCCTCCAGGGCGCGCAGGAAGCCGTCGCGGCCGTCGGCCACCAGCACCGCGCGGTCCTCGAAGGTGGTGCGCCCGGCGGCCAGGGTGTAGCCGATGGCGGCCAGGTCCATGTCCTCGTCAGTGGAATGGGCGCGCAGCCGGTCGCGCAGATGGCGGGCCTGGTCGCGCAGCGCCTCCCGGCCCACGGCCGACAGCGGCCACGGCAGCACCGGCGGTACGGCGGCGGGCCGCGCCGCCCCGTCCTCGTGGTCCTCGGCGGCCGGCGGCTGCTCGATGATGGTGTGCGCGTTGGTGCCGCTGATGCCGAACGACGACACACCGGCGCGGCGCGGACGGCCGGTCTCCGGCCACTCCATCCGCTCGGTGAGCAGCGAGACGGCGCCGTCCTCCCAGTCGACGTTGGTCGAGGGCGCGTCCACGTGCAGTGTCTGGGGCAGCACACCGTGGCGCATGGCCAGCACCATCTTGATGATGCCCGCGACACCGGCGGCGGCCTGGGTGTGACCGATGTTGGACTTGATGGAGCCGAGCCACAACGGCCGCTCCGCGTCCCGCTGCTGGCCGTAGGTGGCGAGCAGCGCCTGCGCCTCGATCGGGTCACCCAG
Source organism: Streptomyces niphimycinicus (assembly GCF_018883605.1). Lineage (GTDB taxonomy): Bacteria > Actinomycetota > Actinomycetes > Streptomycetales > Streptomycetaceae > Streptomyces > Streptomyces niphimycinicus. Next base: position 5,254 of record NZ_JAHLEM010000438.1, on the reverse strand, counting down.
AGTGGTGCCCGTGCCGTGCGCCTCGACCGCGTCCACATCGCCCGCCGACAGCCCGGCGGCGGCCAGCGCCTGCCGGATGACACGCTGCTGGGACGGGCCGTTCGGCGCCGTCAGACCGTTCGACGCACCGTCCTGGTTGATGGCCGAGCCCCGCACGACCGCCAGCACCGGGTGGCCGTTGCGGCGCGCGTCCGAGAGCCGCTCCACCAGCAGCATGCCCGCGCCCTCGGCCCAGCCCGTGCCGTCCGCCGAGGCGGCGAACGACTTGCACCGGCCGTCCGTGGCCAGGCCGCGCTGACGGCTGAAGTCGATGAACGTCTCGGGGGTGGCCATGACCGCCACACCACCGGCCAGCGCCATGGTGCACTCGCCCGCGCGCAGCGCCTGGATCGCCCAGTGCAGCGCCACCAGCGACGACGAACACGCCGTGTCGACGGTGACCGCCGGGCCCTCCAGACCGAAGGTGTACGCCACCCGGCCGGATGCGATGGAGCCCGCGTTGCCGGTGCCGATGTAGCCCTCGACACCGTCGGGGATGCCGTCGAGCCCGGTCACGTAGTCGTGGTACATGACGCCCGCGAACACGCCGGTCTTGCTGCCGCGCACGGTCGCCGGGTCGATGCCCGCGCGCTCGAACGCCTCCCACGACGTCTCCAGCAGCAGCCGCTGCTGCGGGTCCATGGCGAGGGCCTCACGCGGCGAGATGCCGAAGAAGTCCGGGTCGAAGTCGGCGGCGTCGTGCAGGAAGCCGCCCTCGCGGGTATAAGAGGTGCCCGCGTGGTCGGGGTCGGGGTGGTACAGACCGTCGAGGTCCCAGCCGCGGTCCACGGGGAAGCCGGAGATGCCGTCGCCGCCGGTGGCGACGAGCTCCCACAGCTCCTCCGGGGTGCGCACCCCGCCGGGGTAGCGGCAGCTCATGCCGACGATGACGATCGGGTCGTCGTCGACCGCCGGGGCCGCGCCCGTGCGTACGGGGACGAGCGGCGCCGTGGTCTCCTCGGCGCCCAGCAGCTCCTCGCGCAGATGACCGGCCAGGGCGGTGGGGGTCGGGTAGTCGAAGACGAGGGTGGCCGGGAGCCGCAGCCCGGTGACGGTCTTGAGGTCGTTGCGGAGTTCGACGGCGGTGAGCGAGTCGAAGCCCAGCTCCTTGAACGCCCGCCCGGCCTCGACCGCGTCCGGGCCCGCGTAACCGAGCACCGCGGCGACCCGGCCGCACACCAACTCCAGCAGCTCCCGGTCCTGTTCGGGCCGGGCGAGCCCGGCCAGCCGCTGGGCGAGCGAGGAGCCGTCGGCGGTGGCTGCCGCGGCGGCGGCCCGCCGGACCGGGGTCCGCACCAGGCCGCGGAAGAGCGCCGGGACGCTGCCGGTCGCGGTGGCCTCGGTGCGCAGCCCCGCGTAGTCGAGCCGCATCGGGAACAGCACGGCGGCGCCGTCGGCGCGGGCCGCGTCGAAGAGCGCGAGCCCCTCGTCGGCGGCGATCGGGGCGACCCCGCCACGTGCGATGCGCCGCAGGTCGACCTCGTCAAGGCCGCTGCCCATGCCCGCACCGCCCCACAGGCCCCAGGCCAGCGCGGTGGCCGCAAGCCCCTGGGCCACGCGGTGCTGGGCCAGCGCCTCCAGGAAGGAGTTGGCGGCGGCGTAGCTCGCCTGTCCGGGCGCGCCGAACACGGCGGCGGCACCGGAGAACAGCACAAACGCGGACAGCTCGTGGCCGCGGGTCAGCTCATGCAGGTTGAGCGCCGCGTCCACCTTGGGACGCAGCACCCGCGCCACCCGCTCGGGCGTCAGCGAGCCGAGGATGCCGTCGTCCAGGACGCCCGCCGTGTGCACCACGGCGGTCAGCGGATGCGCGGCCGGGATGGCGGCCAGGGTCGCGGCGAGCGCGTCGCGGTCGGCCACATCGCAGGCCGCCCAGGTCACGGTGGCACCGGCCGCCGTGAGGTCGGCGGCCAGCTCCTCGGCACCGTCGGCGTCGGCGCCACGGCGGCTGACCAGCAGCAGTCGCCGTACGCCGTGGGCGGAGACGAGGTGGCGGGCGAAGAGGCCGCCGAGGGTTCCGGTGGCACCGGTGATCAGCAAGGTGCCGTCGGGGTCGTACGACGGGGCGGCGGCGGTATCCGCGGCGGCGTCGGCGGTGATCTCGGTGGCGGTATCCGCGGCGGCGTCGGCGGTGATCTCGGTGACCGGCACCCGGGCCAGCCGGGGCGCGAGCGGCACGCCCGCGCGCAGCACCAACTCCGCCTCGTCCACGCCGAGCGCGGCGGGCACCGTACGGTACGAGCCCTCCTCGCCGTCCACGTCCAGCAGCACCAGACGGCCGGGGTTCTCCGACTGCGCGGAGCGGAACAGACCGCGCACGGCGGCGTACGGCAGATCCGCCACGCCCGCCCCCGGCTCGGTCTCCACCGCGCCCCGGGTCAGCAGGACCAGCCGCGAGGCGGCGAACCGCTCATCGGCCAGCCACTCCTGGAGCAGGGCGAGGGTGGTCTGCGTGGCCTCGTACACGGCCGCCGCACCGTCACCCACAGCGACACCGACACCTGCACCGGCACCGGCACCGGCACCGGCACCGGCCAGCAGGACGGTGTCGGGCGCGGGTGCCCCGGCCGCCACGGCCGTCCGCAGCACCGACAGATCGCGATACGCGGCCAGCCGGATCCCGGACCCGAACGCGCCCTCCATCATGGCCAGTTGAGCGGCGTCCGCGCCGAGTACCGCCCAGTCGCCCGTGGCCGCGCCGGTCGCGGGCGCCGGAACCGCCGTCCAGTCCAGCCGGAACAGCGACTCGTGCAGCCCGCCGCGCGCCGCACGGACCTGATCGGCGGAGGCGGCCCGCAGCGCCACCGACTCGACCGTGGCCACCGGACGGCCCGTACCGTCGGCCACCAGCAGCGAGACCGCGTTCGACGGCCGCTCGGACAGCCGCACCCGCAGCGCACCGGCCCCGGCCGCATGCAACTGAACGCCGTTCCACGCGAACGGCAGCAGCGCGCCCTCGGCCAGCGCCGCCTCGCGGTCGGTGCTGTCGAGGCCGATGACGTGCAGCGCGGCGTCCAGCAGGGCCGGGTGCAGCCCGAACCGCTCGGCCTCGGCGCCCGACGTCAGCGGCGCGTCCTCGGGGAAGCCCACCTCGGCGTAGAGGTTCTCGCCGAGCCGCCAGGCGCCCTTGAGTCCCTGGAACACCGGCCCGTAGCCGAGACCCGCCCCGGCCAGCTCCTCGTACAGTCCCTCGACCGCGATCGGCGTCGCACCCTGCGGCGGCCATACGGCCAGCTCATCGGGGTCGCCGGACGCGGAGAGCCGGGCGCCGGGCGCGAGCACACCGGTGGCGTGGCGCGTCCACGGCTCGGTCCCGAGCGCGTCCTGCCGACGCGAATGCAGGCTGAAGGAACGGCGGCCGGACTCGTCCGGCCCGTCCACGACGAGCTGCACCCGCACCCCGGTGTGCTCCGGCAGCACGAGCGGGGCTTCCAGGGTCAGTTCGTCCAGTCGCTCGCAGCCGACCTGGGCGCCGGCGGCACCGGCCAGCTCGACGAAGGCCGTACCGGGGAGCAGCACGGTGCCCATGACCGCGTGATCGGCCAGCCAGGGGTGCGTACGGGTGGAGAGCACACCCGTGAGCAGGAGTCCATCGGCGTCGGCGAGCGCGACGGCGGCGCCGAGGAGCGGATGGTCGATGTCGCCCAGCCCGATCGACTCGGGGTCGCCCGCCGCGAGGGCGGCGGCGCTGGGCCAGTAGCGCTGGCGGTGGAAGGGATACGTGGGCAACACAGCCAGCTCGGCCGGGTCCACGGAAGCGGCGCCCGCACCGGCGAAGACGGCCGCCCAGTCCGGCGTCAGCCCACGGACATGCGCCCGCGCGACGGCCGAGAGCAGCGCCTCGGCCTCCGGGCGGTCCTTGCGCAGCGCGACGGCGAAGGCGGTGTCCTCGCCGGTCACACACTCCTGCGCCATCGCGGAGAGAACGCCGTCGGGGCCCAGTTCGACGAAGGTCGTCACACCCTGGGTTTCCAATGTGCGGACGCCGTCGAGGAAGCGCACGGCCTCGCGGACGTGGCGCACCCAGAAGTCGGCCGTCGTGATCTCCTCGGCGGAGACGACGCCACCGGTGAGGTTGGAGACGATCGGGATGCGCGGGGCCTCGTACGTCAGGCCCTCGGCCACCTCGCGGAACGCGTCCAGCATCCCGTCCATGCGCGGCGAGTGGAACGCGTGGCTGACCGTAAGCCGCTTGGTCTTCCGACCCCGCGCCTCGAAACCGGCCGCAATCGCGACAGCCGCATCCTCATCACCCGCGATGACAACGGAGGCCGGGCCGTTGAGCGCGGCGATGCTGACCCGCTCGGTCAGCAGCGGTGTGACCTCGTCCTCCGACGCCTGGATGGCGATCATCGCGCCACCGGCAGGCAGTTCCTGCATCAGACGGCCACGCGCCGCCACCAGCTTCGCCGCGTCCGCCAGCGAAAGCACACCCGCCACATGCGCGGCGGCCAGCTCACCGATGGAGTGACCGGAGAGGAAGTCCGGCGTCAGACCCCACGCCTCCACCAGCCGGAACAGCGCCACCTCAACCGCGAACAGCGCAGGCTGCGTGAACCCCGTCCGATCCAGCGCCTCCGCGTCATCCCCGAAGAGCACATCCCGCAGCGGCCGCTCCAGATGCAGCTCCAGATGCGCACACACCTCGTCCAACGCATCCGCGAACACCGGGTAGGCGTCGTACAGTTCAAGCCCCATCCCCAGCCGCTGACTCCCCTGCCCCGTGAACAGGAACGCCACCTTGCCCTCGGCAACCGCCCCCTCGACCACGGACGGGGCGGCCTCGCCACGCGCCACCGCGTCGAGCGACCGCAGCAGCTCGTCCCGGTCGCCGACGGTCAGCACGGCACGCCGCTCCAGGGCGGCGCGGCCGACGGCCAGGGCGTGGGCGATGTCGAGCGGCGCCGACTCCGGCCGCGACGCGAGGTGGGTGTGCAGCCGCGCGGCCTGCTCCCGCAGCGCCTCGGCGTTCTTGGCGGACAGGACGAACGGCAGAAGGCCGTCGAGGCCGTTCCGCTCGGGCGTCTCGGCCGCCGGAGCGGCCGGAAGAGCCGGGGCCGGGGCCGGAGCCTGCTCGATGATGGTGTGCGCGTTGGTGCCACTGATGCCGAACGAGGAGATACCGGCGCGGCGCGGGCGGCCGGTCTCCGGCCATTCCACCTGCTCGGTCAGCAGCGATACGGCGCCCGCCGACCAGTCCACATGCGGCGACGGC
>NZ_JAHLEM010000437.1 GCF_018883605.1 Streptomyces niphimycinicus | reverse complement strand
TGCCACTGATGCCGAACGAGGAGATACCGGCGCGGCGCGGGCGGCCGGTCTCCGGCCATTCCACCTGCTCGGTCAGCAGCGATACGGCGCCCGCCGACCAGTCCACATGCGGCGACGGCTCATCCACATGCAATGTCTGCGGCAGCACACCGTGCCGCATCGCCAGCACCATCTTGATGATGCCCGCGACACCGGCGGCGGCCTGCGTATGACCGATGTTGGACTTGATGGAGCCCAGCCACAACGGCCGGTCCCCATCCCGCTCCTGCCCGTACGTGGCCAGCAGCGCCTGCGCCTCGATCGGGTCACCCAGCGTCGTCCCCGTACCGTGCGCCTCGACCACATCCACATCACCGGCCGACAGCCCCGCACCGGCCAGCGCCTGCCGGATGACACGCTGCTGCGACGGCCCGTTCGGCGCCGTCAAGCCGTTCGACGCACCGTCCTGGTTGATGGCCGAGCCCCGGACCACCGCCAGCACCGGGTGGCCGTTACGCCGGGCATCCGACAGCCGCTCCACGAGCAGCATGCCCGCGCCCTCGCCCCAGCCGGTGCCATCGGCCCCGGCCGCGAACGCCTTGATCCGGCCGTCGGCGGCCAGTCCGCGCTGACGGCTGAAGTCGATGAAGTTCTCGGGGGTGGACATCACCGTGACGCCGCCCGCGAGTGCCATCGTGCACTCGCCCTGCCGCAGCGCCTGCACCGCCAGATGCAGCGCCACCAGCGACGACGAGCAGGCCGTGTCGACCGTGACGGCCGGGCCCTCCAGACCGAAGGTGTACGCCACCCGGCCGGACACCACGCTCGCCGCGTTGCCCGTGCCCAGATGGCCCTCCAGGCCCTCGGGCGCCCGCATCAGCAGCGACAGATAGTCCTGGCCGTTGGTCCCGGCGAAGACACCGATCTGCTGACCGCGCAGCGTGGCCGGGTCGATGCCCGCGCGCTCGAACGCCTCCCACGACGTCTCCAGCAGCAGCCGCTGCTGCGGGTCCATCGCCAGCGCCTCACGCGGCGAAATACCGAAGAACGACGCGTCGAAGTCCCCGGCGTCGTAGAGG
>NZ_JAHLEM010000436.1 GCF_018883605.1 Streptomyces niphimycinicus | reverse complement strand
CCGCGCAGCGTGGCCGGGTCGATGCCCGCGCGCTCGAACGCCTCCCACGACGTCTCCAGCAGCAGCCGCTGCTGCGGGTCCATCGCCAGCGCCTCACGCGGCGAAATACCGAAGAACGACGCGTCGAAGTCCCCGGCGTCGTAGAGGAAACCGCCCTCACGCGCGTACGACGTCCCCTGACGGTCCGGGTCCGGGTCGTACAGCCCCGCAAGATCCCAGCCACGGTCGGACGGGAACTCCGCAATCGCGTCCCCACCCGCCGTCAGCAACTCCCACAGCTCCTCCGGCGACCGCACCCCACCCGGGAAACGGCAGCTCATCGCCACGATCGCGATCGGATCATCGGCCACCGCGACCGCAGGCGCGGCCACACCACCACTCACCGCAGCATCCGCGCCCAGCAACTCCGTGCGGAGGTGGTCGGCGAGGGCGGTGGCGTTCGGGTAGTCGTAGATGAGCGTGGCGGGCAGCCGCAGGGCGGTCGCCGCGTTCAGCCGGTTGCGGAGTTCGACGGCGGTGAGCGAGTCGAAGCCCAGCTCCTTGAAGGCCCGTCCGGCCTCGACCGCCTCGGCCCCGCCATGCCCCAACACCGAAGCGACCTGCGTACGCACCAGCTCCAGCAGCGTCTGTGCGCGCTCGTTCTCCGTCAGGCCGGACAGCCGCTCCGCGAGTGTGCCGGTCCCGGCGGTGGCGGCCACGCGCGGCGCGCCCTCGGCGGCCGGCGCCGGACGCGCGGCCCGTACCTCGCCGAACAGCACGCTCGGCCGTACGGCGGTGAACTCGGCCAGGAACCGGTCCCAGTCGATGTCCGCGACCGTCACGGCCGTGTCATCGAGGTCCAGCGCCTGCCGCAGCGCGGTGAGCGCCGACTCGGGCGCCATCGGCGGCACTCCGTCACGGCGCATCCGCCGCGCCAGCGCCTCGTCGGCGGCCATGCCACCTTCGGCCCACGGGCCCCAGGCGATCGAGGTGGCAGGCAAACCCTGGGCGCGGCGCAGCTCGGCCAGCGCGTCCAAGTAGGCGTTGGCCGCCGCGTAGTTGCCCTGCCCGGCGGCACCGATCGATCCCGCGAACGAGGAGAAGAGGACGAACGCCGAAAGGTCCAGGTCGCGCGTCAACTCATGGAGGTTCTGCGCGGAGGTGGCCTTGGCGCGCACCACGCGCTCCAGGCGCTCGGCGTCCAGCGTGTCCACAAGGCCGTCGTCCAGCACACCGGCCGCGTGCACGACGGCGGTCAGCGGGAACTCGGCCGGTATGGACGCGAGGAGCTCCGCGAGCGCGTCCCGGTCCGCCACATCGCACGCGGCAACGGTCACCCGAGCACCCGACGCGGCCAGCTCATCCCGCAGCTCCACCGCACCCGGAGCCTCCAGCCCCCGGCGGCTGGTGAGCACCACATGCTCGGCGCCGTTCTCCACCAGCCAGCGAGCCAGATGCGCACCCAACGCACCCGTGCCACCGGTCACCAGCACCGAACCCGAGGGCCGCCAGCCCTCGTCGTCCGGCGTCCGGGCCCCGGAAGCCTCCGTCAGCCGCCGTCCGAAGACGCCCGAGCCGCGAACGGCGACCTGGTCCTCGCCACCGGCCCCGGCCAGCACACCCGCCAGCCGCCCGAGCGCACGCTCGTCGGCCGTCTCGGGAAGGTCGACCAGACCGCCCCACCGCTCCGGCAGCTCCAACGCCGCCACGCGACCCAGGCCCCACACGAGCGCCTGGCCCGGGCTCACCGCACCATCCGAACGCCCCACCGACACCGCACCCCG
>NZ_JAHLEM010000435.1 GCF_018883605.1 Streptomyces niphimycinicus | reverse complement strand
GAGCGCACGCTCGTCGGCCGTCTCGGGAAGGTCGACCAGACCGCCCCACCGCTCCGGCAGCTCCAACGCCGCCACGCGACCCAGGCCCCACACGAGCGCCTGGCCCGGGCTCACCGCACCATCCGAACGCCCCACCGACACCGCACCCCGCGTCGCCACCCACAGCGGCGCACCCACACCCGCATCACCCAACGCCTGCACCAACGCGGCCGTCCGCAGCAGACCCGTCTCACCGTCGACCGTCGCCAACAGGGAGAACACCCCTGCCACCGAACCGCTCACGACGGCCGTACGCAGCTCCTCCGCCATCCCGGCGCGGTCCGCCGCGTTCGACTCGACCACGCGCACATCCACACCACGCCCGGCCAGCATCCGCACCACACCAGAGGCCCACACACCCTCGGCC
>NZ_JAHLEM010000434.1 GCF_018883605.1 Streptomyces niphimycinicus | reverse complement strand
CCGCGCCCTCCGCGGCGGCCACGGCGACCGTAAGGACGGTGCCTTCGACGGGGTGGGCGACGGCCAGGTAGGCGAGGTCGGCCGCGCGGCGCAGCGCCAGCCGCAGCCCGTCCGCCTCGTCCGCGCCCGGGCTCCCCTGCGCCGGGCCCCCCTGCGCCGGACCGTCGGCCAGGACGTCCGCCATGCCGCGCAGAAGCTGCGCCAGGATCGTCCCGGAGTTGCCCCGCGCGCCGATCAGCGCGCCATGGGCCATGGCGCGCACCACATCGGCGAGGGTGGGGCGGGAGGCGGCGGCCGAGGCGGCGTGGCCGTCGAAGGCGGCGTCGACGGCCCGGGCGGCGGACTCGACGGTCAGATACAGATTGGTGCCGGTGTCCCCGTCCGCGACCGGATAGACGTTGATCGCGTCGATGTCCGCGCGGGCCCGGCCCAGCGCGTCCAGCGCGAGTCCGCACCAGGTCCGTACCGCATCGGCGTCGAGCGTGTGCGGCACGTAACGTCCTCCTCGGAGGGTGCTGGGGCGGGGGCGGGCATCGCGTCACCGCAGGGTAGTCGCCGCCCTCGGCGGGTGCCGGGCCAGCCATGATAGTTTCGTTGTACGGGAGTGGCCGTTGTATGCTGCTCCGGTTGCCCGATGCGAATCGGGCCATTCCCCCCAGGCGCCGCCGATCTTCCACGATCCAGGCAACGTCCGGGGCATCCGTTCAGTGTCCTGTCTCCTCGCGGGAAGCGAGGGTGACCCGTCTTTGGAGTAACCCGTGGCTGCCAACTGCGACGTCTGCGGCAAGGGGCCGGGCTTCGGCAACAACATCTCGCACTCGCACCGCCGCACCCGCCGTCGTTGGAACCCCAACATCCAGACGGTGCGCGCTGTGGTCGGTCGTACCCCGAAGCGGCTCAACGTCTGCACCTCGTGCATCAAGGCCGGCAAGGTTTCGCGCTAGTCGTCTAGTCGCACGGCCTCCCCGCGCGAGCGGGATCCGGTACGCCGAGGCCGGTCCACCATGGATGTGGACCGGCCTTTTCGCGTGCCCTCACGCACGCACCGCGTCCGTCATCCCCGCGACCACCCGTGGTCGACCGGGCCGATGCCCGCGCCCAGGGGGAAGCCCGCCGCGATGGCGCCCGTGACGTACTCCTTGGCCGCCGCGACGGCCTCAGGGACCTCGTATCCGCCCGCCAGATATGTGGCGATCGCCGCGGCGAGAGTGCATCCCGTGCCGTGCGTATGGCGGTTGTCGTGGCGGGGCGCCCGCAGCCAGTGCTCCTCGGTGCCGTCCGTGAGCAGATCCACCGCCTCGCCGCCGGGCAGATGGCCGCCCTTGATCAGCGCCCAGCGCGGGCCGTGGCCCAGCACCGCCCCGGCCGCGCGCCGCTGATCGTCCTCCGACTCCACCCGGACGCCGGTGAGCTGGGCCACCTCGTCCAGGTTGGGCGTGGCGACGGTCGCGGTCGGCAGCAGCTTCGTACGGACCGCGTCGAGCGCCTCGGCGGCCAGCAGCGGATCGCCGTGCTTGGAGACCCCGACCGGATCGACGACCACCGGCGCGGGCAGCTCCGCGAGCAGCGCGGCGACGGTCTCGACCAGTTCGGCGGTCGCCAGCATGCCGGTCTTGACCGCCTGGACGCCGATGTCGTCGGCCACACTCCGGAACTGGGCCCGTACGGCCTCGGCGGGCAGCTCCCAGGCGCCCTGGACGCCCAGGGAGTTCTGCGCCGTCACCGCGGTGATCACGCTCATGCCGTGGGCGCCCAGGGCCAGCATGGTCTTCAGATCGGCCTGGATACCCGCACCGCCGCCGGAGTCCGATCCGGCGACGGTGAGGACGCGCACGGGCGCCGAGCCGTCATGGGAGGGGCGGGGGATACGAGGAGGCTGGACCATGGGGCCGAATCTACTCGCCGCCCCCGCGCCCCCGATGTCCCCCCTCGCGCCCTTACCGCCGACGCGGGCTCCCTACCAACGACTCGACGCCCTTACGGCGGACTCGACGCTCTTACGGCGGACTCGACGCCCTTACCGCCGATTCGACGCCCCTATCTCCGACCCGGCGTCGCCCTTACCGTCACTCGGCACCCTTACTGTCGCCGAAGTGGTCCCACCCGCCATGGGCCCACGGGGCTCCGTCCACCGTCACCTGGGGCAGCGCCGAGGGGTTCAGCACCTCGCCGATCACCTTCCAGCGGGCCGGAAGCTTGGCGTCGGGCGGAAAGGTGGCCACGATCGCGTGGTCCTCTCCCCCGCTGAGCACCCACTGAAGCGGATCGACGCCCACCGCCTGACCGATGTCCGACATCTGCGAGGGGATGTCGATGTCCCCCGAGCGCAGATCGATACGGACCTTGCTGGCCTCCGCGATATGCCCGAGGTCGGCCACCAGCCCGTCGCTCACATCGGTCATGGCCGTCGCGCCGAGCCCGGCGGCGGCGGGACCGGCGTGGTACGGCGGCTCCGGCCGGCGGTGCGCCTCGACGAAGGCCCGCGGCGAGCGGAAGCCGCGTGAGAGCACCGCGTGTCCGGCCGCCGACCACCCCAGCCACCCGGTGACGGCGACAACATCGCCGGGCTGGGCACCGGATCGGGTGACCGGCTCATGGTTGCGCAGATCGCCCAGGGCGGTGATGGCCACGGTGATGGTGTCCCCGCGCACCACATCGCCGCCGACCACGGCCGCGCCCGCGACCTGGCATTCGTCACGGATGCCGTCCATCAGCTCGGCCGGCCAGGTCACCGGCAGATCGGCGGGGACCACCAGGCCGAGCAGCAGCGCGGTCGGCACCGCGCCCATGGCCGCGATGTCGGCCAGGTTCTGGGCCGCGGCCTTACGGCCGACGTCATAGGCGGTGGACCAGTCCCTGCGGAAGTGCCTGCCCTCCAGCAGGACATCCGTACTGGCCACAACCCTCCGGTCGGGCGCGGCCACGACCGCGGCATCGTCACCGGGCCCCAACCTCACCGCCGGGGTGGTGGTGAGCCGGGAGGTGAGCTCTCTGATGAGCCCGAACTCCCCCAACTCGCCCACGGTGCCCTTCATCCCATCGCCCCTTCGTGCTCGTGGCCGCTTGCCCGCCGCGCCGCGCTCCCCGCGCGGGTCTCCCCGCGCCGCATGGCGACGCGGTACCGTGGCGTCCCTTCTCCCCACATGATCCTCGTAGCCGCCCTGGAGGTTCCGTGGTACAGGCGTACATCCTGATCCAAACCGAGGTCGGCAAGGCCTCGACCGTGGCCGACGTCATCGCCAAGCTCCCCGGGGTGATACAGGCGGAGGACGTCACGGGCCCTTACGACGTGATCGTCCGCGCCCAGGCCGACACGGTCGATGAACTCGGCCGCATGGTGGTCGCGAAAGTCCAGCAAGTCGAAGGCATCACTCGCACCCTGACCTGCCCGGTCGTCCATCTCTAGCTCCCCCGTATGCTCGGCGGGTGAATTGCGCACACCGTAGTCTCACCCGAAGGCTCGTTCCGCTCTCCGCCACCATGGCGCTGGCCCTGGTGCCGCTGGCCGGTTGCTCCTTCATCGGGGATTCCGACGACAGCGTGGCGCTCGCGGTTCCCTCGCCGTCCGCACAGGCGGCGGCGGTGTGCCGGGCGCTCCACAAGGAACTCCCCACCACCGTGAACGGGCTGAAGCGGGGCACCACCAAGCCCGCCTCGGACTACACAGCCGTGTGGGGGGACCCCGCCGTGCGACTGCGCTGCGGGGTCCCCCGGCCGGCGGCCATGGGCTCCACGACCGATTCGGCCGGGGTGAACGGCGTCGAGTGGCTGCCGGAGAAGCGAAAGGACGGCTACCGCTTCACCACCGTACTGCGCCGGGCGTATGTCGAGGTGACCGTGCCCAAGAAGTACGCCCCCGAGATCAACGCCCTGATCGACTTCGCCGAGGCCGTCAAGAAGACGGTGCCCAAGGGCGTCGCCTAGGGGCCTGGAGCCCAGGTCCTAGCGCAGCCCCGTCGAGCGGCGCAGCGCGGCCTGAAGCAGCCGGTCCACCAGCTCGGGGTAGCTCACACCGCTCTCCTGCCACATGCGCGGGTACATCGAGATCGGGGTGAAGCCGGGCATGGTGTTGATCTCGTTGATCACGAACTCGCCGCTGTCCAGCAGGAAGAAGTCGGCCCGGACCAGCCCCTCGCAGGACGCCGCGTCGAAGGCGGCCACGGCCAGCTCCTGGACCCGCCGGGTCTGCTCCTCGGTGAGCGGCGCGGGCACGATACCGGCCGCCGAGTCGATGTACTTCGCCTCGAAGTCGTAGAAGGCGTGGGAGGAGACCGGCGGGATCTCGGCGGGCAGGCTCGCGCGCGGCCCGTCCTCGTACTCCAGCACCCCGCATTCGATCTCGCGGCCGCGCAGCAGCGCCTCCACGATGACCTTCGGGTCGTGGCGCCGGGCCTCCTCGATGGCCTCGTCCAGCTCGGCCGGGCCCTCGACCTTGGTGATGCCGATGGACGAGCCGGCCCGCGCGGGCTTCACGAAGAGCGGCCAGCCGTGCTCCGCGGCGAACTCCACGATCCTGCGGCGGGCGGCGGAAGGTTCCTGCTGCCACTCCCGGGGGCGGATCACCTCGTACGGGCCGACGGGCAGCCCGAAGGAGACGAACACCCGCTTCATGTACTCCTTGTCCATGCCCACGGCGGAGGCGAGCACCCCGGCGCCCACATACGGCACCCCGGACAGCTCCAGCAGGCCCTGGAGGGTGCCGTCCTCGCCGTACGGGCCGTGCAGCATGGGGAAGACGACGTCGACGTCGCCCAGCGCCTTGGGCACCGACCCCGGCTCGCTGTAGACGACCTCGCGGTTCCCCGGGTCGACCGGGAGGACGACCGAACCCTCGCCGGACTCGGCGAGCCGTTCGACGCTGGGCAGCTCGCGGTTGGCGATGGCCATCCGCTCGGGCTCGTCGGCGGTCAGCGCCCAACGGCCGTCAGCGGTGATGCCGATCGGCAGCACGTCGTACTTCTCGCGGTCGATGGCGCGCAGCACGGCGCCCGCGGTGACCACCGAGATGGCGTGCTCGGAGCTGCGGCCGCCGAAGACGACGGCGACGCGCGGCTTGTGCCGCCCGTCTCCGGAAGAAGCCGGGACAGGGCCTGGGGAAGGGGTCTGGCTGCTCATATCGCGTTGAGATTACCTTGCGGTCCGCGCGGCGTCAGTGCCGCTCGGCCTTGGCGCTGCGGGACATCAGCTCTTTGAGTGCGACAAGCGGCTGTTTGCCGTCGTGCACGATCTCGACGACGGTCTCGGTGATGGGCATGTCGACGTCGAAGCGGCGGGCGAGATCCAGCACGGACTCGCACGACTTGACGCCCTCCGCGGTCTGCTTGGTGACCGCGATGGTCTCCTCCAGTGTCATCCCGCGTCCCAGGTTGGTGCCGAAGGTGTGGTTGCGGGAGAGCGGGGAGGAGCAGGTGGCGACGAGGTCGCCCATGCCCGCGAGGCCGGCGAAGGTGTGCGCGTCGGCGCCCATCGCCAGGCCCAGCCGGGTCGTTTCGGCGAGGCCGCGGGTGATGAGCGACGCCTTGGTGTTGTCGCCGAGCCCCATGCCGTCGGCGATGCCCACGGCCAGCGCGATGACGTTCTTCACCGCGCCGCCCAGCTCGCAGCCGACCACGTCGGTGTTGGTGTACGGGCGGAAGTACGCGGTGTGGCAGGCGGTCTGGAGGCGGCGGGCCACGCTCTCGTCGGGGCAGGCCACCACGGAGGCGGCGGGCTGCCGGGCGGCGATCTCCTTGGCCAGGTTGGGCCCGGTGAGCACCGCGACGCGCTCCGCGGGCGCCTTGGCGACCTCCTGGACGACCTCGCTCATCCGCTTGGCCGTGCCGAGTTCGACGCCCTTCATCAGGGAGACCAGCACGGTGTCGGCGGCCAGCAGCGGGGCCCATTCGGAGAGGTTGCCGCGCAGCGTCTGGGAGGGCACCGAGAAGACGGTGAACTCCGCGCCGGCCGCGGCCTCGGCCGGGTCGGTGGTGGCCCGCACCCCGTCGGGGAGCCGTACCCCGGGGAAGTAGTCGGGATTGGTGCGGCCGGTGTTGATGGCCTCGACGAGACCGGGCCGGCGGCCCCACAGCGTCACCTCGCAGCCGGCGTCGGCGAGCACCATCGCGAAGGCGGTGCCCCAGGAGCCGGTGCCGAAGACGGCGCAGCGCGTCACTTGCTCTCCTCATCGGCCAGCGGGAGCGGCGGGCCGTCGGTGCTGGTACTGGTACTGGTGGGCCGGTCGGGCCGGTGAGCGGGCGCGGGCTCGCCGCGCACCTCGGAGAGGAGGTCGGTGATGGCTTCCATGATGACGTCGGTGGCCGCCCGGAGGACCTCCGCGGTGGGCTCCTGGCCGTAGAACCCGGACAGGTCCACCGGCGGGCCGGCGAGCACCTTGAGGGTCTTGCGCGGGAAGAGGCGGACCCGCTTCTTCTTGGCGTACGGCGGCACGGCCTCGTTGGCGCCCCACTGGGCGACGGGGATGACGGGGGCCTTGGTGACCAGCGCGACCCGCGCCGCACCGGTCTTTCCGCGCATGGGCCACATGTCGGGGTCGCGGGTGAGGGTGCCCTCGGGGTAGAAGGCCACGCACTCGCCCTTGTTGATGGCGTCCACGGCGGCCCGGAAGGCGTTGGCGGCGTCGGTGGACTCGCGGTAGACGGGGATCTGGCCGGTGCCGCGGAGCATGGCGCCCATGAAGCCGCCCCGGAAGAGGGCGGCCTTGGCGAGGAAGCGCGGCACCCTGCCGGTGTTGTACTGGAAGTGCGCGTAGGAGAGGGGGTCGAGATACGAGTTGTGATTGATCGCGGTGATAAATCCACCGTCGGCCGGAATGTGCTCCATTCCGTGCCAGTCCCGCTTGAACAGAACCACCAGCGGCGGTTTGCACAAGACCGCTGCCGTGCGGTACCAGAAGCCGATTCTGCGGCCGGACACTCGGAACATCCTCTCTTGGACCCTGCTGACCTGCTGGCTTGCTGTCGTCCCCGGCAGCCGCACAAGTGTCGCTCCAGGCAACCTGTCTGTCGAGAACACCGTAACCCCGCACGTCTTCGGCGAGCCGGGCAGCAGGTCAGAATGAGGCCCGTGGGAAGAAACGGAGCCCCTGTGACCTGGACCCTCGTGGTGCCGCTGAAGCCCTTGTCGCGGGCGAAGACCAGGCTCTCCGACGCCGCGGGGGACGGCCTGCGGGCCTCGCTCGCGCTGGCGTTCGCGCAGGACACGGTGGACGCGGCGCTGGCGAGCCGCTGGGTGCGGGGGGTGACCGTCGTCACCGACGACCCGCTCGCCGGACGTGAGCTGTCCGCCCTCGGCGCCCGGATCCTGCCCGACTCCCCGGGGCGCGGGCTGAACGCGGCGCTGACGCACGGCGCCCTCGCCGTCCGCGGGGAGCGCCCGGGGGCCGCCGTGGCGGCGATGAACGCCGATCTCCCGGCGCTGCGGACCGTGGAGCTCGACTTGGTGCTCGAGGCCGCTTCCGGCTTCTCTCGCGCCTTTGTGGCGGATGCCGCGGGGGTGGGCACGACCCTCCTCTCGGCGGCGCCCGGCGCCGACCTGGCGCCCGCCTTCGGGGGCCCCTCACGGGCCCGGCACCGGGCGTCGGGGGCGCGGGAGATCGAGCTGGCGGGGGTGGACTCGGTGCGGCGCGATGTGGACACGGCCGGGGATCTGCGCGCGGCGGTGGCCCTGGGCGTGGGCGCCCGCACCAGGGCTAGGCTGGCGGACATGCAGGGAACCGCCTATACGTACGACCCCGAGACCCGCGCCGGCAGCGTGCTGCTCGACGACGGCACCCCGCTGCCGTTCGACACCGCGGCCTTCGACGCCGGGGGGCTGCGGATGCTGCGCCCGGGCCAGCGGGTGCGGATCGAGGTGGCGGGCGAGGGCGAGCAGCGCCGGGTCGTCCTCGTCACGCTCCAGACGTTCTGAACGG
>NZ_JAHLEM010000433.1 GCF_018883605.1 Streptomyces niphimycinicus | reverse complement strand
CCCGCTGCCGTTCGACACCGCGGCCTTCGACGCCGGGGGGCTGCGGATGCTGCGCCCGGGCCAGCGGGTGCGGATCGAGGTGGCGGGCGAGGGCGAGCAGCGCCGGGTCGTCCTCGTCACGCTCCAGACGTTCTGAACGGCGCGGACAGCACCGCGGACAGCACCGCGGACAGCACCGCGGACAGCACCGCGGACAGCACCGCGGGCCGGGCTCCCTCGGGGAGCCCGGCCCGGCGCGTGAACAGTGCGGCGCCTGTGCGCCGCCGGCTAGCGCTTCCTGGCGGTGGTCTTCTTCGTGGTGGTCTTACGGGCGCTCGTCTTGCGCGCCGGGGCCTTCTTGGCGGCGGCCTTGGCGGTCGCCTTCTTGGCCGTCGTCTTCTTGGCGGGGGCCTTCTTGGCGGCGGCCTTGGCCGGGGCCTTCTTGGCCGCCGCCTTCTTGGCCGTCGTCTTCTTCGCAGGAGCCTTCTTGGCGGTCGCCTTCTTGGCCGCGGCCTTCTTCGCGGCGACCTGGAGGCTGCCCTTGGGAGCCTTCTTCACGGCGACCTCACCGCCGCGCGGGAGCTTCTTGGAGCCGCTCACCAGGTCCTTGAACCCCTGACCGGCACGGAAGCGGGGCACCGAGGTCTTCTTGACCCTCACGCGCTCCCCGGTCTGCGGGTTGCGGGCGTACCGGGCGGGCCGTTCCACCTTCTCGAACGAACCAAATCCAGTGACTGAAACTCGCTCCCCGGCGACGACCGCCCGGACGATGGCGTCCAGAACTGCGTCGACGGCCTCGGCGGCCGACTGACGGCCGCCAACCTTGTCGGCAATCGCTTCTACGAGCTGCGCCTTGTTCACGTCTTCCCCTTCGGAGACATTGCCGGAATCAATGTGTTCAAGCCTTTTCGCACGTTAGGCAGATATATACCGCAAATCAAACACGAAACGGGCTAATCACCCTTGTGCCGCAACGCACTCGATCGTCACGGACTTCCGTCGGTGTCGGGATCTTGGGGGAAACGGCCCTCGTCGAGGTCGTTCATCAACCGCTCCAGACGCTTTGCCGCATCTGCGAGATCGTGTTTCGCCGCTGAGGTGATGACCAGCAGCTTCCGGGACAGCGCCATCCGTACGCCCTCCGGGACTTGCAGTGCGCGCACTCTTGCGTGCGCTTCCTTGAGCCGGTCGGCGACGATGCCGTAGAGCTCGAGTTGGCCGTCGCGTTCCATGCACTGATTGTGCCATCTGAGGCGAGTTGTCGCTTCACGGGGCCTCAACATGCCGATGCGCCGCCGGTCCGAGGACCGGCGGCGCATCTTGCCAAACCCGCTCTGTACAGGGAGAACCGGGGGGTCAGACCTCCACCGTGCTGGGCTTGAAGGAGGGACGACGCGCCTCGTACGCGGCGATGGATTCGTCCTCCCTGAGGGTGAGGCTGATGTCATCCAGCCCCTCCAGGAGTCGCCACCGAGCATTCTCGTCAAGCTCAAAATCAGCCGTGATGCCCTCGGCTCGAACCTGGCGGTCGACGAGGTCCACGGTGACCTCCGCGGCGGGGTCCGCCTCGACCAGCTTCCACAGCCGGTCCACGGTCTCCTGCGGCAGGACGACGGTCAGCAGCCCGTTCTTGAGGGAGTTGCCGCGGAAGATGTCGGCGAAGCGGGACGAGATGACGGCCTTGAAGCCATAGTTCTGAAGCGCCCATACCGCGTGCTCGCGCGAGGAGCCGGTGCCGAAGTCGGGACCGGCCACCAGCACCGTCCCACCCTTGTACGCGGCCGAGTTGAGCACGAACTCCGGGTCCTTGCGCCAAGCCTCGAAGAGTCCGTCCTCGAAGCCGTCGCGGGTGACCTTCTTGAGCCAGTGCGCCGGGATGATCTGGTCCGTGTCCACATTGCTGCGGCGCAGCGGAACGGCCCGGCCGGTGTGCGTGGTGAATGCTTCCATGACTGCTCAGGCCCCCACGGGAGTCGATACGGCCGCGTCGGACAGATCGGCGGGCGAGGCCAGATGGCCCAGCACCGCGGTGGCGGCGGCCACCTGCGGCGAGACCAGATGGGTCCGGCCGCCCTTGCCCTGCCGCCCCTCGAAGTTGCGGTTGGAGGTGGACGCCGAGCGCTCACCGGGCGCGAGCTGGTCGGGGTTCATGCCCAGACACATCGAACAGCCCGCATGCCGCCATTCGGCGCCGGCGGCGGTGAACACCTTGTCCAGCCCCTCCTCGACCGCCTGGAGGGCGACCCGCACCGAGCCGGGGACCACCAACATCCGTACGCCGTCGGCCACCGAGTGGCCGGACAGCACCGAGGCGGCGGAGCGCAGGTCCTCGATCCGGCCGTTGGTGCAGGAACCGACGAAGACCGTGTCCACCGCGATGTCGCGCAGCGGCTGACCTGCCGTCAGACCCATGTACTCCAGGGCCTTCTCGGCGGCGAACTGCTCGCTGGCGTCCTCGAAGGAGGCCGGGTCCGGGACCGACTCCGACAGCGGAGCGCCCTGGCCGGGGTTGGTGCCCCAGGTGACGAACGGGGCGAGCTCGGTGGCGTCGATGACGACCTCATGGTCGAAGACCGCGTCGTCGTCGCTGCGCAGGGTGCGCCAGTACGCGACGGCCGCGTCCCAGTCGTCGCCCTGGGGGGCGTGCGGGCGGCCCTCCAGATAGGCGAAGGTCGTCTCGTCCGGGGCGATCATGCCCGCGCGGGCGCCCGCCTCGATGGACATGTTGCACACGGTCATCCGGGCCTCCATCGAGAGCTTCTCGATGGCGGAGCCGCGGTACTCGATCACATAGCCCTGGCCGCCGCCGGTGCCGATCTTCGCGATGATCGCCAGGATCAGGTCCTTGGCGGTGACGCTCTCGGGCAGCTCGCCCTCGACGGTGATCGCCATGGTCTTGAACGGCGCGAGCGGCAGCGTCTGGGTCGCCAGCACATGCTCGACCTGGCTGGTGCCGATGCCGAACGCGAGCGCGCCGAAGGCGCCGTGGGTCGAGGTGTGGCTGTCACCGCAGACCACGGTCGTACCGGGCTGGGTCAGTCCGAGCTGCGGTCCCACCACGTGGACGACGCCCTGCTCGACATCGCCGAGCGGGTGCAGCCGGACACCGAACTCCGCGCAGTTCTTGCGCAGCGTCTCCAACTGGGCGCGGGAGACGGGGTCCGCGATCGGCTTGTCGATGTCGAGGGTCGGGGTGTTGTGGTCCTCGGTCGCGAGGGTGAGATCGGTACGACGGACCGTGCGGCCGGCCTTGCGCAGGCCGTCGAACGCCTGCGGGCTGGTCACCTCGTGCAGCAGGTGCAGATCGATGAAGAGAAGGTCGGGCTCGCCTTCGGCGTGCCGGACGACATGATCGTCCCAGACCTTCTCCGCGAGTGTCCGTCCCATCGCATTCCCTCCGACCGGCGCCAGTGCCGGCCCAACTTGTCTCGACTGCGCGCCCTGGTCTGCGGGCCCGCCATTTACAGGGTCGCGGGTCTCCCCGGAAAATGAACTTGCGTTTCACAGTGTGAGACGCGAGTATCGTTTCATGGACAACTCTAGCGGCGTCGGCGTTCTCGACAA
Organism: Streptomyces niphimycinicus; assembly: GCF_018883605.1. GTDB lineage: Bacteria > Actinomycetota > Actinomycetes > Streptomycetales > Streptomycetaceae > Streptomyces > Streptomyces niphimycinicus. The sequence continues at coordinate 8,233 of NZ_JAHLEM010000433.1, read as the reverse complement.
GGCGGCTCTGGTATTGAGCGCCCTGGAGTCCGGCCCGGCCACCCTCGCCGGACTGGTCGGGGCGACCGGTCTCGCCCGCCCCACGGCACACCGGCTCGCGGTCGCACTCGAGCACCACCGGATGGTGGCACGCGACATGCAGGGACGCTTCATCCTGGGCCCCCGCCTGGCCGAGCTCGCGGCGGCGGCGGGCGAGGACCGGCTGCTCGCCACGGCCGGTCCGGTGCTCACCCATCTCCGGGATGTGACCGGCGAGAGCGCGCAGCTCTACCGGCGCCAGGGAGACATGCGCATCTGTGTCGCCGCGGCCGAGCGGCTGTCCGGACTGCGGGACACCGTGCCGGTCGGCTCCACCCTCCCCATGAAGGCCGGCTCGGCCGCCCAGGTCCTGATGGCCTGGGAGGAGCCGGAGCGGCTGCACCGCGGACTGCAAGGAGCCCGCTTCACCGCCACGGCGCTGTCGGGCGTACGACGGCGGGGCTGGGCCCAGTCGATCGGCGAGCGGGAGCCCGGCGTGGCATCCGTCTCCGCGCCGGTGCGCGGCCCCTCCAACCGCGTGGTCGCCGCCGTCTCGGTCTCCGGACCGATCGAGCGGCTGACCCGCCACCCGGGCCGGATGCACGCCCAGGCCGTCATCGACGCGGCGGCGCGCCTGACCGACGCCCTGCGCCGAGGGAATTGATCACGACCCGTTACGCACCCTTCAGGCTCAGCCGGTCGGCCGCGCGGTCACCGCGGCGGCCGGCCGGGGCCACGCCGGTGGCCTCGCCCAGGCCGAACGCCGGCATGTTGAGGTAGATCGCCTCGTGCGCCCCGGCCGGTACGACATAGGTCTCGTGCCAGAAGCCGACCTTGCCCCGGCCCTCCCGCATCCGGCGGTTGAACGCGGCCCAGGCGGGACGGTGCTCCTTGTCCTGGGCCGACGCGTACTCCAGCAGCTTCTCGTGCGAGTCCCAGTACTGGACGACATAGAGCACCCGGGGCGCGCCGAACAGGAGCTGATAACCCAGCATCCCGCTCCCCTTGTCCCGCGACAGCTCGCGGAGCATTCGCGGCATCGCTCTGAAGACCGGCAGCCAGCTTCGCAGCGCGCGGAAGCGGTTGATGCGCATGCCGACCAGAAAGATGGTGACCTCCCCCTCGGCCTCGGCGGTCATACGGCCGGCGAACAGCTCGGTACCCATGGTGATCCCCTTGCCCCCACGGTCGGGATAGTCTTGGATAGCGGCGCTATCCATCGCTTGGATAGTGCCACTCCCCAACGGAAGGTGCAACAGGGATGCGACTGGCGGAGCTCAGCGAGCGCAGCGGAGTGCCCACCGCGACGATCAAGTACTACCTGCGCGAGCGGCTGCTGCCGCCGGGAGAGCGGATCACCGCCACCAAGTCCGAGTACGGCGAGGAGCATCTGCGCCGGCTGCGGCTGGTGCGCTCACTGATCCAGGTCGGCCGGATGCCGGTGGCCACGGCGCGCGAGGTGCTGGAGGCCGCCGAGGACGAGTCGCTCAGCCAGAACGCCCGGATGGGAGCCGCGGTGTGGGCGCTGCCGCACGGCGCCGAGCCCGATGAGGACGATCCGCACGCGGCGCGGGCCCGGGAGCAGGTGGACACCGTGCTGCGGCGGATGGACTGGTCCCACGGCCAGGAGCTGGGCGACACCTCCCCCGCCTACCGGATGCTGGTCGCGGCCATCGCCTCGCTGGACCGCCTGGGATATCCCCATGACACCGAGCATCTGCTGGTGCACGCCCGGCTGGCGGGTGAACTGGCCGTCGCCGACCTGGATCTGGTGGAGACCTACGACACCCCGCCCGAGCGGATCGAGGCGGTGGTGGCGCTGACGGTGCTCTATGAGCCGGTGCTGCTCAGCCTGCGGCGGCTCGCGCAAACCGAGGAATCCGGGCGCCGCTTCGCGGAGTGAGCCGTGGCCAGGGCATGAATTCGCGGAATGACCAGGGCACGAAAAAGCCCCCCGCTGTCGCGGAGGGCTTTTCGCTGGTACCCCCGACCGGATTCGAACCGGCGCTACCGCCTTGAGAGGGCGGCGTGCTAGGCCGCTACACAACGGGGGCCTGAATCAGCACAGGTGCTGCGCTGGGCTACCAGGACTCGAACCTAGACTAAATGAACCAGAATCACTCGTGCTGCCAATTACACCATAGCCCATGGTATAGACCAGTACCCCCGACCGGATTCGAACCGGCGCTACCGCCTTGAGAGGCCGGCGTGCTAGGCCGCTACACAACGGGGGCCCTAGCGATCTCCGTCTTTCGAAGAGATCCGTACCCCCGACCGGATTCGAACCGGCGCTACCGCCTTGAGAGGGCGGCGTGCTAGGCCGCTACACAACGGGGGCCCTAGCGATCTCCGTCTTTCGAAGAGATCCGTACCCCCGACCGGATTCGAACCGGCGCTACTGCCTTGAGAGGGCAGCGTGCTAGGCCGCTACACAACGGGGGCTTGATCCTGCTTTGAATCAAGAGATCCATCACTCATCCGACGGGTCTCTTGCTGGGGTACCAGGACTCGAACCTAGACTAAGTGAACCAGAATCACTCGTGCTGCCAATTACACCATACCCCACCAAAACGCCACCCCCGTAAGGGGTTTTGTCTGGCTTGCGCCCCGGTCCGGCCTCTCGGCCCGCCCGTCCGGCGCAGGAAGAACATTACCCGATGGTGGACGGGCCACCAAAACGAGTATCACCGCGAGTGGCGCCGCCTCACAGGCCCAGGCGGCGCCCCGCGCGGCTATCCCGCCAGCTTCGCCAGCGCCGCGTCCACCCGGGCCAGTGTGCGCTCGCGGCCCAGGACCTCCAGGGACTCGAACAGCGGCAGCCCGACCGTGCGGCCGGTGACCGCGACCCGCAGCGGTGCCTGGGCCTTGCCCAGTTTGAGGCCGTGCTCCTCGCCGGCCGCGAGGACCGCGGCCTTCAGGGTCTCGGCGTCCCAGTCCGCCTCGGCGAGCCGGGTACGGACCGAGGCCAGCAGCGCGTCGGCGCCCGGCTTCATGGCCTTGGTCCAGGACGCCTCGTCCCGGGCGGGCTCGTCCAGGAAGAGGAAGTCCACGTTCGCGGTGATGTCGGACAGGACCGTCAGCCGGGTCTGGGCCAGCGGGGCCAGCGCCGCGAAGCCGTCCGCGTCGAAGGCGTCCGGGGACCACGGCGCGTGCGGGGCCTTCAGCCAGGGCTCGCACGCCTCGATGAACGCCTTCACATCCAGCAGCCGGATGTGGTCCGCGTTGATCGCCTCGGCCTTCTTGAGGTCGAACCGCGCCGGGTTGGCGTTCACCCCCGAGATGTCGAACGCCTCGACCATCTCCGCCGGCGAGAAGACGTCCCGGTCGGCGGAGAGCGACCAGCCCAGCAGGGAGAGGTAGTTGAGCAGCCCCTCGGGGAGGAAGCCGCGCTCCCGGTAGAGGTTCAGCGAGGACTGCGGATCGCGCTTGGAGAGCTTCTTGTTGCCCTCGCCCATGACATACGGAAGATGGCCGAACGCGGGCACCTCGCCGGAGCCCACACCGATCTCGGCGAGCGCCCGGTAGAGCCCGATCTGCCGCGGGGTGGAGGAGAGCAGATCCTCGCCGCGCAGCACATGCGTGATCTCCATCAGCGCGTCGTCCACGGGGTTGACGAGCGTGTACAGCGGCGCGCCGTTGGCCCGCACGATGCCGTAGTCCGAGACGTTCTCGGGGGTGAAGGTCAGCTCACCGCGCACCAGGTCGGTGAAGGTGATCGGCTCGTCCGGCATCCGGAAGCGCACGATCGAGACGCGCCCCTCGGCCTCGTACGCGGCGATCTGCCCGGCGGTCAGGGTGCGGCAGGTGCCGTCGTAGCCGGAGGGTCGGCCGGCCTTGCGGGCCGCCTCGCGGCGCTCCTCCAGCTCCTCGGCGGTGCAGTAGCAGCGGTAGGCGTGGCCCGCCTCCAGCAGCTTGTCCGCGACCTCGCGGTAGAGGTCCATCCGCTGCGACTGGCGGTAGGGCGCGTGCGGTCCGCCGACCTCGGGGCCCTCGTCCCAGTCGAAGCCCAGCCAGCGCATGGCGTCCAGGAGCTGTGTGTAGGACTCCTCGGAGTCGCGCGCGGCGTCGGTGTCCTCGATGCGGAACACCATGGTGCCGCCGTGGTGACGGGCGAAGGCCCAGTTGAACAGGGCCGTGCGGACCAGGCCGACATGGGGGTTGCCGGTCGGCGAGGGACAGAAACGAACTCGCACGGGGGCGGAGGGGGATGCGCTAGCCACGCTTGATCACCTTGTTGGTGAGAGTGCCGATGCCTTCGATGGTGACGGCGACCTCGTCGCCGACGGAGAGCGGGCCGACGCCCGCCGGAGTGCCGGTGAGTACGACGTCGCCGGGGAGCAGCGTCATCGCCTCGGTGATGTGCACGATCAGATCCTCGATCGGGCGCACCATCTCGCTCGTCCGGCCGAGCTGACGCTGCTCGCCATTGACGGTGCACATGATGCCGAGATCGGCGGCGCGCGTCAGGTCGATATCGGTCTCCACCCAGGGGCCCAGCGGACACGAGGTGTCGAAGCCCTTGGCCCGCGCCCACTGCTTCTCGCTCCGCTGGGCGTCGCGGGCCGTGATGTCGTTGCCGCAGGTGTAGCCGAGGATGACGTCCTTGACGCGCTCACGCGGAACCTCCCGGCACATCCGTCCGATCACCACGGCCAGCTCGGCCTCGTAGTGCACCTCGGAGGAGAAGGAGGGATATGTGACGGGGTCGCCGGGGCCGATCACGGAGGTGGACGGCTTGAAGAAGACGACCGGGACCTCGGGGACCTCGTTGCCCAGCTCCGCCGCGTGCTCGGCGTAGTTGCGCCCGATTCCGACGACCTTGTTCGGCAGAACGGGCGGCAGCAGCCGGACCTTGCTCAGCGGGACCTTCTGGCCCGAGCGCTCGAATTCGGCGAAGGGGTGGCCCTTGATGATGTCGATGACGGGGCCGTCCTGATCGGACGGCTCACCCTCCACCACGCCGAAGGCGACGTTGCCGTCGATGGAGAATCTGGCGATGCGCACGGGAAGCCTTGGCTCCTTGACTGAACTCGCTGGAGACTGACGCTCCAGGCTATCGCTCCGCGTCCCGCGCGCCGCCGTCCCGCCTGCCGGGAGTGGTGGCGTCCGCCACAGCCCCGGCGAATCAGTGGCCCGGGGCCTCGGTCAGCACGGTGCGCTTGGGGTTCGCGGTCCGGTTCGGCAGGTCGACGCGGTGCTCCGACTGCTCCTCGGGCGCGGCCGGCAGGTCGCCGGCGTCCTTGATGTCCTGGGCCTCTCCCAGCTCTTGGACGTCCTTGAGATGGGCCAGGGTGGTGCGCCGCGGGTTGGCTATGGAGTGGAACATCATCGTCGTCTTCACTGGGTTTACGCCTCGTTCTTGTCGTCCGTACCGGCTGTGTAAAGCGTCAGGCTAGAGGCGGCCTTGCCCATGGAATCGCAGGAAAAGTCACCGTCAGCATGTGATATTGCTCACGAAGGATCGGGCAAAAGCCACATAGAAGACAGTTGCGCAATCGCCCTAAACGGACATCGCCTACCCGAACGCGACGTTCCGCTCTTGATCATCGCTAGCCGGACACTCGATTGCGACCTTCGGTTCGTACCCGAAAGTCCGTTATCGCCGACATGGCTTTCTACGTCCCGTAATAAAGTCCGCACTGAGCGTCACACGGATCACAGCCTTATCCGTTGCCCTTGTTGCAGCATCCGGCACTGTGCTGGAATTCCCGGGACCGCCGCGGGAATCACCGGCGCGCACGGGGGCGCAGCACAGAGGCGCCGAGCGGCGGGGGGCTCCTCTTGTCGACATGAAAGGAAGCGCGCCGGTCACTCACGACCGACAGGGGGGATCGCGGTCCCCCACGACTCGACACCGCTCCGCCGGTTCTTCCGGAGGGCGCCTGGTCCAGAGGTTGCGACGCTAGTGCAGGGACGTATCAAGAGGGATGGTATGGGGGCTCCCCAGGCCCGCCAGGGCCGTGGGGACGCTTCGGCGGACCCGGAGCCGCGTGGCGGGACCGACCACGGCTCCTCGCCCCAGCGCGCCCAGGGGAGCAGCGGCAGGACCCTGGGTGATCAGAGCCCCGAGGCCGGCACGCAGAGCGCTACCCGGATCAGTGCGCCCAGCGGCGGCGGAGACGCGGAGCAGCCTGCCAAGCCGAAGCCCTCCGGCCCCACCGGGCCCGGCAATCGCATGGCCCTGCGCAACTGGCGCATCAGCACCCGACTGGTCTCCCTGCTCACCCTCCCGGTGGTCGCGGCGACCACCCTGGGGGCGCTGCGCATCGAGGGCTCGCTGAACAACATCGAGCAGCTCGACCAGATGAAGCTGCTCACCAAGATGACGCAGCAGGCCACCCAACTGGCCAGCGCGCTCCAGGAGGAGCGCGACAAGTCGGCCGGTCCGCTGGCGGGCAAGGGGAACGACAAGGACGACCGGGTCGTCTCCACCCGTGAGGACACCAACCGCGCCATCACGGCCTTCCGCGAGGCCACCCATCAGATCGACCCCGGCGACCAGTCGCTGGCCGGTGTGCAGTCCACGCTCGTCAACATCGACCGTCAGCTCGGCAAGATCAACGAGGTCCGTGACACGGCCTACGACAACAGCGAGTACTACTCGCTGACGGTCCAGAACTACAACGAGCTGATCAACTCGCTGCTGCTGCTCTCCCAGGACATGGCGCAGGCGACCAGCAACCGCGCGATGATCAACAACACCCGCGCGCTCGCCACCTTCTCCTCGGCCAAGGAGTACGCCTCCATCCAGCGCGCGCTCATCAGCGCCGCGCTCGCCGACCCCAAGGGCGCCGACTTCTCCGCCAACGACCGCCGCTTCGCCAGGACCGCGGTGGACAAGGAGAACGAGGCGCTCGGCCGCTTCAAGCAGATCCGCCAGGGCAACTCCGAGGATCTGCTCGACCCGCTGGACAGCCGCCCCGACATCAAGGCGGCGACCATGTACGCCGACCGCGCGGTGCGCGACCCCGAGGGGCTGAAGGCGGAGAAGCGCACCGATCTTGACTGGTACGACCAGGACAGTATCAAGATCGAAGAGATGGGCAAGATCGAGCAGACGCTGCTCAGCGAGATGCAGCAGAAGGCTCGTGAGCTCCGCGACTCCGCCCAGCAGGACGCCATCCTCAACGGTGCGCTGATCCTCCTGGTCCTCGGCGTCTCCCTGGTCGGCGCCTTCGTCGTCGCCCGCTCCATGGTCCGCTCGCTGCGCCGCCTCCAGGACACCGCGCAGGAGGTCTCCCAGAAGCGGCTGCCCGAACTGGTCAAGCAGCTCTCCGAGTCCGATCCGCAGGATGTGGACACCTCCGTCGAATCCGTCGGTGTGCACAGCCGGGACGAGATCGGAAAGGTGGCCGCGGCCTTCGACGACGTGCACCGCGAGGCGGTCCGGCTCGCCGCCGAGCAGGCGCTGCTGCGGGGCAACGTCAACGCGATGTTCACCAACCTCTCGCGCCGCAGCCAGGGCCTCATCCAGCGCCAGCTCTCGCTCATCTCCGAGCTGGAGAGCCGCGAGGCCGACCCGGACCAGCTCTCCTCGCTCTTCAAGCTGGACCACCTCGCCACCCGTATGCGCCGTAACGGTGAGAACCTCCTGGTGCTCGCGGGCGAGGAGCCCGGCCGCCGGTGGACCCGGCCGGTGCCGCTGGTGGACGTGCTCCGCGCGGCCGCCTCCGAGGTGGAGCAGTACGAGCGCATCGAGCTCAGCTCGGTCCCGGCGACCGAGGTCGCGGGCCGGGTCGTCAACGACCTCGTCCACCTGCTCGCCGAGCTGCTGGAGAACGCGACGTCCTTCTCCTCGCCGCAGACCAAGGTCAAGGTCACCGGTCATGCGCTGCCCGACGGGCGGGTGCTGGTCGAGATCCACGACACCGGTATCGGGCTCTCGCCCGAGGACCTGGCGGCGATCAACGAGCGGCTGGCCTCCCCGCCCACGGTCGATGTGTCGGTGTCCCGGCGCATGGGCCTGTTCGTGGTCGGCCGGCTGTCGCTGCGGCACGGCATCCGCATCCAGCTCCGGCCGTCCGACTCGGGCGGTACGACGGCGCTGGTCATGCTGCCGGTCGATGTCGCCCAGGGCGGCCGGAAGCCGGCGCCGCAGGCCGCCGGCGGCAAGTCGGGCCAGGGTGCGCCGGCCGTCGGTGGTGGTCAGGGCAACGGCTCGGCCGGACTGCTCGGTTCGGCGCCCTCGCGGCGCCAGGTCCCGGGCTCGGGTCCG
>NZ_JAHLEM010000432.1 GCF_018883605.1 Streptomyces niphimycinicus | reverse complement strand
CCGAGCGCCCATCTGCTGGGCGCCGGCCTTGCCGCGCTGGAACGCAGCCTGCACACCGTGCGGCTGCCGCTGGCCACCGAGTACATCCGCGCCAGCGGTATCAACCGCCTGATCAGTACCACCTGCGCCGACCGGATCGGCATCGTGGCCGCGGGGAAGCCGTACCTCGATCTGCGCCAGGCGCTGCGCGATCTGGGACTCGACGAGAGGGACTTGGCGCGCTACGGGATCCGGCTGCTCAAGCTCGGTGCGATCCACCCCGTGGAGCCCAGCATCATCAAGGAGTTCGCCGGGGGACTGAGCGAGATCATCGTGGTGGAGGAGAAGCGGTCCTTCATCGAGGCGGCCATCAAGGACATCCTCTACGCGGTGCCCGGGGCGCCCGCCGTCCATGGCAAGGCCGGTCCGGACGGTACGACGCTCTTCAGCGAGATCGGGGAACTGGGTCCCGAGGCGATCGCGGCCGCAGTGGCCCGCCGCCTGACCGCACACGGGGACATCGGCTCGGTCACCGCCTGGCGGAGCAGGCGCCGCGGGGAACGGATCTGGCTGCCTCTGCTGACCCGGACGCCGTATTTCTGCTCCGGCTGTCCACACAACTCATCCACCAAGGTTCCCGAAGGCTCGCTGGTGGGGGCCGGTATCGGCTGCCACACCATGGCCGTGTTCATGGAGCCCGG
>NZ_JAHLEM010000431.1 GCF_018883605.1 Streptomyces niphimycinicus | reverse complement strand
AGCAGGCGCCGCGGGGAACGCATCTGGCTGCCTCTGCTGACCCGGACGCCGTATTTCTGCTCCGGCTGTCCACACAACTCATCCACCAAGGTTCCCGAAGGCTCGCTGGTGGGGGCCGGTATCGGCTGCCACACCATGGCCGTGTTCATGGAGCCCGGGCAGGTGGGGAACGTGGTCGGGCTGACCCAGATGGGCGGTGAGGGCGCCCAGTGGATCGGGATGGCCCCGTTCGTCGGCGACCAGCATTTCGTACAGAACATCGGCGACGGCACGTTCACCCACTCCGGCAGCCTCGCGGTACGGGCGGCCGTCGCCGCGGGGGTCAACATCACCTTCAAGCTCCTGTACAACTCGGCCGTCGCGATGACCGGCGGCCAGGACGCGGTCGGCGGCCTCCCCGTCGACCGGCTGGCCGCACTGCTGCTCCTGGAGGGGGTGGCGAAGGTGGTCATCACCAGCGACGCCCCCGGGCGGCTGCGCAGGGCCAGGCTGCCCAAGGGCGTCGAGGTCCGCCATCGCGACCGGCTCCTTGTCACTCAGGAGGAGCTGGCCGCCATACCCGGGGTCACCGTGCTCATCCACGATCAGGAGTGCGCGGCCGAGAAACGGCGCAAACGGCGCCGCGGCACGGCGGCCACGCCCGATACCAAGGTGGTGATCAATGAGCGGGTCTGCGAGGGGTGCGGGGACTGCGGTACGAAGTCCAACTGCCTGTCCGTCCATCCGGTGACCACGGAGTTCGGCCGTAAGACGGAGATCCATCAGTCCTCCTGCAACCTGGACTACTCATGTCTGGACGGTGACTGCCCGTCCTTCCTGACCGTCGCCCC
>NZ_JAHLEM010000430.1 GCF_018883605.1 Streptomyces niphimycinicus | reverse complement strand
TGGTGATCAATGAGCGGGTCTGCGAGGGGTGCGGGGACTGCGGTACGAAGTCCAACTGCCTGTCCGTCCATCCGGTGACCACGGAGTTCGGCCGTAAGACGGAGATCCATCAGTCCTCCTGCAACCTGGACTACTCATGTCTGGACGGTGACTGCCCGTCCTTCCTGACCGTCGCCCCCGGGCGCCCCGGGCGCCCCGGGCGATCCGGGCGGTCCGAGGGCCGCCGGGAGCTGCCCGACCTGGCCGCCGAAGCGCTGCCGGCGCCCGAACGGCGGTCCGCCTGCGAGGACTTCACGGTGCGCATCACCGGAGTGGGCGGCACCGGCGTGGTCACCGTCGCGCAGGTCCTCGCCACCGCCGCGGTGATCGACGGCAAGCAGGTGCGCACCCTCGACCAGACGGGGCTGGCGCAGAAGGGCGGCGCCGTGGTGTCGGACATCAAGATCACCTCCGAGGTGGTG
>NZ_JAHLEM010000043.1 GCF_018883605.1 Streptomyces niphimycinicus | reverse complement strand
ACCTGGCCGTAGTTGCCGAAGAAGGTGAAGATCGAGACGGACGCCGGGAGTTGCTCGGGGGAGAGCAGCAGCATGAAGGGGACGAAGAAGTTGCCCCACATCATGATGAAGCTGTAGATCATCACCACCGTGATGCCCGGCCCCATCAGCGGCAGGATGACCCGGGTCAGGCTCTGTAGCCAGGAGGCGCCGTCGGTCCAGGCGGCCTCTTCCAGGATCACCGGCACGCCGTCCATGAAGTTCTTCATCAGCCAGATGGCGAAGGGCAGTTGGGAGGCGGCGAGGAAGAGCGCCGTACCGGACATGGTGTCGATGAGGTCCACCTGGACGAAGAGTCCGTAGACCGGAACCATGATCGCGGTGATCGGCAGACAGGTGGTGAAGAGCACCGTCAGCAGATACGGGCGTACGACGCGGGAGCGGAAGCGGGAGAGGGGATAGGCGGCCAGCGCCGCGCAGGCGACGGTCAGGATGGTGGCGCCGCCGCACAGGAGCAGGCTGTTGAGCATCGGCGTGAAGGTGATCTCGTCGGTCCACACCGCCGAGAAGTTGTCCAGCGTGGGCGAGCCGGGCGCCGAGACCCGCAGGGTGGCGTCGCTGTCGACGGAGGCCAGGACCAGCCAGGCGAGCGGGAGCAGAAACGCGGCCGCGATGAGCAGCAGCGCGGCGTCGGCGGCCAGTCGGCGGCGCCTGCTCGGGGACCAGCGGGGGCCGCCGGTACGGCGCTTGGCGGAGCGGGGCCAGGGGCGGGCGGGGCGGGCGGAGAGCGTGGACAACCTCGGACCTCCTCGCGTGAGGCGCTCGGGACACAAGCGGGGCAGCATGCGGACCAGGGCAGCTACGAGCGGTGCAGGTGGCCCGCATCCCGTACATGAAACCGTCTGACGCGTCTCCGCGGAAGGAGGCGTAACCGCCCCGATTCGGTGGGGAGCGTCAGCCGCCCACGGCGGCGGTCACGGCGGAGGGACCGGGAAAGTCATTGGGCAGTGCGTCCATCAAAATCTCGTCAACCGGTCGCCCAAGCCAGTACCCGGACTGGCGCAGCCGTCCCGACTGCCGGAACCCGGCCTTCTCGTAGGCCGAGACCCCGGCTTGGTTGGGCTCAAGCACTTTCAGCCACACCATGCGCAGCGCTCCGATGTGGAATGCCCAGTCGAGGGTGAGCCGGGCGGCTTCGGCCGCGTAGCCCTTGCCGCGTTCGCTTGGTGCGAGGACGATCACGAACTCGGCTGTGTGGAGGACTCCGTTCACGTGCAGGGTGGTCAAGCCGATGGCTTCCTTGTCAGCAGTCCGTAGTACTTCGAATTGCTGGAGGCTCTGGTTGCCGCGCTGGCGTTCCCAGCCGGATACGCGGGACTCCCACGCCTGCGGGAACTGGGCACCGTAGCCGAGGAGTGTGCGGGTGTCGCTCTCCCACTGGTGGTACTCCGGCAGCATGTCCTGGCGCGGCATTCCCAACGCGAGCCGGTCGCCGTTCAGCAGGATGTGCGGGTCACTCACGGCGGTGTCTCCCTTCGGTCCCGAAGATCGGGGCCGGGTCCGTCTGGTGTGTGGGTCGGGGTGTAGAGCGAGGTGTCGGGAGGCTCCTCGACAGGTCTCCCGTACCGGTTAACGAGCCAGGCGTGCAGCCGTATGGGGTCGGTGGCCACACCGTGCCTCCACTCGCCCCGCCGTCCGGCGAGGGCAAGCAGCACCGCGGCGGCGGCTGACTGTTCCAGGCACGCCCAGCGGGTTGGAATCGCTCGTGACGCCCAACGGGTGGCGCGTACAGCGTAGTGGACTTGACGGGTCGTCGCGGGGGTGAAGTATCGGCCGCAGCAAGCGAGCCGTACGAGGCGGCGGAACCGTCTGCGGCGTGGTCCGCACGTGCGCACGGCTGTGGTGAGGAGTACGGCGGGGAGGGCCGCTAGGCGCCACCGCAGCGGCACCGGAGCCCAGCGGGGGAGGGTGGCGGGAGCGTCGGTGGTGCCCCAGGTGGGAACCGCGGCTGCGACCTGCACGACGGTTCCAGCAGGCGGCTGGCCGGAGAGAGGGCGCAGTTCGGTCCTGCCGGTGTCGTAATCGATGGTCACGCAAGCGTGCGGGGTCAGCGCGACCACGCTCCGGGAGGCGTTGCTCATCGTGCACCTGCCGGGGTCGGGTTCTGCCAGGGAATAGCCGGTGCGCGTTCGATGGAGTCGAGCCACGCTTCTGCGGCCAGGGTCGGGAGGAGCGTTGCCCAGATGGTCTCGGCGCCCAGAGCGGCGGCGTGCACGGTGGCGCGCAGCGGCGCGGGATCGACGAGCCCGCGCGCTGCGAGGCGCCCGTCGGCGAGATCCAGTACACGGCGGAGGTTGGCCCTCATGCCCCGGTGGAAGTCGGCGGTGAACACGCCCTTCGTGGTGCGGCGGCGGTGCAGCACGGGCAGCAGGTCGCCGCATGAGTCCGCCAGGAGGGGCTTGTACCGGTGCACGGAGAATCGGAGGTCGGCGGGTACGGATACCACCGCGTCGAGTACGGCGCCGTCGAAGTATGGGTTGTGCAGCTCGACGCCGAGGGCATCGGCGAGTTGGGCGTCGGCGTGGGCGGTCCGTGCCGCATGGCGAACCGAAGTAATCAACGCCGAGTCGGCGTCTTCCGGCTGCCACATCGGTGGGGGGACGGAGGACGGCAGCCAGGCGGGCCGTACGAGCCATGGACGCGCCACCCCTTGCATGTCACGGCGCAGGGCCGCTGTGATCAGCGGGCGGGGGTTCTGCCTACGCAGCCGTGCCCACGCCAAGGCGTCTGCGGAGAGGCGCAGCCAGCGTCTGCTGCGGGCCAGGTCTACGAGGTGCCGGGGCGAGGGAAGGAAGAGGTCATCGCCTCCGTCTCCGGTGAGGTGCCGAACGGCTCCCGTGGCGGCGGTGATGTGCAGTTGGGCAGAGAGCATGGCCCAGACGGCATTCGACGGCGGAGGTTCGTCAACCGCGGCCAGGGGGGTGTCAGCCGCGCTGAATGGGAGGTGGTGCTCTTCCAGCGGGAACTCGATGCAGGTGAGGCCCGGTACGTCAAGCGCTCGCGCGTACTGGAGATCGCCCCCTTCTGTGATGCCGGAGGGGTGGGCGGTCACTCCGGTGAGGGGACGGCATCGTGCGGCGATCACGGCGAGAGTGGTGGAGTCCATGCCCCCGAGATCCGTCGAGGACGGTGTGTCCCGGACGCGCACCCGTACGCCTTCGGTCACGGCTCGACGGATCGCGGGGAGGGCTTCGTCCGGTTGGCGCGTGACCGGCGACCACCATGCGGATGACCGAACGGCATCCGCGCCCAGGGTCAGCCGGTGTCCGGCCAGTACCGGGGTGACGTTAGCCCAGGCGCTGCGGCCGGGCACCGGTGCTTTCGTATCCCAGAGGTACGAGGCGAGCCAGTCATCGTCCGCGCGTCCGCCGACCAGGGCGGACAACGCGCGGGAGCTGGATGCCCACACAACTCCATCCGGGGTGGTCACTGTGTAGAGCGGGCAGGCCCCGGCGGTATCCGTGACCACTTCCACGGCGCGGTGCTCGGTGAGGCGCACGGCGATGTACGAACCAGCCCAGTCGCCCACAGCCCTCGCGAAATCGGGGGCGTCCACGGCATGAGCGAGTTCCTCATCGGCTGCCGAGCACGGCCCGAGCACCGCCATCCGGGCGCTGCGCCCCTTCGCGGTTCTCACCAGGTGAGCCGA
>NZ_JAHLEM010000429.1 GCF_018883605.1 Streptomyces niphimycinicus | reverse complement strand
CCCCGGGCGCCCCGGGCGCCCCGGGCGATCCGGGCGGTCCGAGGGCCGCCGGGAGCTGCCCGACCTGGCCGCCGAAGCGCTGCCGGCGCCCGAACCGCGGTCCGCCTGCGAGGACTTCACGGTGCGCATCACCGGAGTGGGCGGCACCGGCGTGGTCACCGTCGCGCAGGTCCTCGCCACCGCCGCGGTGATCGACGGCAAGCAGGTGCGCACCCTCGACCAGACGGGGCTGGCGCAGAAGGGCGGCGCCGTGGTGTCGGACATCAAGATCACCTCCGAGGTGGTGGAGCAGGCGGCGAAGCTCGCCACCGCCGAATGCGATCTTTATCTGGCCTGCGACGCTCTCGTGGGCGCCGATGCGCGGTATCTGGCGGCGGCGGACCCCGGCCGGACGACCGCGGTGGTCTGCACAACCGAGATCCCCACCGGCCGGATGATCGTCGATCCCACGGTCGCCTTCCCCGAGGAGGGCCGTATCCGCTCGGCCATCGACGCGGCAAGCGCGTACGCCGTGTATCTGGACGCCCGCGCGCTGGCGGAGGCGCTGTTCGACGACGACCAGTACGCGGGCGTCCTCCAACTCGGCGCGGCCTTCCAGACCGGAGCGCTCCCGCTGACCGCGGAGGCCATCGAGCGCGCCATCACGCTGAACGGCACGGCTGTGCGACGCAACCTCCAGGCATTCCGGCGGGGCCGTCAGCTCGTCGAGGATCCGGAGGCGTTCACGGCCGCCGCCACGCCCGGCCCGTCGGCCACGGCTGTGGCCACCGCCGGGCGGGTTCACCCGGCCGCCGGCCGGGTGCGGGCGATGGTCGGCGCGGAGCCCGGCTCCGAACTGGCACGTCTGCTGGACATCCGGGTGCCGGACCTCATCGCCTACCAGGACGAGCGATACGCGGGCCAGTACGCGGAGTTCGTCGAGCGGGTCCGCCGCCACGAGCCGGCCTCCACCGCGGTCACCGAGGCGGTGGCCCGCAACCTCTACAAGCTCATGGCCTACAAGGACGAGTACGAGGTCGCCAGACTCTCCCTCGATCAGACGCTGACCCAGGACATCGAGGCCCGGTTCGGCG
>NZ_JAHLEM010000428.1 GCF_018883605.1 Streptomyces niphimycinicus | reverse complement strand
CTGCATCCCCCGGTGCTCAGAGCACTCGGCATGAAACGGAAGATCAGCCTGGGCCCGTGGTTCCGCCCGGTGTTCCGGACCCTCCGGGCCATGCGCAAGGTCCGCGGAACCCGCCTGGACGTCTTCGGCTACGCGCACCTGCGCCGCGTCGAGCGCGAGCTGATCCAGGAGTACCGCGAAACCATTCTGGAAGCCCTGGCCGCCGCGAGGCCCGCCGCCGATCTCGCCGCCGATCTCGACGCCGTGGTGGAGCTGGCGGAACTCCCCGACCTGGTGCGCGGCTACGAGCAGATCAAGCTGGACAACGTCGACACCTACCACCGGCGGCGGTCCGA
>NZ_JAHLEM010000427.1 GCF_018883605.1 Streptomyces niphimycinicus | reverse complement strand
TGGTTCCGCCCGGTGTTCCGGACCCTCCGGGCCATGCGCAAGGTCCGCGGAACCCGCCTGGACGTCTTCGGCTACGCGCACCTGCGCCGCGTCGAGCGCGAGCTGATCCAGGAGTACCGCGAAACCATCCTGGAAGCCCTGGCCGCCGCGAGGCCCGCCGCCGATCTCGCCGCCGATCTCGACGCCGTGGTGGAGCTGGCGGAACTCCCCGACCTGGTGCGCGGCTACGAGCAGATCAAGCTGGACAACGTCGACACCTACCACCGGCGGCGGTCCGAGCTCCTGGAGAAGCTGCGGCCCGCACCGGCCCAGGAGACGCCGATGTGCCGCTGAACGGGCGCCGCCGGTTTCGCGCACCAGCGGCACCGGCGCCGCCGCCCCCTTCCGGCACGGTAAGGCTCGGCGTCCTTCCGCGCGCGGTCAGGCCCGGCGTCGCGACAGCGCCGTCGAGGCCACGGAGTTGTGCACGGTGAAGGAAACCGTGCCCGGAAGGTAGCGGTCCTCCGACCATTCCAAGGGCGTGCCCGCCGGGTCCGTCGCCCGCCGACGCTCCCGCATCAGCGGCGCGCCCTCCTCGCAGCCGAGCAGCTCCGCGTCCTCGGCGTCGGCATAGACGAGGTCGACGGTGTGTTCCGCGTCGGCGAACACCACCCCCTGCTCCGTCAGCGGCTCGATGTGGGAGATCGCCTCGGGCTCAAGGCCGGCGATCATGGCACCGACGTGCTCCACGTAGATGGTCCGCTCGATCATGATGGGGACACGCGACAGCGTCCGCAGCCGCAGCACCCGGTAGATCTCCGCCCCGGGCGCGAGGCCGAGTTGCTCGCGCTCCAAGGGGTTGGCTGTACACCTGGTGATGTCGATCGTGCGACCGCCCGGCTCCTCTCCGAGCGAGCGCGCCCAGAGAGTGAAGCTCATCAGCTCCATGAAGCTTTGCGTGCGCGCGGTGCCGAGCACCACGCGCCGTGTGCCACGGCGGGAGGTGACCAGGCCGTTGGCGCGCAGCACGGAAAGCGCCTGACGGACGGTGCCGCGTGATACGCCGTACTGCTGGGCGAGTTGCTCCTCGCTGGGCAGCCGGCCGTCCGAACCGAAGGCGCCCGAAGCGATGGCCTCACGCAGGTCGGCGGCGAGCCGTCGGTACCGGGCTCCGGTCGTTCTGCCGTCCGTGCCCGCCATGTCGCTCTCCTTCTCCCTCGGCCGCCATCGCCGCTCCGGCGTGACCCTATCCGCTCCCCGCGCCCGGCCGGGCGACCGGGGATGATCACCTGTCCGCCGGCGGATGGCTTCTTCCCGCGAAGGTCGGGCAGCCGTGTGCGGGCGTTCATCTCCCTGACACCACCCTACTGAGTAATGGCTGAAGTTGTACAGCCAACTTCAGCACCTCAGGAGAACCAGTGAGACAGCACCGCGTTCGCTCGACGGGCCTTGCCTGCTCCCTTGTCGTCTCCGCGCTCGTACTCAGCGCATGCGGCATGACCAGCACGAATGGGGGCAGCGGCAGCGGCAGCAAGGCCGCGACCGCCACCTCGGCAAAGGACTTCGGCGGCATGGACGCCCTGGTCGCGGCCGCGAAGAAGGAGGGCAAGTTGAACGCCATCGCCCTTCCCCGTGACTGGGCGAACTACGGCGAGATCATCGACACCTTCGAGAAGAAGTACGGGATCAAGGTCGAGGTCGAGAACCCCGACGCCTCCAGCCAGGACGAGATCACCGCGGCCACCTCCCGCAAGGGCCAGGACCGGTCTCCCGACGTACTCGACGTGGGCAGCGCCTTCGCCATCAGTGCGGCCGAGCAGAACGTGCTGGCGCCGTACCGGGTCAGCGCGTTCGACCAGATCCCGAAGACCCAGAAGGACGCCCAGGCCCGCTGGTACAACGACTTCGGCGGCTATGTCTCGATCGGCTGCGACGCCGGCCGCGTCAAGAAGTGTCCCCAGACCTTCGCCGAGCTGCTGGACCCGCGGTACAAGGGCCAGATCGCGCTGACCGGCAACCCGACGAAGTCCAGTTCGGCCTTCGGCGCCGTCTACGCCTCGGCCCTCGCCCGGAAGGGGTCCTTCGACGACATCAAGCCCGGCCTCGACTTCTTCTCCCGTCTGAAGAAGGCCGGCAACTTCAACCCCGTCGAGTCGAGCCCCGCGACCATTCAGAAGGGCGAGACGCCGATCAGCATCACCTGGGACTACCTCAACACCGGGTATGCGGACGACCTCCGCGGCAAGGGCGTCGACTGGAAGGTGAGCATCCCGACCGACGGCGCGTACGCCGAGTACTACTCGCAGGCGATCGTGAAGTGGGCACCGCACCCGGCCGCGGCCCGCCTGTGGCAGGAGTTCCTGTACAGCCCCGAGGGCCAGAACCTGTGGCTCAAGGGCCATGCCCGCCCCGTGCTGATGCCGACGATGCGGCAGTCCGGCACTCTCGACGCGCCCCTCGCCGCCAAACTCGCGCAGGCACCCGGCAAGGGCACGGTCGCCTTCCCGACCGAGGGCCAGATCAGCGAGGCCAAGCAGGCAGTCGTCCAGGGCTGGGCCAAGGCAGTCGCCGGATGAGTGCCGTCCAGACCGCCGGGGGCGACACTCCGGCCCGCTCCTACGGCAGCAAGGCCCGCCCTGGGGCGGTACGGTGGCGCGTTCGGAGCGTGGCGGGCTGGCTCGGTGCCGCACCGCTGCTCGCCTTCGCCGCCGTGGTGTTCGGCCTGGTGCTCGGGACGATGGTGTACGGCGCTCTCACCACACCGGAGTCCGAGCCGGGAGGGGCCCGCCTCACCGGCGCGAACATGAGCGCCTCGCTGCACGGTCCCTATCTGACCTCGTTGATCGGCAGCGTCAAGCTCTCCGCCGTCTCCGCGCTGATCGCCACCGTGGCCGGCCTGCCGATCGCCCACGCGGTCGTGACCTCGCGGTTCCGCGCCCTGCGCGAGGCGGTCCTGGCCGGGTCGGGCGTACTGGCGAACTTCGGCGGTGTGCCGCTCGCGTTCGCGTTCGTGGCCACGCTCGGCAACGCCGGAGTCCTGACCAGCCGATTCCACCTGCTCGGCCACGGCTGGAGCCTGTACGGCTTCTGGGGCCTGACCTTGGTCTACCTCTACTTCCTCATTCCACTCATGGTGCTCACGCTCACCCCGGCTCTGGAGGGACTGCGGCGGCAGTGGCAGGAGGCCGCCCGTAACAACGGCGCGAACACCTTCCGGTACTGGACGCATATCGCGCTGCCGATCCTCATGCCATCGCTGCTCGGCGGCTTTGTGCTGCTGTTCGGCTCCGCGTTCAGCGCCTACGCGACCGCCGCGGCGATGGTCGGCAGTTCGGTACCGCTGGTCACCATGCAGATCGCGGACGCCTTGTCCGGGAACGTCCTGGTCGGCCAGGGCAACGTCGCGCTCGCGCTCGGCGTCGACATGGTGCTGGTCGCGGGGCTCGTCGTGGCCGTTCAGGTGCCACTCCAGCGCAGGAGTGCCAAATGGCTCGCCTGACCACGATCCGATACGGGCGCGCCGCCGTGCTGCTGATCGCCGGCGCGTACTTCCTCATCCCGCTCACCTGCGCCATCGCCTTCAGCATCGGCGCGGGCGTCCCAGGTCAGCGCATCGGCATCGACGCCTACACCGGCATCTTCAGCGCCGGCGGCTTCGCCGACAGCCTCGTACTGACCCTGAAACTGGCCGCGGCCACCATCGCGCTCGTGCTGGGTCTGCTGGTGCCCGCTCTGGTCACGGTACGGCTGGCCGCGCCACGTCTGCGCACACTCGTCGAGATCGTGTGCCTGCTGCCGCTGGTCGTACCCGCTGTCGCCCTGGTCGCCGGGGTCAGCGCGGTGCTGCGCTGGGGATCGGACCATTTCGTCGGCACGCCGGTCTTCCAGGCCCTGGTCGCGCTCCAGAACCCGCGCTTTCCCCTGGTGCTGGTTCTCGCGTACACGCTGATGGCGCTGCCGCTGGCGTACCGCACGCTCGACACCGGGCTCGCCGCCATCGACCTGCGCCTGCTCGTCGAGGCCGCGCGGGCCTGCCGGGCGCCATGGCATCGCACCCTGTTCCAGGTGGTGCTGCCCAACCTGCGCGGGGCGCTGCTCAATACGGCATTCCTGACCCTTGCGCTGGTGCTCGGCGAGTACAGCGTTGCCGCGATCCTCGGCTACCAGCCGTTCGCCGTGTGGATCCTCGCCATCAGCGGCTCGCAGGCCCAGATGTCGGTGGCCGTCTCGGTTCTGGGGCTGCTCGTCACCTGGGTGCTGCTGCTGCTCATCGCCGCCGCCGGCCGCGCTCGCCATCCCAAGGAGACCCCATGACCAGCCGGACCATCGAACGCGAAACCATCAGCCGGACCGGGACCGGAACCGGGACCGGGACCGGGGCCGGAACCGGCACTCGGACCGGTACCAGCGTCGAGTTCCGTGGGCTGCGCCGCTCCTTCGGCGCCACGACCGCGCTGGACGGCCTGGACCTGACCGTCGAGCCGGGCGAGTTCGTGGCACTGCTCGGCCCGTCCGGTTGCGGCAAGACCACCGCACTGCGGACCCTCGCCGGATTCGAGAGACCCGACTCGGGCACGGTGCTCGTGGACGGCGAGGACATCACCGGCGTCCCCGCGCACCGCCGCGATGTGGGGATGGTGTTCCAGTCCTACAGCCTCTTTCCGCACCTGACCGCCATCGACAACGTCGCCTTCGGGCTGCGGATGAGCGGTGTCGGCAAGGCCGCGCGGCGGGCTCGCGCCGCCGAACTCCTGGAGCTGGTCGGACTGGAGCAGCACGCCGGCCGCTTCCCGCATCAACTCTCCGGAGGCCAGCAGCAGCGGATCGCCCTGGCGCGGGCCCTGGCACTGCGGCCACGCGTGCTGCTGCTCGACGAGCCGCTGTCGGCGCTGGACGCACGCGTACGCCTGACCCTCCGTGAGGAGATTCGCCGTCTCCAGCAGAGCCTGGGCATCACCACCCTGTTCGTGACCCACGATCAGGAAGAGGCCCTCTCCATGGCCGACCGGGTCGCGGTGATGCGTGCCGGGAGACTGGAGCAGTGCGCGCCTCCGGCGGAGCTGTACGCACGCCCGGTGACCGCGTTCGTCGCGGAGTTCGTCGGCGTGATGAGCCGGATCCCGGCCCGGGCCGGGGCGAAGGACGGGACCGTGGACGTGCTCGGCCGCACACTGCCGGTCCACCGGAGCCTGCCGAGCGCCGCCGCGGTCGCCCATGGACCGGGCGAGGTGGACGTACTGGTACGGCCGGAGGCGGTCGAGATCGCGGCGGACGCACAGGGGACGTCCCGGATCGTGGGGGCGGCGTTCCTGGGCGCGACGACGCGGCTGACCGTGCGGCCGGCCGACGGCGGCGATGTGACGGCCGATGTGCCGACCCATGCCATGACCACGCTCCCGGTCGGTGCGGCGGTCACGCTGACCCTGCCGGACCGCCCTGTTCTGGTGGACCGCCGCCGGTGAGACGGCGGTCGCGAGGGGGCCGACGACGCCCACCGACACCCGGCACGAGGACT
>NZ_JAHLEM010000426.1 GCF_018883605.1 Streptomyces niphimycinicus | reverse complement strand
GCTCCCGGTCGGTGCGGCGGTCACGCTGACCCTGCCGGACCGCCCTGTTCTGGTGGACCGCCGCCGGTGAGACGGCGGTCGCGAGGGGGCCGACGACGCCCACCGACACCCGGCACGAGGACTCCCACCGACGCCCGGCCCACCGACGCCCGGCCCACCGACGCCCGGCCCACCGACGCCCGGCCCAACGACGCCCGGCCCAACGACACCGTCCATGCGGATCAACCCACCTGATCGCCCGGCATTCGCCCGCTCGCCCCGAACCGGAGAAGACTCACCTTGAACCTGAACCAACGCATCGCGGCGCCCGGCCTTCCCGCCGCCGTCCTGTTCGACATGGACGGCACGCTCGTCGACACCGAACGGCTGTGGTGCGCCACGGTGGAACAGATCGCCGCCAGGATGGGGCGGCCGCTGACCGACGCGGACATGGCTCATGTGCTGGGCCGCCCCGCCGCGTACACCGCCGCTCACCTGCACCGCACCGGTGCCCCGGCAGCCCCCGCCATCGGGGCGCTCGCCGAGGAGCTGGACACCGCGTTCGCCGCCCGGGTCGCCGACGAGGTCATCCCGCTCCCGGGCGTACCGCGCCTGCTGGACGAACTGGTCACGGCCGCCGTGCCCGCGGCGATCGTCTCCGCTTCGTCGCGCCAGGTCGTCGACCTTGTGCACGGGGCGCTCGGCGCGGACCGGTTCGCGCTGACCGTCGCCGTCGAGGACACCGTCCGCACCAAGCCGGCGCCCGACCCCTACCTCACCGCTGCCGCCGCCCTGGGCGTCGAACCGCGTAAGTGCCTGGTCGTCGAGGACACGCCCACGGGTGTCGCCGCGGCCGAGGCCGCCGGGTGCCCGGTGCTGGCCGTGCCCTCCACCGTGCCGATCCGGCCCGCGGCCAACCGCACCGTTCTCGATTCGCTGGAACGTGTCGACCTGGCCCTGCTCTCCTTCCTCGTCACATCAGCACAAGGGAACTGACACCATGGACGACATCCGGCACGTGGTGATCCTGATGCAGGAGAACCGCAGTTTCGACCACTACTTCGGCACGTTGAACGGCGTGCGCGGCTTCGACGACCGCCAGGCCCTGACGTTCCCGAACGGCGACAGCGTCTTCCGCCAGCCCGCCCCGGCCCGGCCCGACGGCGGATATCTGCTGCCCTACCGCATGGACTCCTCGAAGTTCAACGCGCAGAACGCCGACGGCCTGCCACACGACTGGGAGAGCGGTCACGAGGCCATCAACAACGGCGCGATGAACCGCTGGACGTCCGCCAAGGGCGAGCAGAGCATGGGCTACCTCACCCGTGCGGACATCCCCTACCAGTACGCGCTGGCCGACGCCTTCACCCTGTGCGACGCGTACTTCTGCTCACTGGCCGGCCCCACCAGCCCCAACCGCCTCTACCTGTGGACCGGCACGGTCGGACCGGGCCGCGACGGCACGACGGGGCCGTGGATCGACAACACCCCGCTGCCCGAAAGCCCGGTCTGCGACTGGACCACCTACGCGGAGCGCTTGTCGGCCGCCGGCGTCTCCTGGCGCGTCTACCACACCCCCGGCCTGGACGAGCGTGACGGCAACTACGAGGACAACGCCCTGGAGTACTTCGGCCAGTTCCACACCTTCGACAAGGACGACCCGCGCTACCTCGACGCGATGACGAAGTGGGACCTGTCGGCATTCGACGCGCACTGCCAGGACGGCACGCTGCCGACGGTGTCCTGGCTGGTCTCGCCCTATCTGTTCTGCGAGCATCCGGCCGCCAGCCCCGCCTACGGCGCCCACTGGGTCGACACCGCTCTCCAGTCGGTGTTCGCGAACCCCGAGATCTGGAAACACACCGTCTTCCTCGTCATGTACGACGAGAACGACGGCTACTTCGACCACATGGTGCCGCCCTTCCCGCCCGCGGGAACACCCGAGGAGTTCGTGGACGGTCAGCCGATCGGGCTGGGCAACCGCGTCCCGCTGTGGGTGATATCGCCGTGGTCACGCGGCGGCTGGGTCAACTCCCAGGTCTTCGACCACACCTCCGTACTGCGCTTCCTCGAGGTCGTCACCGGCGTACGGGAGCCCAACATCTCGGCGTGGCGCCGCGCCGTGTGCGGTGACCTCACCACCTGCTTCGACTTCACCCGGCCCGACTTCTCGATCCCCGTACTGCCGGACACCGGCACGCTGATGGAGCGGGCCGACGCGGCGATGGAACTGCCGCCGGTGGAACTCCCCGTGCCGGGCGCCCAGCTCATGCCGACCCAGGAGCCGGGCGGCCCACGCCCGCACCGGCCGCTGCCGTACCGCCCCTGGGCCGATATCGCCGTGGACCGCGCCACCTCCAAGGTGACCTGCACACTCGCCAACGAGGGAACGGCGGCCTTCCCCTTCACGGTCTTCCCCAACATCGCCCGGCCGTTCGCCGGAACACCGTTCACCGTCGCCCCGCACACCACGGCCGCCTACGTATGGGACGCGGTACGCACCGCCGGTGCCTACGACTTCACCGTCCACGGCCCCGACGGCTTCGTCCGCCGCTTCGCGGGGACGGTCGCGGGCCCCGACCAGTCCGAGACCGCCATCCCCCGAGTGGCGGCCGCCCTGCCCGGCGGCGATCCGCACCACGCGTCCGTCGAACTGCTGCTGGCCAACGACGGCGCAACCGCCGTGTGCTTCACGCTCACCCCGAACGACTTCGGCGGCACGGCCCGCACCCAGCCGGTCGGCCCGCGCCAACAGGTCACCGTGGAATGGCCCACGAACGACGGACACTACGACATCACCATCACCGCCGACGACGGCACCGGCTTCACCCACCGATACGCGGGGACGGTCCACCCGGGTCCGAGCCCGGCCAAGGGTCCCGCGAGCCGGTAGGAGACCCCTTGGCCGCCGCCACCCTCGGCGGGCTCCTCGCCGGTGCCGGCGGCCTGGCCGGCGGCTGCGGCGTCGCGTCGGCTCTTCCACCGCGCGGCGTGCTCGTCGCCTTCAAGGCCGGTGAGCTCGGCGCGCTCGGCGTCGGCCGAGGTCTGGAGTTCGACGAGGCTGTCGGGGATTTCCACGCGGTGGATGATGGGCCGGTCATCCCACACGCCCCTCGTCTGGGCTTCGTGCCGGGCGAGGGGCTCTTTCGTGTTCAGCCTCCCCTGATCCTGCCCGCCCGGCGTACCGTGGCCGAAAGACCTTCTGGCGGGGGTACATCATGAGCAGCAAGACCATTGGTGACCGCCTGGGCGAGCTCCGGCGCTACCGCGACGTCACCCAGGAACAGCTGGCCGAACGGTCAGGCGTCCATGTCGACACCATCCGGAAACTGGAGCAGAACGTCCGGCAGTCGGCGCGTCTGGGCACTCTCCGGAAGCTGGCGAGGGCCCTCGATACCGAGCTGGATCGACTACTGGGGCAGCCCACCGTGACCACAGAACTCCCTGACGACGACGGTGGGCTCATCGCCTTGCGCGACGCCATCCAGGACATCAGCGCGCTTCCGGGCGTACCTTCTGGCGATCTCGACGAGGACCCACCCTCCGCAGAGTCGTGGATAGGCCAGGTCCGAGCGGCCACCACGCTCTACTGGGAAGGGGAGTACAGCGAGCTCGCTGGCTCCCTCCCTCTCCTCCTTCGGGACGGGCGCGCAGTGGCCCGGGAGACGACCGGCTCGCTCGTCGAGCAGGTCTGGAACCAGCTCGCGCTCGCCTACCAGCTCGCGGCCAGCCTCGCGACGCAGGCCGGACATCCCGACTGGGCTTTCGAAGCTGTGGAGAAGCAACTGCATGCGGCACAGCGCGCCTCCGATCCGCTGATGGAGGGGATGGGCGTCTCCACCCTGTCGTGGGTGCTGCTGCGGCAAGGCCGATGGGAGGAAGCACAGTCCATCGCCGAGCGGAAAGCGGACGCACTGGAGCCATCCATGCGGCGTAGCACGAGCGCTCAGTACGCGGTGTACGGGAACCTCTTGGTGGCGGCGGCCACACCTGCCGCGCGGCGGGATCAGAAGGACGAGGCCGATCAGTACCTCAACTTCGCTGAGTCCGCGGCTGTCCGATCTGGCGCTGTGCGCGTGTACGGGACCGCCTTCTCTCCGGTCGACGTCAAGACGCAGATCGTCAACATCGCCATGGCAGGCAGCGAGCCGGACGCGCAGAAGGCTCTGGAGGCGTCCGAGGATGTGCGCCACAACTTGATCAAACGCCCCGTGCACCTGGCCGCCCACCGCCTGGACGTGGCCCAGGCTCAGTATCAGGTGGGTGACAGCGAGAAGGCTTTGGACACGCTACTGGGGGTGGAGGCTGACCAGCCCGAATGGATCCGGTATCAGATGCTGGCGCGGGCCACGGTTTTGGAGATGCGTGAGGAGGAGAGGCGGCAGAACGCCCGTCTCCGAGGGCTGGCTGCCCGGCTGGGAGTTGAGCCCGCTCTCTGACTAGGACGTGATGTCCTAGTCGCGCCATAACCAGGTCAGCGTCTGGTGCATTACGTCACTGGGCTGTGATCGCGCGCACACCTAGCGTGATCTGCATCACGGCGGCGCTGGCCCGCGCTCCCGCCAGGACACTGGCCAGCGCTGCCCCCGCAGATCGCTAGGGGAGCCCGACGTGAAGACCAGAGCCTTGCCGTGGACACCGCCGAACACCGAGGACATCGAGGCGTTACCGGTGGGCCGCTGGTGGGACGCCCTGTCCGCGCCCACCGCCGTCGCGGACCGTGCCCTCGAACTGCTCGGTGACGAGTCCGGCGCCGTGATCCAGGACGACACCTACGGCAAGACGTACTGGCTGATCGCCGTCGACACTGCCACCGTCCGCATCTGGCGCATGCGTCAGGTCCGCGTCCTCACCGAGCTGGCCGACGAGGGCACCCTCCTCGGCGTACCGCCCGCCTCCTGGGGGCCTGAGCACCGGACGTACTGGCGGATCCCGCTCGGCCCGGACCGGTATCTGACCGACATCAATCACCTCCTCCGCGCCCTGCGACAGGCCCTCGACGACGTCCTCGGCCCCACACCGGACGGCCGCCAGCTCTGCCATCGCTGCCAGCTCCCCACCGATGAACCGGTCCCGGTCGCCACAGAGCACGGCGGCAGCGTCGCCCGCCCGACCGTCTACGCCTGCCCCAGCCACGCCCGGGACTACCCGAGCGATGCCGTCGCCCAGGCCGCCGCACGGCGCCGCGCCCTCGACCGGGGCAGGACCCGATGACGGCCCCCGAGCAGACCGCCGAGGAGACCAACGACCCGTTCGCCGACGAGGCGTGGCGCGCGGCCATCGAGCACGCCGCGGGCTGCCCGGCCTGCCGCACGCCCGGCGGCGGCTGCTCGGAGGGCGAGGGGCTGCTGCGCGCCTACGAGGAGGCCGCTCGGCAGGCCCGGTCAGGGGGCGACACATGATGGGTCACCGTAAGGCCACCCCCGCCACCCCCTCCAAGACCTCCTGTCAACGCGGTGTCGGCCCGCTTTCGCCGGGGGCCGGTCGGCGGCGCACGGCAACGACGGTGCCGGCGCCGAGGACCGCGGCGGCTGCCACGGTCCACGGAATCCACGATGTCGTGTCCGAGCTTGCGTTCCGAGCGGTCGCTGCCGCACGGGTGCGGTCGTCTGTGCCGGTCGTGGTGGGCTGTGGCGCCGCCTTCTGCTTCTGCTGCTCCCGCTCCTGCTCCGCCTTGGCCGCACCAGCCTCCAGGACGAGTACGGGTGCCGGGAAGTCCGGTTCCTCGTTGCCCGTCTGTCGTTCGTTCCATTTCACGACCGACCCGTCCGAGTACGTCTGGGTCACGTCGAAGGCGAGGGTCGGCTTTTTCGGGAGCGGCCCCACCCGTACGTCGAAGTAGCGGTGCGCATCGGGCTCGAGTTCGTGACCTGCCGTGGCGGTCCACATGATGTGAATCGGCCCGCCCTTGCGCGAAGGAATTTCCTTGCGCGTCCATCCGGAGGCCGACGGTACGGCGGTGGGTGTGACCCCCTTCGGGAGGGCGACCTCGAAACGGATGGTGGTGACGTCCGCCTTCTCGGAGGGGACCCGGAACCGAAGTGTGGCCGGGCTTCCCTCCTTGGCCCCGTCGGAGAACACACGTACGTGTGCGGAGGCAGGCCCCGCGAGGAGAAGGAGCGCCCCGGTGGCCGTTCCCAGCACGGTTGCCGCCTGGTATGTACGCCGGCCGGAGCGGACGCGAGGTGGGGGTGTCATGCCGAGCCTTTCAGCAGCAGTCGCAGTACAGGAGGTCGGCGGCCTCGACCGCGCTGTCCGAGCCCGCGTGGTGCGTGGAGGCGACCGCCGCCGACATCCGGGCCAGGGTCTGGGGAGTGGCCTTGCCTTCGGAGGTGAGGGAGACCCGCACGCCGGTGAAGTCGGCGAAGGCCAGCACCTGGGGGGCGTTGCCCGAGGAGTCGGTGGTGAAGGACAGCAGCGGGATCTTGCTGCCGTCCTTTTGGACGGCGTACGCCTGGTAGGTGGTGGTCGGCTGGAGATCACGTGCCTGGAGCTGGACCATGTCGAGGCCGCTGACCGGCCGGACCGTGGCTTCCAGCCGACGGCCCTTGTTGTCGGGGCGCATGGGTTCGCCCGCCGTTCCGTCAGGCAGGGTGGCGGGCACGTTGTGCGGCGCGTCGCCCAGGCCCTGGCGTCCGAGGTTGGCGGCGGAGCCGGCAGGCGCCGCGCCCGGCACGTACACCAGAGCCTGAGGCTCCTGGCCCACGGCCACCGTGTCGATGACCTTGTTGGTGGCCGTGTCGATGACGTCGACCGCGTCGGATTTCTCCATGCCCACATACATGCGGGTGCCGTCGCCGCTGGGCCAGAGGCCATGCGGCGCATGCCCGGTGTCGTGGATGCGGGTCACCAGCTCCGGCGTGCCGCCGGGGTTGCGGCGGTAGACGAGGGTCTCATCGAGACCGCCCACGGTCAGATAGGCGAACGAACCTTGCGCCGTCTTGGCGAAATTGGGGTGGTTGGTGTCCGGTCCGGTCTTCAGTACGGCCGTGACCTTGCGGTGCTTGAGGTCGATGACACTGGTCAGGCCCGCGCGCTTGTGCGCCGCCCACAGTTCCGTGCCGTCGGGCGAGATCGACTCGTCCGAGGAGAAGGAGTGACCGAGGCCCTTGATGGTGTGGATGACCTTGTGCGACTTCACATCGACGGCTGTGATCTCGGGGGCGCTGATGTGGTTGACGTAGGCCGTCTTGCCGTCGGGGCTGAGGACGACCTTGGACGGGCCGGGGCCGACCTTGATCGTGCGGACGACACCGCCGTGTACGGCGTCGACGACCGTGACGGTGTCGCGTCCCCGGTCGGCGACCCAGAACTGCTTTCCGTCCGCGGTGAACGTGCCCTCGTGTGACGCACGGCCGACGTCGGTCTCGTTGATCACCTTGTTGGTGGCGGTGTCGATGATGTCGACGGTGTTGCTGGTGACGCTCACCACGCCGAGACGCTTGCTGTCACGGGAGAAGGCCAGGCCGTGCACGCCGACGTTGTCGGTGTACTGGGGGCCCAGGGTGGCGCCGAGCCGCTGGGCACCGAGGGCGATGGTGCCCAGTGTCTTGTTGGTGGACGGATCTATGACCGTGACCGTGTTGGAGGTCTGATCGGCGGTGTACACGCGGTCCCGGCCCGAGACGCGCGCCGAAACCGACGTACCGTCGCCTGCGGTGGTCTTCACCGCGGCGCGTTGGACCGTGGCCGGGTGCGACGGGTCGGCCTGGGCCAGGCTCACGACTCCGAGGGCCGTGGCGCCGACGCCGGTCAGCACGGCGGTCGCACCGACCGCTTTCCTGATCGAAAACACTGGCAAACCTCCATAAAAGGTGCGCCTGACGGCGCATTGAAGAAAGGGCGGGTTCATGGCCGTCCCCGGTTCAGGGGAAAGTCCGGCTGGAGCGGGGCGATGCCCCGTCAGGTACCGCGGTTCGGACCCACCGGGGCCTGGGCGACGAAGTGCCCGTCCGCGTCCTGTACGTACAGCGTGGTGATGGTGTCCTTGTGCATGGCGGTGGTCAGGCGGACGCGCAACGGGGCGTCATCCCTTCCGCTCGCCCGTACGCTGCCCGCCTGCACACGGTCGCCGCGCGCGTTGCCCGTCATCAGCCGGTAGGTACCGCTGGCGCGCAGCCCGGACAGCGACACCGGGATCTCGGTGCCCCAGGAGTGCGAGACCATCGCGCCGTCCTGTGCGACATGGACCGCGGCGACGTGTGTGCGGGTGTCATTGCCAGAGGTCGCCATGACCGTGACAAGGGCCGCGCACGCGGCCAGAACCACGCACACGATTCCGGCCGCCACCCGGCGGCGGGCACTCCCGAGCAGCCCCACCGAGGCGACGACAGACGCTCCGCCGGTCTCGGGGAGGGCGGATGGGATACGCACGGAATCCGCCCGCTCGAAGGTCCGAACCACCCGGCGCACGCCTTCCGCCTCCTCGGAGCACCCCTCGCATGACGCCACATGGCGAGCGAGAGGGGCGGGCAACGGTTTGTCCAGCAACAGAAGTTCGGTGACCTCTTCACGGATCGCGGTGCAGATCTCGCTCATGGTGCCAGCCATCCGTTCTCGTCCAGGATGTCGCGCAGCGCGCGGATGCCGTGGTGGAGGCGACTGCGGGCGCTGGAGGCCGGGATGCCGAGTTCTGCGGCCAGGTCGGCACAGGTCCGGCCGAGGAAATACACCTCGATGACCGCTTCCCGGTGCTGGGGGCGCAGCCGGTCGAGCGCTTCGCGCAGCTCTATCCGCGCCAGCAGCCGATCGTACGGGTCAACCCCGGCATCCCGGCTCGTCCTCCCCGTCTCATCCTGGTGCGCCACCGCCGGCCGGACATCACGGTGCCGCCGGGCGTCCACGATCACATTGCGGGCGATGGCGTACAGCCAGGTTCGCAGGCTCCCCCGCCTGCTCTCGAACGAATCCGAGGCGCGCCAGGCCCGAAGGAACACCTCCTGCACGACTTCCTCGGCGAGCTGAGTATCCCCCAGCGCGTTGCGGGCAAAGCCCAGGAGCTCGCCGCCGTACTCGTGATAGGCGGCGCGCACCCCCCTTTCACTGCCCAAAGACTCGTCGCCGGCCCCCTTCCGGCGCCCGCGCCACATCCGGACACCCACTACCAGCGCCCGCCGTTGCCGGTATGCCACACCTTCACCAGCATCCTCCGATCTCACCATGCGTGATGCGCGAGGGGATACGGGTGGCGGGCCGGGAGTGTTGATCGGTGCGGATATGACCTACGTCACTTCACGCGGAGGCGGGACCGCGGCGTCACTTGCTGATGAACGAGAGGATCTCACGCACTACGGCCTTGGGGTTTTCTTCCGCCAGCCAGTGGCCTGATGTGGGAATCTCGACCGCGCGTGTGATGTTGCGCAGCGTCGGCGTCAGGGTGGGCCGGGTGGAGGCGAGTGAGCCGGTTGCCGTGAGGAGGAGGGTGGGGGTGTTGACACGGGCCGCTGCCGTGTTGTCACGCTCGTCTTTGTCCAGGCTTCGGTAGAGCTCGAATCCCGCGTGCAGTACCTCCGGGCGGCTGTAGGTGCGGACGTACTCGTTGATTTCCGCTTCGGTGAAGGGGGACCGTGTCCTCTTGCCGCCGAATGACGCTCCGCCGTAGGCGACTTGCGGATAGAAGGCGGTGAGGTACTCGCGCACGTCGCTCGGGTTGTCGACGAGTTTCTCGGGGATCGCCTGCTGACTGTTGAAGGCCATGTGCCAGGAGAAGGTCCGGTACTGCGCGGCGGGAAGCTTCCGCCCGGGGAGCGGATAGTCCATGTGCACGTAGGAGTTCACCTGTCCGGGGAACTGCGAGACGTACTGGAATCCGACGCCACCGCCGAGGTCGTGTGCGACCAGGTCGAACTTGTCGAGTCCGATCTGGTCACGCAGGAGACCGTGGACGTAACGTGCCAGGGTCTTTTTGTCGAAGCTCTCCGGGCTTCCCTTGCTGTCGCCGAGGCCGGGGAGATCGAGCGCGTAGACGGTGTGATGCTCGGCGAGAGCCGGCATGATCTTCCGCCACTCGTACCACGTCTGCGGCCAGCCGTGCAGCAGCACCAGCGCCGGGCCCTTACCGCCGGTGACGTAGTGCATGCGCACACCGCGGACGGTCGAGAACTTGTGCTTGAACGTCGCGTTGAACTCCGCGTCATGCTTCGTCGCGGCGTCGTACGACGCCGCCGGCCCGGCCGCCGAGACGGTAGCGGGACCCGATACGGCGGCCCCGTCGTGCCCATCGCACCCGGCAGTGCTGCCCACGGCGAGTGAGAGGGTCAGCGCGCCGGCTCCGAGGAGGAGGCGTCGGCGGGGAGTGCGCCTGTGGTTTCGAGTCAGGTTCATGTCGCGATCTTCAGGTGCGGCCTTGCGGTTCCGTATACTTTTTTGCGGGATTGCAAAACCGCCCCGTGTGGATCCGTGTGGACCCGAGTGGATCCGCATCGACTCTGGAACGGCTCTTGCCGCTTGCCCGCGCCTACGCTGTGCCGCTCGATGAACTGGTTGCCGCGCCGACCACCGCCGATCCGCAATGGTCTTCCGGTGCTCGACCCGGCCCACTTTCCCGACCATCCGAAGGAGAGTGGCGGCTCTCCCGAGCCGCCGCGGCCGAAGTCGGCCGCCGGCGCCGAGGCCGCCTTCCTCGTGCGAGGCGATCAGGCCGGGGTGTGCCCGGCTGGCCCGTCTGCCGGGACCTCGTCGGGCGCGACGGGTGTGCCGCGGGAGGCGGCGATGGCCAGACAGACCCGGTCACGCGTCATCGGCAACGTGCCGAGCCGAACCCCGGTGGCGTCCCGCACCGCGTTGGCCAAGGCGGCAGCGACCGGGAGGAAGGGGCTCTCGCTCATCGACTTGGCGCCCAGGGGTCCGAGGGCGTCGGCGGTGTCGGCGAAGTACACCTCCGTGCGCGGCACATCGGCGAACTCCGGGATGTGGTACTCGCGGAAGGTCGCCGTGGTGACGTG
>NZ_JAHLEM010000425.1 GCF_018883605.1 Streptomyces niphimycinicus | reverse complement strand
CTGCCAGCCGAACGCGCCGAGCACCACGGCGGACCGCACGGTCGGCCGCAGCAGCCGCAGCTCCCGGGCCAGCCACGGGCGGCAGGTGTCGCGCTCGCCGGGGGTGGGGCGGTTGGCGGGCGGGGCGCAGTGCACCGGCGAGGTGATCCTGACCCCGCGCAGCTCCAGACCGTCGCCGCGGTGGGTGGCGGTGCGCCGGCTGGCCAGCCCCAGGTCGTACAGCGCCGAGTACAGGAAGTCACCGGCGCGGTCGCCGGTGAACATCCGGCCGGTGCGATTTCCGCCGTGGGCGGCCGGTGCGAGGCCCACGATCGCCACCGAGGCGTCCGGTGGCCCGAAGCCGGGCACCGGCCGCCCCCAGTAGTCCCAGTCGGCGTAGGCCCGGCGCTTGGTGCGCGCGGTCTCCTCCCGCCACTCGACCAGCCGGGGGCAGGCACGGCAGTCGATGAGCAGTTCGTCCAGCTCGGCGAGGGTTTCGGCGCAGGGGGCCCGCTGAGCCGGGTAGGAGGGCGCGGGTTCGGAAGTGGTCATGTGGGAGGCTGCTGCCCCTTGTCCTTGCGCAGAAAACGCCGCAGTCGGGTCAGCGGCCAGGTGTTGATGATGTCGTCCGGGGTCAGCCAGCCTCGCTGTGCCACGCCCACCCCGTAGCGCATATTGTCCAGATCCCGGGTCGAGTGGGCGTCGCTGTCCAGGGCGAACACCACCCCGTAGGACTTCGCCCGCAGAATGTTGTCGTCCGACAGATCGAGCCGTTCCGGATGCGCGTTGATCTCCAGCGCGGTGCCGGTGCGGGCGCAGGCGGCGAACACCTCGTCCAAGTCGGCGTCGATACCGGGCCGTTTGCCGATCAGCCGGGTCGTCGGATGGCCGATGACATGGACGTACGGGTTCTCGCAGGCCCTCACCAGCCGCCGGGTCATGGCCTTGCGGTCCATGCCGAACTGGGTGTGCACCGAGGCCACGCACACATCGAAGTCCTCGAGGAACTCGGGCGGCCAGTCCACGTCTCCCTCGGTGTCGATGTTCAGCTCCACACCGTGCAGCAGCCGGGTGTGCCCGCGTCCGCGCCCCCGGTCGAGTTCGCGCACCCGCTCCCGCTGGGCCAGGATCTTCTCCTCGGTCATCTGCTGCATATAGAGCTTGGGGGCGTGATCGGTGATGGCGTAGTACGCGTATCCGCGCCGCTCCGCCTTGGTGATCATGTCCTCCAGCGGTTCCAGCCCATCGGTGAGATCGGTGTGGGTGTGCAGATCGCCTCGTAGGTCGGACTCCGTCACCAGCTTGGGGAGTTGGCCTTCGAGGGCGGCCTTGACCTCGCCCCGGTCCTCGCGCAGCGTCGGCGGGATCCAGTCCATGCCGAGCCGGGCGTAGACGTCCTCCTCGCTGCGTGAGGCGATGGACTTGCCGCTCTTGGTCTCGAAGAGGCCGTACTCGGAGAGTTTGAGGCCATGGCGCACCGCGATGGCGCGGACGCGGATGTTGTGCGCCTTGGAGCCGGTGAAATAGAGCAGCCCCGCACCCCATGAGTCCAGCGGCAGGACCCGCAGATCCACCTGGAGCCCCTTCGTGGTGCGGATCGATGTCTTCTTCTGGCCGTGTGCGATCACCTCGGAGGTGATCGGAAGCCGGGTGAACGCCTCCATGAACGGGCCGGATTCCTCCGCCGCGACCAGGATGTCCACATCGCCCACGGTCTCCTTCATCCGGCGCAGCGACCCGGCGTACGCACACCGGCGGCAGCCACGCACCTTGGACAGGGCGGAGACGATGTCATTGGCCACGTCCATGGCCTCGTCGAGCGGAATGCGGTCGCCCGCGGCGCGCATCAGCGCGATGCCGTGGAGGATGTTCTCCTCCGACTTCGGCCCGAAGCCCTTGAGATCGCGCAGCCGGTGCTCCTCGATCGCCTGGGCCAGTTGATCGATCGAGGAGATCTCCAGCTCCTCGTAGAGGATCATGGCCTTCTTCGGCCCGAGCGCCGGGATGGCGGTCAGCTCCCGCACCCCGGCCGGGATCGCGGCACGCGCCTCCTCGACGGCGGGCATGGTCCCGGTGCGCAGATACTCGACCACCTTGTCGGCGATCGACCGGCCCACATTGGGGATGTCCCGCAGCGCCTTCGCGTCGAACTGCGAGATATCGGCCGCATGGCCACCGATCGCCCGGGCGGCCTTCTCATACGCACGCGCCCGGTACGCGTCCCCGCCCGTGATCAGGAGGAGATCGGCGTACTCGCGCAGGAGGGCTTCGACCTCCTCATTGGAGCGAGCCATGCCAGCGATTCTAGCCGTCTCTGGCGAACCCGGTGAGGTGGAGGGATCCTGGTGTCAGGAGCGAAACGGCGATCCGCGGAATCGGGTCGGCCGGTTCCCGCCCTGCGTGTCCCCGGGTTTGGGGGAGGTCATGGACGTTGGATTCCTGAAGCCGTTGTTCGACCGCCCCGGTCCATGGGCCGGTGTGTACATGGACACCTCCCGCAGCACGGAGGACGCGCCCAGGCGGCGCATGCTGCGGGAGCGGTTCGTGGCGGATCAGCTCGCCGGGCAGGGCGCCGACCGCGCCACCTGTGACGCGGTGATCGAGCGGCTGGCCGGTGAGCAGGTGGCCAGGGCGTCCGCGGGGCGGGCGCTGTTCGCGGCGGATGGTGAGGTGGTGCTGGACCTGCCGCTCGCCGCGTCCCCGATCGATGTGGTGACGTCCTGGTCGATGCTGCCGCGGGTGGCGCCACTGGCCGCGTTCCGTGGCGAGTGGCCGGCCTGTCTGGTGGCCTTCGTCGACCAGGCGGGCGCCGATCTGGAGCTGCGGGACGACACCGGAAGCCGTCCGGCGGGCCGCGCCGCGGGGAGGCGAGCGCATGGCCGGGGCCACCGGTCGGTGCCCGCCGACCGCCATGAGTGGCACTACCGCAACCGGGTCGGGAACACCTGGGAGCAGACCGCCGATCGGGTGGCCGACGAGCTGGTGCGGCAGTGGTCGGACGGCGACGCCGAACTGCTGATCCTGGCCGGTGATCCGCGCGAGCGCCGGGCCGTACGCGACCGGCTGCCCGAGCCGCTGCGCGCCACGACGGAGGAGATGCGCCACGGCAGCAGGGCCTCCGGCTGCTCCGAGCTGCTGAACGCGGAGATCGACCACGCCCGCGCGGAGTACGCCCGTGCCCATCTGGAGTCGGTCCTCGACCTCTTCCGCGCCGGTCGGGGCCGCCCCGGCGGACCGGGCCCGGGCGGGCACGACGGCGCCGGACCGCAGACCAGCGGGGCGGCGGAGGGCGTGCCCGCGGTCGTGGAGGCCATGCGCAGCCACCAGGCGGCCACGCTGCTGCTGGGGACCGCCGGGGGCGATATGCGCCATGAGGTGTGGATCGGCCCCGATGCCGATCAGGTGGCCGTACAGCGCTCCCAGGCGCGTGCCATGGGCGTCAGAACACCCGAGCCCGCCCGCGCGGACGACGCGCTGGTGCGGTCCGCGGCGGTGGCCGACACCGAGGTGCTGGTGGTGCCGGAGGGGCTCCAGGGACCGGCCGGGGGCCTGGGCGCGGTGCTGCGCTGGCACGCCTGACGAGCGCGCACGAGGGTCACGAAGCCTGACGAGGCGTACGGCGCCGGGCGCGGAGTATCCGCGCCCGGCGCCTCGGCGCGAATGACCGCTCGTACCGCGAATAACCGCCCAATGCGCCGGAAGGGCCATTTCTCAGCGGGGCTGGTTGACATGCCTCCCTCAGCTCTCTACCGTCCCTAGATTGTTAGGAAACCTACTTAACCAATGCTCTGCCTGCCCTCAGGGAGACATCCGTGGTCCTCCGTCCGGCACCATCCCGGCGGCGGGCGCGAGCCCGCGTCCGACGCGCCCTGACCGCCTCGCTCGCCATCGGCGGCCTCCTCCTCACCGTCTCCCTGACCACGGGCGCCGCACCCCCGCGCCCCGGGACGGCTACGGGCGCTCCCGCCCCGGTGACCCGGGTGGGCGGGGCCCCGGGCACCGCGACTGCGCTCGCGGGCTTCGCCACGCAGTCCTCGGCCAAGGTGTCGGACACCCCCGCGGCCATCTCCACCCCCGGCTACCCCACATCCGGCTGGCACCCGGTGGGGCCCCGGTCGACGGTGCTCGCCGGGCTGCTCAAGGCGGGCACGTACCCGGATCCGTTCTACTCGACCAATCTCAAGAAGATCCCGGCCGCCGACTTCGCCGTCCCCTGGTGGTACCGAAGCGACTTCACCGTGGCCGACCCCTCCCGCCGTACCTATCTGGACGTCAGCGGTGTGGTGTCCGCCGCCGATGTGTATGTCAACGGCGTCCAGGCCGCCACCAAGGACCGGATCGCCGGTGCGTACACCCACCATGAGCTGGACGTCACCGACCTGGTCAAGGCGGGCACCAACACCGTGGCGTTCCGCGTCCAGCCAGGCGATCCGCGCAAGAACCTCACGATGGGCTGGATCGACTGGCTACAGCCCCCGCCCGACGAGAACATGGGCATCGTCCGCGATGTGCTGATCCGCCGCGGTGGCCCGGTGGCCCTGCGCGACGCGCATGTGACGACCCGGCTGGACACCGATTCGCTCGCCTCCGCCGACCTCACCGTCAAGGCCCAGGTACGCAATGACTCCGGCTCAACGGTCACCGCCACGGTCTCCGGTACCGCCGGGCCCGCGGCCATCAGCCGCACGGTGTCCCTCGCCCCGCACGAGACCAAGGCCGTCACCTTCACCCCCGACGACGTTCCGGCGCTGCGACTGGACCGGCCCAAGGTGTGGTGGCCCGCCGGGATGGGCGATCAGCCGCTGTACGACCTCGATCTGACCGCCACCGTCTCGGGCACCCCCTCCGACACCGCGCACCACAGCTTCGGCGTCCGCGATGTCAAGGCGCCGCTGAACGCCGACGGTGCCCGCCAGTACCGCATCAACGGACGCCCGCTGCTGATCAAGGCGGGCGGCTGGTCCCCCGATGTGTTTCTGCGCTGGGACGCCCGCTCGGTGGCGGACCGGCTGAAGTACACCCTCGACCTGGGGCTGAACACCGTCCGCCTCGAAGGCCATATCGAGCCGGACGAGTTCTTCGACCTCACCGACCGCTACGGCATTCTGACCCTCCCCGGCTGGGAGTGCTGCGACAAGTGGGAGGGCCAGGTCAACGGCGATGAGACGGGGGACAAGTGGAACGCCGCCGACTACCCCGTCGCCAAGGACTCGATGGCCGCCGAGGCCGCGCGGCTGCGCGACCACCCCAGCGTCATCTCCTTCCTCATCGGCAGCGACTTCGCCCCCGACGCCACCATCGAGAAGAACTACCTCGACGCCCTCGAAGCGGCGGACTGGCCGAACCCGGTGATCCCCGCCGCCTCCGCCAAGTCCTCCCCGAAGCTCGGAAAGTCCGGCATGAAGATGACCGGCCCCTACGACTGGGTCCCGCCGGACTACTGGTACGCCAAGCGCGAGGGCGGTGCCACCGGCTTCAACTCCGAGACCAGCGCCGGACCCGACATCCCCACCCTGGACACGCTGCGGCGCATGATGTCCCCCAGCGAACTGGAGACCCTGTGGCGGGATCCGTCGGCCAAGCAGTACCACCGGTCCCCGTCGGACACCTTCGGTGACCTCAAGCTGTTCGACAACGCGCTGATCGGCCGCTACGGACCGCCGACCGGGCTGACGGACTACGTACGCAAGGCGCGGCTCGCGCGCTACGAGGCGGTGCGCGCCCAGTTCGAGGCGTACGCGCGCAACTTCTCCGACACCTCCCGGCCCGCCACCGGAGTCGTCCACTGGATGCTGAACAGCGGCTGGACCTCGCTCCACTGGCAGCTCTTCGACCGCTATCTGGACCAGGGCGGCGCGTACTACGGCGCCAAGAAGGCCAATGAGCCGCTGCACATCCAGTATTCGTACGACTCCCGCTCGGTGGTCGTGGTCAACAACCGGCACACCGACACCACCGGTCTCACCGCCCGGGTCAGCCTCTACACCCCCGACGGCACCCGGAAGTTCGACAAGAGCGCCACCGGTCTCCGGGTGCCGGGCGACGGCGGCAAGGCCACCGCACTCACCGTCCCGGCGAATGTGAGCGGAGTGTCCGGCGCCTATCTGGCCAAGCTCCAGCTCACCGATGGCGCGGGCAAGGAGATCGGCCGCAATGTGTACTGGCTCTCCACCGAGCGGGACGTGCTCGACTGGGACAACACCGACTGGTACTACACCCCCACCACCTCCTACGCGGATCTGACCGGGCTCGACGACATGGCCGAGGCACCCGTGTCCGCCACCGCCACCACGACCGGCGGGCCGGACTCCACCGCCACCACGACCGTCACCCTGCGCAACACCGCGAGCCGCGGCACACCGGCGCTGCTCGTGGACGCCCATCTGGTGAACGGCTCGGACACCCCCGTCCTGCCCGTGCGCTGGTCGGACAACGAGGTGAGCCTGTGGCCGGGGGAGTCGGTGACGCTCTCCGCCACCTATCGCACGGCGGACCTGGGCGATTCGGCCCCCTCGGTCCGGATCTCGGGCTGGAACACCGCCACCCGTACCGTCCCCGCGGCGGCCAAATCCCACTGACCGGCCCTGTCCTGAAATCGTGTCGAAAGGAATTTTTCCGGCGAGTCCGATGCATGGAGCAAGTTCACACTTTTGTATGCTTTCTCCAGCGCGTCGTTCCCCCGTGTCGGACAGTCACTGTCCGTACGTTCACGAAAGGGGCTCCATATGCACACCATGGAGGTTCGCCCACCGGTACCCAGCCGTTCCACCAGCAGATGGCGTCGATACGGCCGGCTCGCGGCCGCCAACTTCGTCCGCGGCGCGTCATACGCCTGCGGCACCGCGGCCATCGGCATGATGGCGTGGTGGGTGCAGACCCGCTGACCTGCCCTGTCACCCCGTCACCCCGTCCCGAGCCGGAGCCCCTGACCGTCCCGCACCGTCGCGGCGGCCGTGAGCGGCCATCGCGACGGCCCGGCTACCCCTGCGGATGCGGCTGTGAGCGGAAGCGGGGGAAGTGCAGACCCTGGTGCTCCGCGCGGGGCGCACCGCCGCCGAGATGGGTGCGCAACTGAATGCCGTGCATGATCTCGATGATGCCCAGGGCGAGCAGCCAGATGCCCGCCACCACGGTGAGCGCCGTGATCGAGCCGAAGGGGGCCACGATCAGGATGATGCCGCCCAGGATGGTGAGCGCACCGAAGAACAGATGCCAGCCCCGGGCGGGCATGCCCTCGGCGGAGACCGCCGTGACGGTCTGCATCACGCCCCGGATCAGCCAGGAGAAGCCGATCCACAGTGCGAGCAGCAGGATCGACTGGGCCGGCCCCCGGAAGCAGAGCAGTCCGAGCAGCACGCTCAGCCCCCCGGTGATGAAACTCAGCACCCGCAGTTGTCCGGGGATATGCGTACCGAAGGCGGCGACTAGCTGAAAGATCCCGCTGATCAGCAGATACGCACCGAACAGTACGCCGACCACCGCCAGGGTGGCCGTCGGCCACACCAGCACCATGATGCCCAGCGCGATCGCCACCACCCCGCCGGCGACCAGGACCTGCCAGGCGGCGTTGGACATGGTGTTCTCCAACGTGGCGTACGGGCTGCCCGCACCGGAGGTCCGTCCCTGCCGGCCGGGGGGTTCCTCTCTCGGCTGCTCGGCACCATGCGGACTGTCGGAGGAGTAAGTCATGATCGTCCACCTCCTCGAGTGAACAGAGGGCCATGGCCCACACCACCATCGTCCCCCCGCGCGCGTCCCCGCGCCTGATGACACCGGGCAGTGCCTCGCGGGCCGCGGTCACGCATGGGAAGGTGGTGGATGAGGCCGTGTGCTGGTGCGCGTCATAGGGAGGCCCGCATGGACGACAGGGAGTTCTTCCGGACGGTGGCGGACCGCACCCAGCTCTCACGGCAGGAAGCGGCCGATGTCACCCGCGCCACGCTGGAGACCCTGGCGGCCCGCCTCAGCGCGGGCGAGGCCCGCGATCTCGCCCGGGAGCTGCCCGAACACCTCAGGGAGTCCCTTCAGCGCGGGGAGGGGGACATGGAGATCTTCGACCCCGACGAGTCGATCCGCAGGGTGCATGAGCGCACCGGGCTGTCCGAGCCGGAGGCCGACCGGGGTGTCCGGGCGGTCCTCGCCACGCTCCGGGAGGCGGTCTCCGCCGAGGAGTACGACCACGCCATGTCCCAGTTGGGCAGCGAGTTCGCGAGGATGGCGGAGTCCGCACGCTGACCCGCCCGACGGCCGATGCGGCTCATCCGGCCCGCCAGCCGCTCCACCGCCCGACGGTGATCTCCACGACCGGCCCGCGCGGCGGCCGGTCCCCGTACTGGACCGGGTAGGTGTCCACGAGCAGCCGGATGTAATCCGCGGACAGCGCCGACTCGTCGGCCGGGGGCAGGACGCGGGCCGTGCCGTCGCCCCGCGCCCACCACAGGTGGTCCCAGTTCTCGTCGTAGTCGTCCACCAGGAGGCATACGGCGGGGTGGGCGCGGATGTTGTCCAGGCGCCGCAGCCGCATCGTCCGCTTCGGCTTGTGGTCGACGGCCGTCACCACCGTGTCGCCGGTCAGCGCGAAGACCACCGGCACCAGATGGGGGCGGCCCTCGGCGCCGACGGTCGCCAGCCGGGCCAGCCTGGCGCGCGCGAAACGCTCGCGCGCCTGCGCGCTCGTCAGCTCCGGCATCGCGGCCCCCGGCGGCTCACCGGAACCGGGCGGCGACCTGGGACATCGCGTCCAGCCGCTTGAGCGTCTCCGCCTCCGGCATCGTCGGCAGATAGAACAGCACCCGCTCCACCCCGACGCGCCGATATCCCTCGATCGCGTTGGCGTCCTCCGGCATCGCGTACATCGTCACCGGCACCTCACGGCCGGCCACCTCACGCATCCGCTCGATCTGCGGGCCCAGCTCCTCTGGGGATCCGCTGTTGGCCAGCCAGGCGTCCCCGAGGTCCGCGATCCGCCGGAACGCGGCGTCGCCGCCACCCCCCACATAGATCGGCGGATGCGGCCGCTGGACGGGCTTGGGCCACTGGAAGACGGGGTCGAAGTTCACGAACTCCCCGTGGAATTCGGCCTTCTCCTTCGTCCACAGCTCACGGATGGCCCGCAGCCGCTCGTTCATCAGCCGGCCCCGGGTGGCGGGATCCGTCCCGTGGTTCTCCATCTCCTCACGGTTCCAGCCGGCGCCGACCCCGAAGACGGCTCGTCCGTCGGAGACCAGGTCGAGGGAGGCCACTTCATTGGCGGTGGTGATCGGGTCCCGTTGCACCACCAGGAGGATCCCGGTCCCCAGCAGCAGGCGCTCGGTGACCGCGGCGATCGCGGCCAGCGTCACGAAGGGGTCGAGAGTGCGGTAGTACACCTCCGGCAGCTCTCCGCCACCCGGATAGGGGGTGCGGCGGTCCACCGGGATATGGCTGTGCTCGGCGATGAAGAGCGAGTCGAAACCGCGCTCCTCCAGCGCCCGCCCCAGCGGAGCGGGCCGGATGCCCTGGTCGGTGACGAACGTGGATACGCCGATCTTCACTGCGGCTCCCTGGGAAGGTGCGTCGATGAGCTACGGGAACCACATGGGTACCCGGCCCGGGGGAAACCACAACGGTGCGCACGAGTGACACGGTGTGCCCGTGGCGAGGACCCCGGGACGGCGTGTGCCTCACGACCGGTGCTCACCCGGGCCGAGCAGGACACCCCGCTCCGCGTAGAACCGCCCGAGGTCGGCCCAGGGGACCTCGGCGAAGCGCTGGGAGCCGTCCGGGAAGCCCGACGGGTTGTGTACGAGGAGATGGTCGGGGGTGGCGCCGACGGCCAGCACCAGATGGCCGCCCCGGTGCGGCGGCCGCGGGTCCAGGGTGCGCAGCGAGGGGTGGACGGACAGCATCGCGAGCCGTCCGGCCGCGAGCTGTTCCGGCAGCTCCTCGGCAGGCAGCCGCGGCCGGGACTCGGCGAACAGCCCCCAGCGCCGCCGCGCGTAGGCGGCGAACGGAGCGTAGATCAACCCGTCCACCCGGTCCGGGTGGCGCACATAGGCCCCCGCCTCGGCACACTCCTCGGCGAGCGTCACCGCGGGCGGCGCGGTGCCACGCCAGTGGTCCAGGACCATCCGCAGACACGCCATCCCGCACAGCCGCCACGACCAGAACGCGTACTCCTCCCGGTTCGCCGCCCCGGACTTCTGCCACAGCGGGTCGTCGGCGGCCGACAGGGTGCCCGCGATGATGTCGGGCACGAGAGCGGCCGACTCCCACTGGGCGTAGTAGGGGACGGGATGGATGAGGGAAACCGGGGCGTTCGACATGTGTGCCAGTCTTCCCGAAATCCGCCCGCCGTGCCGTTGTCCCCGGTCAGCCGCCGGTGGCGAAACCCGGGAAGAGGGTCATGCCGCCGTCGACGTAGATGGTGGTGCCCACCACGTAGTCGCACAGGTCGGAGGCCAGGACCACGGCGGCGTTGGCGATGTCCAGGGGGTCGCCGATCCGGCGGTACGGGATCAGCTCCAGGAGGGCGGTCCGCGCCTCGGGGGTCTGCCAGGCACTGCGGTTGATCGGGGTCTTGATGGCGCCCGGCGCGATCGCGTTCACCCTGATCTTCTGGGGCGCGAACTCCTGGGCCAGGGTCTGTGTCAGCATCGCCACACCGCCCTTGGACGACGCGTAGTTCACATGGCCCGCCCACGGGATGATCTGGTGGACCGAGCTCATGCAGATGATTTTCCCGGCCGCCCGCGACACCTCCGGGACCACCCCGCGCCGCAGGAATTCCTTGATCGCCTCCCTGGCGCACAGGAACTGGCCGGTGAGGTTGACGGAGATGACCTTCTCCCACTGCTCCAGTGTCATCTCCACGGTGGGGGCGTCCCGCTGGAGC
Organism: Streptomyces niphimycinicus; assembly: GCF_018883605.1. Taxonomy (GTDB): domain Bacteria; phylum Actinomycetota; class Actinomycetes; order Streptomycetales; family Streptomycetaceae; genus Streptomyces; species Streptomyces niphimycinicus. The sequence continues at coordinate 3,322 of NZ_JAHLEM010000425.1, read as the reverse complement.
CCCGCGTTGGCGACGAGGACGTCGATCGTGCCCAGGCGGTCGACCATCGTGGACACCAGGTCGGTGACCTGGTCCTCCTGGGACACATCCGCCTGATGGGCGTAGGAGTGCACACCGTGGCTCCGGATCTCGGTGACGACGGCCTCGGCGGCCGGCCGGTCACTGGCGTAGTTGACCACCACATCCGCGCCGGCCCGTCCCAGGGCGATCGCGGTCGCCTTGCCGATCCCCGAGTTCGCCCCGGTCACCAGCGCCTTCTGCCCCTTGAGGAGTTCCGGGACAGGCACCGGAGGAGGACGCTCGGGATTGGTGTTCACTGGCTTTCGTCTCCTTCGCTTGGGCGTCCGTCACCCGTCCGCTCGGGCGTCCCACCCGCCGCACCGACCCTCGCAGTCCGCGGGGGGAGCCGCCGCTCCCCACGGCGCCACGGTCACCCACTAAGGCGATGCACATCGTTCCAGCGGCGCAACGCGCGCCCGGCCCGGTCGGCCGACGCTCAGCCGGCCTCGGCCAGCGCCTGGTCGCGCAATGTCGAGCAGGTGCGGTTGATGAGCCGTGAGACGTGCATCTGCGATATGCCGAGCTGCTCGGCGATCCGGCCCTGTGTCATATCGCAGAAGAAGCGCAGGTAGAGGATCTGCCGCTCCCGGTCGGGGAGCCGGCTGAGACCGGGCCGCACGGCCTCGCGGTCCACCACCCGGTCGTACGCGGTCTCCTGGGTGCCGAGCGTGTCGGCCAGCGAGAAGCCGTCGTCGGCGCCGGTGAGCTGGGCATCCAGGGACAGCGGGGTGAAGCTGCCCATGGCCTCCAAACCGGCCCGCACTTCCTTCTCGGTCAGCCCGGTGCGCTCGGCGATGTCCTGGGTCCGCGGCGGCCGGTCGTCCGCCGAATGGGACAGCTCGCGGTGGGCGGCCCGCACCCGGTTGCGCAGATCCTGGACCCGGCGGGGGACGTGCAGCACCCACAGATGGTCCCTGAAGTGGCGCTTGATCTCGCCGACGATGGTGGGCACCGCGAACCCGGCGAAGGCGGTGCCGTGTTCCGGGTCGTACCGCTTGACGGCCTTCACCAGACCGAGCGCGGCCACCTGCTGGAGATCCTCCAGGGATTCGCCGCGGTTGCGGTACTGCCGGGCCAGCCGCTCGGCCATCGGCATCCACGCCTCCACCACCCGACGGCGCAGTGCCTCCTTCTCCCGCCCCTCGGGGAGACGGGCCATTTCCGCGAACTCGGCGCTGGTGTCGGGCGCGTCGTCATGCGGGTGCTTCGTGGGGCCGGTCTGGGGCCGTGCCATGTCCTGCGTCGCGGTCGTCACGGAACACACCTCCTGCGATGGGCTGACGGGTCACCTGGGACCGGGGGCGCATCGCGGGAGGTTCACGGGGACGTGCTGACCGGCGCGCCGCCGCGGTGTGGAGCAATGCAGACTGCTCCCGCGGTGCGTGCCTACGGTCCGAAGCACGAGTATCCGCCTGCCCTGGGCCCCGAAGGGCAAACAAAGTTCTCACCGACGGCGCCGCGCGGCGGCACACCGGGCGAACACCCGCCCGAAGTGGCCGCCGTGGGCCCGGGCTCAGCCCAGCAGCGCGGCGACCGTCATCAGCACCGGTGGCGCGAGCAGTGTGGACAGCAGGATGGACTCCCGGGCCAGGATGGTGGCGGTCTCATACCGTGAGGCGTAGGTGAACAGGTTCTGGGCCGCCGGTAGCGCCGAGGTGACGACGGCGGCGAAGAGCGCCGGGCCGCCCAGCCCGAACACGCCCGCGGCGATGGCCCAGGCCACCACCGGCTGGGCGAAGGACTTCAGCGCCACCGACAGCAGCACCGGCCCGCGTTCCGCGCCGCGTCCGGGGAGTTGAGTGCCCGGCAGCGAGATCCCGAACGCCAGCAGGACGGCGGGAACGGCCATGCCGCCCAGCAGCGAGAGCGGTTCGGTGACGGGCCCGGGGATGTGCCAGCCGGCGGCGGACACGAGGACGCCGGACAGCGAGCCGATCACGATGGGGTTGCGGAACGGCGTGGTCAGCCTGCGGATCAGCGAGGGCCGCCGGTCGGGGCGGCTGAGGTCGATGACCGTCAGGGCGATCGGGGTCATGACGAGTTGCTGGAAGAGCAGCACCGGGGCGATCAGGCTGGCGTCGCCCAGGACGTACATCGCGATGGGGATGCCGAGGTTGCCCGCGTTCACATAGCTCGCGCACAGCGCGCCGATCGTCGTCCGGCCCACGCTCCACCGCCGTACGGCGCCGACGGTGACGAACGTGCCCGCCACCACGAAGGTGCTCAGAGCGGTCACCAGCAGCGGGGTGGAGATGATGGCGGAGAGGTCGGCCTTGGAGAGCGTGGTGAACAGCAGCGCGGGGGAGGCGATATCGAACGAGAGCTTGGTGAGCACCTGCCGGCCGTGGTCGCCGAGCGAGCGGCGGAGCCCGATGACATAGCCGACGACGATGATGGCCGCGATGACGCCGAAGCCGGTGATCACACCGCCCACTGGGCCTCCACCCCATCGTGGCCCGCACGGTGTGCCGCGGGGTCCCGTCCGCTCGTCGTGGTGGTCGAGGGCCAGGGCGCGGCGGTCATCAAGGGCGTCTTCCGGATGCGTAGCGGTCAGCATGCACCCTACAAGTAATTCGGCCGCGGCGCGGGTGAAATCGGTTACCCGGCGCCGGTCGGAGGTCAGATGATGGTGAGCGTGCGGCCGCCCTTCGCCAGCGAACTGTTGCCCGCGAACACCCGGATCTCGCCCTTCTGCAACAGGAATCCGCCGTGCGGGTCCTGGGTCCAGAAGCCCAGCTCCTCGGCGCTCAGCCGGAAGCGGACGGTGGTGGCCTTCCCGGCGCCGAGGCTGACCCGGCGGAAACCGCTGAGCCGGCGCACCGGTTGCACGATGCTCGCCACCGGATCGCGGATGTACAACTGCACCACCTCATCGCCCTTGCGGCGCCCGGTGTTGCGCACCGCGACCGCGACCTCGACCGTGTCGCCCTTGCGCAGCGCCTCGGCCCGGACCCGGCTGACGCTGAGCCGGGGTTCGCCGATGTCGAAGGTGGTGTAGCTGAGGCCGTGGCCGAAGGGGAACTGGGGTCCGTGGGCCAGGTCCAGATACTTGGAGGTGTAGTGGTTGGCCCGGTCGTAGGGGCGTCCGGTGTTCTCATGGTTGTAGTAGATGGGGATCTGCCCGACCGCGCGCGGGAAGGTCACCGGGAGCTTGCCACCGGGGTTCACGGTGCCGAAGAGCACATCCGCGATGGCGTTGCCGCCCTCGATCCCCGGATGCCACGCCTGGAGCACGGCGGGGGTGCGGTCCAGCCAGCCGCCC
>NZ_JAHLEM010000424.1 GCF_018883605.1 Streptomyces niphimycinicus | reverse complement strand
GTTCACGGTGCCGAAGAGCACATCCGCGATGGCGTTGCCGCCCTCGATCCCCGGATGCCACGCCTGGAGCACGGCGGGGGTGCGGTCCAGCCAGCCGCCCATCGTCAGCGGGCGCCCGCTGAGCAGCACCACCACGAACGGCGCGCCGGTGTCCGCGATCGCGGTGATCAGCCGCTCCTGCCGGCCGGGCAGGCCGAGGTCGCTGCGCACCGCCGCCTCCCCGCTGAGCGTCGCCGCCTCCCCGACCACCACCACGGTCACATCGGTCGCCCTGGCCGCCGAGGCCGCCCGGGCGATGCCCCGGGTGTTGCGGCCGGACGCGTCCACGCCTTCGACATGGCTGACACTGGCCTTCGGCGCCGCGTCCTTGACCGCGTCCAGGACGGTGACCGGGCGGAACGCGTCGGCCCATGTCCCGGCCCAGGAGCCGCGCAGATCGGTGGAGTCGGCGAAGGGCCCGACGACGGCGATGGAGCCCGACCGGTCCAGCGGGAGCGTGGACTTCTCGTTCTTGAGCAGCACCATGGTGCGCCCGGCCGCCGCGCGCGCCGCCGCCCGGGACGCCTTGGTGGGCCCGGCGATCGCCGTGTCCTCGTCCGCGTAGGGATGCTCGAAGAGCCCGAGCCGGAACTTCAGGCGCAGGATGCGGGCCACCGCGTCGTCCAGCCGGTCGGTGGTGATCTGCCCGCCGCGCAGCAGCCGCTTGCCGTACTCGTTGATGGTGGTGCTGGCCATCTCCATGTCGATCCCGGCGTTGAAGGCCAGCCGGGCCGCGTCGGAGCGGTTGGCGGCATAGCCGTGGACGATCATTTCCTGGACGCCGTTGTAGTCGCTGACGACAAAGCCGCGGAAGGCCCACTCCTCCTTGAGGATCTCGGTCAGCGCATGCCGGTAGCCATGCGCGGGGACCCCGCTGACGGTGTTGAAACTCGCCATCACGGTGGCCACCCCGGCGTCCAGCGCCGCCTTGAACGGGGGCAGGTAGAAGTTGCGCAGCCGGGCCTCGGAGACATCCACCGTGTTGTAGTCGCGGCCGCCCTCGACACCCCCGTAGGCGATCATGTGCTTGGCGCAGGCCGCGAGGCGGTGCCGGGAGCGGAGGTCGTCGCCCTGGTAGCCGCGGGTCTTGGCGGCCGCGAGCGTCGCCGCCAGATACGGGTCCTCCCCGTCGCCCTCGGCGATCCGCCCCCAGCGCGGTTCATGGGTGACGTCCATCATCGGGGAGAACGCCCAGTGCACACCGTTGGAGCGGGCCTCCCGCGCCGACACCTCCGCGTCCCACACGGCCACCGCGGGGTCGAAGGCGGCGGCCTGGCCGAGGGGGATGGGGAAGGTGGTCCACATGCCATGGATGACATCGAGGCCGAAGATCAGCGGAATGCCCAGCCGGGACTTCTCGACGGCCATCCGCTGGAGAGTGTTGGTGGTGCGGGCCCCGTAGATGTTGAGCACGGAGCCGAGCCTGCCCCTGCGGGCCGCCTTCTCCGCGGCGGCGGTCTGCCCGCCGCCGGGTCCGGTGTCGCCGGTCCAGGCGAACTGCTGGAGCTGGCCGAGCTTCTCGTCGATGGTCATCCGCGCCATCAGGGCCCGGATCCTGGTCTCGTACGGACCGGATTCCGGCCCCGGCCGGGGCGCGTCGGAGGTGGGGGCGGGCGGGGCCTGGGCACGGGCGGTCGCGGCCTTGCCCGCGATGGCCGCCCCTCCGGCCGCGGCGAGCACCGTGCGTCTGCGCACATCGTTCATGGTCTTCGTCCTGGCCTTCGGCGATCCGTTGTCCCCGAGTCCGAGTTCCTCAAGACCATGCTGGTCACGACCCTGTGCGGGATGCGGGCCGCCACCTTTGCCGTGGGTCTTCTGCCAACGTACGACAGGATCGGCGTCCGGGCTCCCGGTGCGTCCGGTGTGCCGGGCGGGGCGCCGGAGGGCGATACTGGGGTCAACGGTTAACCGTCGACCAGTGCCGGTCCGCCCGCCAGAAGGAGCCCGTCGGTGCCCATCACCTCGCTCCAGCAGCAGTCCCTCGGCGATCTGGTCGCGCATGAGCTGCGGGTTCTGATCGTTTCGGGACGGCTGCGCCCCGGCACCCATCTTGTCGAAGGTGTCCTGGCCGAGCAGTACGACGTCAGCCGCGGCCCGGTGCGGGACGCGCTGCGGCAGCTCGAGGCCGAGGGGCTGGTCGAGGCGCGCCGCCGCGGGGTCTTCGTCACCGGGCTCACCGAGGGCGACGTCGACGAGCTCTACACCCTGCGGGAGTCCCTGGAGACGCTCGCTCTCACCCTCGCCATCGACCGGGCGGGGCCGGATGACTGGGAGCCCGCCGAGCGCTTAGTGCGGGACATGCGCGATGCCGCGGACCGCGCCGCGGCCGGTGACTTCGCCCTCGCCGACCTGGAGTTCCACTCCCAGTTCCATGTGCTCTCCGGACACCGACGGCTGCTGGCGGTCTGGGAGCAGTACCGCCCCACCTTCGGTGTGATCCTCGACGTCACCAACGCCCAGGACGTCGATCTGCGTCCCTCCGCCGAGGCCCATGCCCACCTGCTGGCGACCGTGCGCGCCGGTGATGCCGAGCACGCCGCCACCACCCTGCGCGAACACCTCCTCGGCGCCAGGAACCGGCTCCGGGCCGCGCTGCGCTCCGCACGCGCGGCGGCCGACCAGGGGTGAACCGCCCGCCCCCGAAGGGACATCGGAGGAACATCGCCACCGCGTCGGCCAAGGGCGCCGCGGCCCGCGTCAGTCCCGGCGCTCGTCCATGCCCGCCATCAGGGCCTGGTGGCTCATCCGCACATGCTCCCGCATCACCCGCTCCGCGCCGTCCCCGTCCTTGGCCTGGATCAGATTGAGGACGCGATGGTGCTCATCGTCGGACTCGTCCAGCCGGCCGGGCCGGGACAGCGAGGTGCGCACCAGCCGGGCGTAGGCCAACTGGTTCATCAGGGTGCGGTAGTGCGCCTCCAGCTTGCTGTTGTCCGCGCCCACCACGATCAGATCGTGGAACTCGTGGACCAGCGCCGCGTATTGCTCGGCGTCGCCGTCCCGCACGGCCGCGTCGGCCGCCTTCATATTGGCCTCCAGCCGCTCCACTTCCGGTACGTTGCCGCGGAAGGCGAGCAGCCGGGCGGCGGCGCCCTCCAGCAGCTCCTTCATCTGGAACAGCTCGGTCAGCTCGCGCCGGGACGGTACGGCGACAAACGTCCCGACCCGTGGCCGCACCTCGACCAGCCCCTCGATCTGGAGCTGCTTGAGGGCCTCGCGGATGGGTGTCCGGCTGACGCCGAAGGTCTCGGACAGCGCCATCTCGGAGAGGCTGGAGCGGGGCGGCAGTTCACCACTGATGATCATCTGCCGCAGCTCTTCGGCGACCCTCGCCTGCATGCTGGTCTGCTGAAGCCGCTTTCCGGTGGGTTGTTGCATGGCACGTGACCCTAGAGGTGGCCGTCGCTCGCCGTCAACTGACGTGTCGGCGGAGAGATCGGCCGGAGATGCGCTCGGGTGTTGTGCCATACAAGAACCCTTTCCTGGGTCCAGGACCGGCTCAGGACCGGCCCCAGGGCCGACTCAGGACCGACTCAGGACTTCAGGATGAACGGGTCCCCGGCGGGCTCCTCGCTGGTGTTGACCCAGACGCTCTTGAGCCGGGTGTACTCCCGGATCACCTCCGTGCCGTGCTCGGTCCCCATCCCGCTGGTCTTGAACCCGGCCCGGGGCGACATCGGCGACATCGAGCGATAGGTGTTGGCCCATACCGTCCCGGCCTCCAGCCGGGCGGCCATCCGGTGCACCCGGTTCACATCCCGGGTCCACACCCCCGCCGCCAGGCCGTACGCGGAGTCGTTGGCGATCGCCAGGGCCTCCTCCTCGGAGCCGAAGGGCATGACGGTCGCGACCGGCCCGAAGATCTCCTCCTGGCAGATCCGCATCCCGTTGTCGGTGCCGGTGAAGACGGTGGGGGAGTAGAAGTACCCGTCGAGGCCCGTCTCCGGCCGCCTGCCGCCGCAGACCACCTTTCCGCCCTCGGCCTGCCCCAGCTCGACATACGACTCGACCTTCGCCAACTGCTCGGCGAGGGCGAGCGGGCCCAGCTCGGTGGTCTCCTCCAGCGGATCGCCGACGCGGATCGTGGCCGCCCGCGCGGTCACCCGCTCCAGGACCTCGTCGTACGCCTCCCGGTGCACCAGCACCCGGCTCCCCGCCACACAGGTCTGCCCGGCAGCCGCGAAGATGCCCGCGATCACCCCCATGGCGGCCGACCCCAGATCGGCGTCCGGGAAGATGATGTTGGGCGACTTCCCGCCCAGCTCCAGGGTGCAGCCGATCAGCCGGTCGGCGCAGGTACGGGCGATCCGGCGGCCGGTCCCGCTGGAGCCGGTGAAGGTCACCTTGGCCACGGCCTCATGCTCGGTCAGCGGCGCGCCCGCCTCCGCGCCGTACCCGGTGACCACATTGACCACCCCCGGCGGAAACCCCGCCTCTTCGAAGAGCGGTGCGAGCGCCAGCAGCGAGGCCGAGGTGTGTTCCGACGGCTTGACCACCACCGTGTTCCCCGAAGCCAGGGCCGGGGCCAGCTTGGTGGCGGTGAGCAGCAGCGGGGAGTTCCAGGGGGTGATGGCGCCGACCACGCCCACCGGTTCGCGCAGGGTGTAGTTGAGCAGCTCCCGGCCGGCCCCGGGGATCACCTCGCCCTGGATCTTGTCGGCCAGTCCCGCGTAGTAGTAGAAGTACTCGGGCAGCCCGGCGAGTTGGGCCCGCATCTCCCGCAGCAGCTTGCCGTTGTCGAGGGTCTCGGTACGGGCCAGCCGCTCCGCGTGCTCACCGATCAGATCGCCCAGGTTCCGCAGCAGCCGCCCGCGCCGGGTCTGGCTCAGATCGCGCCAGCGCGGATCCTCGAAGGCGGTGCGGGCGGCGCCCACCGCACGGTCCACATCGGCGGCGGTGCCGCGCGCCGCCTCGTACCAGGGCTCGGCGGTGGCCGGGTTGACGCTGGCGAAGTAGCCGCCGTCGGCGGGGGCGGTCCACTCGCCCGCGATGTAGTGGTCATGGCGCGGCAGAGGGTTCATGAGCGGTGGGACTCCTGTCCGGTGTGGGCTCCGGTCTCGGTTCCGGTGTCGGTTCCGGGGTGGGCTCCGGTCTGAACTCCGGGGTGGGCTCCGGTGTGGGTGAGGATCACGTCGGCGAGCTCCTGGGGGCACTCCAGCGGCAGCAGATGGCGGGCGCCGGGCACGATCACCGCCCGGCCGCCGGGAATCCGCCCCGCCAGCCGGTGCGACATGGCCGGGGTCGAGCCCGGGTCCCGCTCGCCGGTCACCGCCACGGTGGGGGCGGCGATCCGGGGCAGCGACCGCCACAGCCCGGAGTCGGCCGTCGCGAAGACCCGGTAACACGCGAGGTAGGAGGCCCGGTCGTTGGCCAGCAGCGTGTCGAGCACCCGCTGGGCCAGCCCGGGGTCCTGGGCCCGCCAGGCGGGCGAGAACCAGCGGTCGACCGCCGCCCACGCGGACGCCCCGAAGTCCTCGGCGGCCAGCTCCTGGCGGCGGGCCACCGCCGCCCGTTCCTCCTCCGTCCGGCCCGCGACCGAGCTGACCAGGGTGAGCGAGGCGGTGAGGTCCGGCCGGTCCAGCCCCAGCCGCTGGGCGACCAGGGCCCCGAGCGAGAAGCCGACGATATGGGTGGGGCCGCTCAGCAGTGCCGCGACATCCGCGGCCAGTTCGGCGAGAGACACCCCGGCCGCCGCGGCCGGGGAGGCGCCGTGGCCGCGCAGATCGACCGGCGTCACGCGGTGCCGGGCGGCCAGCGCGGGCAGACAGCGGTCCCACATGTGGCGGTCCAGGCCCACGCCGTGCAGCAGCACCATCGGCGCTCCGGTGCCATGGGACTCATGGGCGAGCGCCACCGGCGGCCGGGCCCCCGCCGGGTCCGGCGCGCCGGGAGCGCCCGCC
>NZ_JAHLEM010000423.1 GCF_018883605.1 Streptomyces niphimycinicus | reverse complement strand
GCCGTGGGACGGCGCGCCGCGGCGGCGGACGCCGGGGCGGTGGGCGCGGAGCGCTGCTCGGGGGCGGGGTCGCGCGGCTCACCGGCATAGCGGGAGGTGGGCGGGGTCGGGTTCGCGGGCTTCCCCGAGAACCGCAGCACCCTGCGGCCCGCGATCTCCTGCACGCTGGTGTCCATCCCCTTGCGCCACTCCTCGTCCGCGAGCAGCTCGTCCTGGATCGGCTCCGGGTCGCCCCAGGTGCCGTAGAGCTTCTGCGTGGTCAGGCAGATGGGCCGCAGGCCCCGGGTGAACACCGCCTCCCAGGTCGCGGCGGCCACCCCGGGGGTGTGCTCGGAGCGGAAGTCGTCGAGGACGACGAGACCGCCGGGCACCAGCGTGCTGTGCGCGGTGCCGATGTCGCCCGCCACATGCTCGTACAGATGCGAGGCGTCCACGTGGATGAAGCGGCAGGTGTCCGCGCCGACGTGGTCGGGCACGACGGAGGTCGGGCCCTGGATGACGAACGGCAGCTCGTCCCAGAACGCCAGGTAGTTCTGCTCGAATGCGGTGCGGGTCAGCGTGGAGTACGACTTGCGTGCCTCCGCCGCGTTCTTCTCGTCCGGCGCGTCCGCGTCGAAGAGGTCACAGACCGTGAAGCGCTCGTTCGCCCGCAGATACGCGGCGGTGAAGATGGCGCTCTTGCCCATGTAGGCGCCCATCTCCATCAGGTCCCCGTGCTGCCCGAGGCGCTCCTGGCGGGTCAGAAAGCGGTCGAACAGTACTTGGTCAAGGCTGGGGAACCAGCCCTTGACGTCATTGAGGCTGCGGGGACGCTGGGCCGCGGGGGCGGTGGTGACCGTCATGTGGCTCTCTGTTCGTCGATGGCGGCGGTCCGGAGAGACGTGTCCGGTAATCGTGTCCGGGAGCCCCTGGGGGAAAGGATCCTCGGGGACGGGGTCCCGGGGGACGCGAGTGGCCGCCACGGTCGCAGTGAAAGGCAACGCGGGACCGTCCCCCTTGTGACCATTCTGTGACCACGCCTCCTCCGGAAGGTCTTACGGAGCGGTGACGGAACGGCGCGGGGGCGGCCCCCGGCGCCCGCCCGGGCCTAGCGTCGTCCCCATGCGTGTACTGGTCACCGGAGGTGCGGGCTTCATCGGCTCGCATATCGTCACCGCCCTCACCGAGCACGGCCATGAGCCGGTCGTCCTCGATGCCCTGCTCCCGGCCGCTCATCCGACGCCGCCCGCGGTGGACGGGGAGTGGATCCACGCCGATGTGCGGGACCGGGAGGCGGTGGTCGCGGCGCTGCGCGGCGTGGACGCCGTTTGCCATCAGGCGGCGATGGTCGGTCTCGGCAAGGACTTCGCGGACGCCCCGGCCTATGTGGGCTGCAACGACCTGGGCACCGCGGTGCTGCTGGCGGCGATGGCGGAGCGCGGGGTGCGCGAACTGGTGCTGGCCGGGTCGATGGTCGTCTACGGGGAGGGGCGCTACGACTGCCCCCGCCACGGCCGGGTCCGTCCCGGTCCGCGCGCCGAGGCGGATCTCGCGGCGGGCCGCTTCGACCCCCGCTGCCCCGAGTGCGGCACATCGCTGCGGCCCGGCAAGGTGGAGGAGGACGCGCCGGTCGATCCACGCAATGTGTACGCGACGACGAAGCTCGCCCAGGAACATCTGGCGGCGGCCTGGGCCCGGTCGGTGGGCGGCCGTGCGGTGTCGCTGCGCTACCACAATGTGTACGGGCCGGGGATGCCGCGCGACACCCCCTACGCCGGGGTCGCCTCCTTCTTCCGCTCCGCCCTGGCGCGCGGTGAGGCGCCCACGGTCTTCGAGGACGGCGGCCAGCGCCGGGACTTCGTCCATGTCCGCGACGTGGCCGCGGCCAATGTCGCCGCCCTGGAGGCGGCGCCGGAGGTGGTGGCCCCGTCCACGCTGACCGCGTACAACACCGGCAGCGACGACCCCCATACGGTGGGCGAGATGGCCGGGGCCCTGGCCACGGCGTTCGGCGGCCCGGCGCCCGTGGTCACGGGCGGGTACCGGCTGGGCGACGTACGGCATATCACCGCGTCGTCGCGGCGGATCCGCGAGGCCCTGGGCTGGCGCGCGGCGATCTCCTTCACGGAGGGCATGACCGCGTTCGCCCGCGCCCCACAGCGCGCGGGGGTTTGAGGCTGGGGGCTGAGGCTCAGAGGGACTGAGGCTCAGAGGGGTTGAGGCTCAGAGGGGTTGAGGCTCAGAGAGGCTGAGACTGGGGAGTCTGAGGCTCGGGGGCCGGCGGGGGCCAGGGATGAGCTGACGGCGTCGCTCAGGTGACGGCGGCGGGGAGGCGGACCTCGAAGCGGCAGCCGCCGTCGACGTTGCGGACCGCCGCCTGGCCGTCGTGCGCCTCGACGATGCCACGGACGATGGCCAGGCCCAGACCGGCGCCCGCCGGAGGTGTGCGGGCGTTGCTGCCGCGCCAGCCGGTGTCGAAGACGCGCGGAAGGTCCTCCTCCGGGATCCCGCCGCAGCCGTCGGTGACCGACAGCACGACCGTGTCCGCCTCTCGCTCGGCGGTCACCGCGACCGTGCCGTCCGCCGGGGTGCGGCGGACGGCGTTGACGAGGAGGTTCCCGAGCACACGGGACATCTCCTTGCCGTCGACCTCCACCGGGACCGGGTCCACTCGGTCGCCGATCAACTGGACGCCCAGCTCGCGGGCGAGCGGATCGACCCCGGCGAGGGCGTCGCCGATCAGGTCGTAGACGGAGATCCGGGTGGGGGTGAGGGAGAGCGCCCCGGCGTGGATGCGGGAGAGCTCGAAGAGGTCGCCGACCATCGTGTTCAGCCGCTCCACCTCGGTGCGGATCCGGCGGAGGTAGCGGTCCGGGTCCGGGGCCACCCCGTCCTCCAGCGCCTCGGACATCGCGCGCAGCCCGGCCAGCGGGGTGCGCAGATCGTGGGATATCCAGGCGACCAGCTCCCGGCGGGAGGACTCCAGGGCGCGCTCACGCTCGCGGGAGGCGGCCAGCTTGGCGCTGGTGGCGGCCAGTTCGCGGCCGAGCGCGGCGAGTTCGGCGGTGGCCTGGCCGTCGGGGGCGGCGAAGCTCCCGCCGTCCCCGAAGGAGCGGGCGGCGCGGGCCAGCGCGTTGCTGCGCGCCACCACCCAGCGGCCCAGCAGCAGCGCGGTGGCCAGGGACACCACGGCGGCCATGGCGCAGACGGTCGTGACCACCGTCAGGTCGTGCGGGGACAGGAACATCGCCCAGGCCACGGCCAGCGTTCCGGTGAGCATCGCCGTGACCGCGACGGCGGCGACGACGGCGAGGGACACCGCGACCGAACAGCCGCGCACCAGCCGCAGCGCCAGCGCGCCCAGCAGACCGGCCGCCGCCGCGCCGAGGAAGGCGAACGCCGCCATGAGGAACACATCACGCATCGGAGCCCGCCCCCCGCCCGTCGCCGTCCCGTCGTGTCCGGTCCCGTCCGTCGCCGCCCCGTCGCCCCTCGTCCGGTCGTGCCTCGTCCCGTGGGCGGTCGTCCGGTGGCCCCTCGTCGGCGGCCTCGGGCGGGGCGTCGAAGCGGTAGCCGATGCCCCAGACGGTCTGGATGAGCCGGGGCGCGGCGGGATCGTCCTCGACCTTTCCGCGCAGCCGCCGCACATGGACGGTGACGGTGGACAGATCCCCGAAGTCCCAGCCCCACACCTCGCGCATCAGCTCCTCGCGGGTGAAGGCCACCCCCGGGTTGCGCAGCAGAAAGGACAGCAGGTCGAACTCGCGCACCGTCAGGGCGATTTCCCGGCCGTGCCGGGTGGCGCGCCGGGCCAGGGGATCGAGGGTGATCCCGGCGCGGTGTGCCACACCCCCCGGGGCGGGCGCGGACGAGCCGGAGACCTGCGGACCGGTCCGGCCGCGGCGCAGCACCGACTCCACGCGCAGCACCAGTTCCCGTGGGCTGAACGGCTTGGTGACGTAGTCGTCCGCGCCGATCTCCAGGCCGAGGATCCGGTCCTCCTCATCACCGCGCGCGGTGAGCATGATGACCGGCACCGGTCCCTTGTCGCGGAGCGCGCGGCACACCTCCAGCCCGTCCATACCGGGCAGCATCAGGTCGAGGACGACCAGATCCGGCCGGCGGGCGGCGGCGCGGGCGAGCGCCCCGGGACCGTCGGCGGCCTGATCCACGGCGAATCCGGCCCGGCCGAGGTACCCGGCGACGACCTCGGCCACGGTCGGATCGTCGTCCACGACGAGCACGCGGGTGGGAGACGGGGTCTGCTGCATGTCCCACAGCGTGACACCAGGTCCGGTGCCAGGGTGCGGCAGGGAGCCCGCGGACCGGACGACGTCCGTGTTTCGTAAGAACCTGAAGCCCGAAATGTCACTTTCTCCTTCGTAGTGTGGTGCGGGTGACAAACTCGACCACCCCCTGTGCGGACGTCGTCCTGCCCTGTCTGGACGAAGCCGCCGCCCTGCCCTGGGTGCTGGCCCGCATCCCGGCCGGCTGGCGCGCCATCGTCGTCGACAACGGCTCCACGGACGGCTCGGCCACGGTCGCCCGCGCCCACGGCGCCACCGTCGTGCACGAACCGCGCCGTGGCTTCGGCGCCGCCTGCCACGCCGGGCTCCTCGCCGCCGAGGCCGACATCGTCTGCTTCTGCGACTGCGACGCCTCGCTCGACCCCGGCCTGCTGACCTCCTTCGTGCGGACCGTCGCGGAAGGCGGCGCCGACCTCGTGCTGGGCCGACGGCGTCCCCAGGAGCGGGGGGCCTGGCCGATGCACGCCCGGCTCGGCAATATCGCGCTGACCCGCATGCTGCGCCGGCGCACCGGCCTCACGCTGGGCGACCTCGGCCCACTGCGGGCCGCGCGGCGCGAACCGCTGCTCGCCCTCGGCCTCACCGACCGGCGCAGCGGCTATCCGCTCCAGATGGTCGTGCGGGCCGCGGACGCGGGATGGCGGATCGAGGAGCGCGAGGTGCCGTACCGGCCGCGCACCGGGAAGTCGAAGGTCACCGGCACCTGGCGGGGCACCTGGCACGCGGTGCGCGATATGCGCGCCGTGCTGCGCCAGCCGCCGGTGGCCCACGACCTGGCCGCGGCCACGAGGGCCGCACGGTGAGCGCCGCGCCACGCGAGGGGGCGAACGCGGCGGAGGCCCCCTCGGCTCCCGCCCGCCCCGGCTCCGGACCTGACGCCGCCAACGGGCCGGTCGCCGGTGCGGGTATCCGTGCGGACACCGACTCCCGGTCCGCCCACGAGGACGGGACGACGCTGCTCATCATCGCCAAGGAACCGGTGCCCGGGCGGGTGAAGACCAGGCTCACTCCCCCGTACTCCCCCGCCGAGGCCGCCTCGCTCGCCGAGGCGTGCCTCGCCGACACGCTGCACGCCGCGCTCGCCATGCCCGCCCGCCGCAGGGTGCTGGTGCTCGACGGGCACCCCGGGCCATGGCTGCCGCCGGGGTTCGAGGTGGTGCCGCAGTGCGACGGCGGTCTGGACGAGCGACTCGCCGCGGCCTTCGCCGCCTGCCGGGGCGCCACCCTGCTGATCGGCATGGACACCCCACAGGTGACCCCCGCTCTGCTCGCCCCCGCGCTGGACCCGAACGGCTGGCACGACTGCGACGCCTGGTTCGGCCCGGCCGCCGACGGTGGCTTCTGGGCCCTGGGCCTCGCGCAACCGGACCCCGGGCTGCTGCGGGGCGTGCCGATGTCCACCGCCACTACCGGTGCCGCACAGCGGCGCCGGCTGACGGACGCGGGGCTGCGGGTGCGCGACCTGCCGATGCTGCGCGACGTGGACACGGCGGAGGACGCCGCACGCGTGGCGGCCGACGCCCCGGGCGGACGCCTCGCCCGCACCCTCGCCCGGCTGTCCCGGACCACCGCCGGATGAGCACGGCCGAGACAGTACGAGACGGATCCGTACACGAGGGACCGGTGCGCGAGGGATCCGTACGCGACGGATTGGTGCGAGACGGGTCCGTACGAGACGGATCGGTACGTGAGCGGGCTCCCGCTCGCCGTGCGGCGGCCGCCTGGCATGCCGACCCCTATGTCCGGGCGCTGCACGCGGGCCGAGGTCCGCTGTTCCTGCGCCGAGCCGACGGCTGGATGCTGCCCTTGGACGTCGAACGCTGGTGTGCGGACGCCGACTCGGCCGACCGGACAGTGCTGCGGCGCTGCCAGGGCCCGGCCCTCGACATCGGCTGCGGACCCGGTCGGCTGGTGGCCGCGCTGGCCCTGCGCGGCCGCCCCTGCCTGGGCATCGACGTCAGCCAGGCCGCGGTCGCCCGAACGGTCCGCGCGGGCGGGCCCGCACTGTGCCGCTCGGTCTTCGAACCGCTGCCCGGCGAGGGACGCTGGGGCACGGCGCTGCTGATCGACGGCAACATCGGCATCGGCGGCGATCCCCAGGCACTCCTCGCGCGCGTCGCTCAACTCATAGCCCCCGACGGGCTGCTGCTGGTGGAGGCCGCGGCGGCCGATGTGGACGAGCGGGTGCGGGTGCGCGTGGACGACGGCCGGGGCGACATGGGAACGGCCTTCCCCTGGGCCCGGGTCGGCGTCCCCGCACTGCTGCACCACGCACGCGCGGTGGGCTGGAACCCGGTCGAGCAGTGGACCGCGCGGGACCGGAGCTTTGTGTCGCTGCGCCGCACACCGCCCCTGCCCCGATCCCCCACGGAGCGCTGAGCCGTGCCCGCATCGCCGCGCGGCCTGCTGCGGCCCGGCCGACTCGCCCGATGGACCGGCCGGGTGCCTGATCAGCGCTCCGGCCCGGGCCCTCGCCCACCGGCCCGCGACCGCCTCGCAGCACCGCCTGACGGCACGGACGAGCCCTGCCCGGCAGCGCGCCCCACCCGGGCCGCGCGGACCCGGACCGCCCACCCGTGGCTCACCCCGCTCGCGCTGGCCACGCTGCTCGGCTCCCTGATAGCCGTACTCGCCCTCACCTTCCGCAGGGACGACTTCCACACCGCGCCCGGCGTGCTCTCCCGCTGGTACGCCCTCGCCTGGGTGCTGTTCGCCGCGGCGGCGTGGACCGTTCGCCGTCTGGGCGCCCGTCAGGCAGCCGTCTTCGTGCTCGTGGGGAGCGCAGCGGTCGCCGCCACGGGCCTGCTCGCGCCGCCGCGCACCAGCACCGACGCCTACCGCTACGCCTGGGACGGACGTGTGCAGGCCGCGGGCATATCCCCCTATGACCACGCGCCCGAGGACCCCGCGCTCGCTCCGCTGCGCGACCCCTGGCTCTTCCCGAAGGGCTCCGCCTGCCAAGGCCCCGACCGCGCCCCCGTCCGCCCCGCACCCGGATCTCCCACACCCGGCGCCCACCCGCGCGCCAATCCAGCGCCCGACCACCCCCATGGCACCCCCGACCACACGCGCGGCACCTCCGGCCCCGCCGAGCCGCAGTGCACCCGCCTCAATCGCCCCGCGGTCCATACGATCTATCCTCCCGTCGCAGAGGGCTATTTCCTGCTTGTACACCGCTCGGCGCCATCAGGTTCCACTCTCCTCCCGCTACAGACCGGCGGGGCACTGCTGTCCGTCGCCACCACCGCCGTACTGCTCGCCGCGGCACGCCGCCGTCCCGATCCCCGTCTCGCGACCGCCCGCGCGGCGCTGTGGGCCTGGTGCCCGGCCGTACCGGTGGAGGCGGTGAACAACGCCCATGTCGACGCGCTGGGCGTGCTGTTGACCGTCGCGGGCCTGGTCGCCGTCCCCCGCCGCCGCGCCCTGGGCGGGGTGCTGCTCGGCGCGGCGATCGCGGCCAAGCTGCTGCCCGCCGTGACCCTGCCGGGTGCGCTCTCCGGCATCCTCG
>NZ_JAHLEM010000422.1 GCF_018883605.1 Streptomyces niphimycinicus | reverse complement strand
GGAGGCGGTGAACAACGCCCATGTCGACGCGCTGGGCGTGCTGTTGACCGTCGCGGGCCTGGTCGCCGTCCCCCGCCGCCGCGCCCTGGGCGGGGTGCTGCTCGGCGCGGCGATCGCGGCCAAGCTGCTGCCCGCCGTGACCCTGCCGGGTGCGCTCTCCGGCATCCTCGCCACGAACACCACGAACACCACGAACACCACGAACACCACGAACACCACGAACGCCAAGACCCCCAAGGCCGCCAAGGCCCTCAAACCCCCCAAAAACGCCGGGAGCCCCACCTCGCCGCCCACCCGGATCCGCCGCGCGGCGGCAGCGGCGATGCGCCCCGCCGCCGCGATCGTGCTGCCCGCCGCGGCCGTGGTCGCGCTCGGCTACCTTCCGTACGTCCTGCTCTCGCGCTCCTCCGTGCTCGGCTATCTCACCGGCTATGCGGCGGAGGAGGGGTACGAGACGGGCTCCACCGCCGCGGACGACAAGAACCGCTACGCGCTGCTGCGGCTGCTCCACCCCGCCCCGGAGAACTGGGCCCTGCCGGTGGTCGCCGCCGTCCTGCTCATGGTCGTCGCATGGGTGCTGCTGCGCGGTGACCCCGGTCGGCCCTGGCGCGGTGCGCTGGTGGTGACCGGGACCGCGTTCCTGCTGATGACGCCCGGCTATCCCTGGTACGCGCTGCTGGTGGTGGCGCTGGTGGCGCTCGACGGGCGCTGGGAGTGGCTCGGCCTGCCGCTCGCGGGAGTTGCCCAGTATGTGACGGCCCGTGCGGTCGACGACGGCGCGTGGGTCGGGACGCTGGGGTACGCGGTCGCCGGTGCGGCGATCATGACCGGCTGGGCCGTGCGGGCCCTGCGGGCGGCTTCCGCTCCCCCGCCGCCGGGGCGCCACGCCGAGGACCCGGACGGCGCCGCCACACCCGGATCGCCACCCGGACCGCCAGCCATAGGGCCGAGGCGGCGAAGAGTCCCGCGGTGATCAGCAGCCAGCGCGGCCAGAAGACATCGGCGCTCAGCCCGGTCGCGTGCTCATAGCGGCGCTCCTGCCGGCCGAGGATCAGCGGGAACCACACCAGCATGAGCAGCCCGGACAGGAAGACGGGCACCCGCACATGGTTGATCCAGCGGGCCGGGTCCGGGAGTACGGCGCCCACGGCACGGTCGGCGAACGCGTACAGCGGAAGCAGCACCAGGTCATGGAGGAGGGCGGCGCCGACGATCCACAGCACGATCCCGAACCAGTCGCCGCTCAGCAGTCTGACCCCCGCGTAGCCGGTCAGCGCGAACGAGCACAGCAGCAGCACCAGCCGCAGCGGTGACTCCCGTTCCAGCCGCCGCAGCCCGAAGCGGTGGAGGACGGCCCCCGGCCCGAAGCGGTGCAGTGCGGCCTTCATACGGTCTCCTCGAAGCCGGCTCATACGGTCGCCCCGAGGCCCACGGCCTCGCCCGAGCCCCTTCACGCGCCCTCCTCGAAGTTCCCGAAGGTCAGCCGGCCGACCCACTTGGTGTTGTGCACACCCGGGGCCCCGGGCACGATCACCCGCGCCGGATAGCCGTGGTCCGGCGACAGATCCGCGCCGTTGACCCTCAGGGCCAGCAGCGAGCGCGGGTCGCGGACCTGGACGTCGCTCAGCACGACGCGGCGGAAGGAGCCATGCCGCTGCACCGACTCCACCAGGACCCTCGGGGGCCGGTCGGCATGCCCCACCAGCGCCGCGAGGTCGGCCAGCCGCACCCCGTCCCACCGCTGGTCGGAGGTCGACCACCCCTCCACACAGGCGATGGGCAGCGCCGCGCCGTGTCGCGGCAGCCGCAGCAACCGCTCCCGGGTGAGGACGGTCTCGCGGCCCGTCGCGCCCCGCACCACCAGCCGCCAGTCGGGGCCGATGTCGCGGGCGCGGACGCCGACGGCCATGGCGGTCTTGTTGATCTGGAAGCCATTGGGACCCGACCCGGGGTTGCGGCCATGCGGCGCGAGCACGGCGGTCTCGCGCAGCGGGCCGCCGATGCTCTGACCGGCCGTCACCACCAGCAGCGCGAACGAGCCGGTGCCGACCATGGCGAGCGCGCCCCGCCGTGACATGGTGGGCGCGGCCGGCTGCGGGCTGACCAGGCCGGTCTCGTCCGGCGGCTCCGGCTTGGTGTCCGAGGCTCGGGTGCGCAGTTCGGCCCGCAGATCGCGGCTGCGCAGCGCCCGCACCATGACCGGGATCCGCAGCGCCACATGGACCACGAGGGCGGCCATGAAGATCCATGCCCCGTAGAAGTGCAGCGGGTAGAAGGAGCCGGGGAAGATGTAGTCCAGTTGGACGTTGAGCACTCCGGTCGCGAACTCGAACAGCCCGCCGCCGACCAGCGCCAGCAGCGAGAGCCGCTCCAGTGCGTGCCCCACCGAGCGCACCGGCGGCCAGATGAACAGCTTGGGGATGACCGACCACAGCTTGGCCAGCAGCACGGGGACGAGCACGATCCCGAGGGTGACGTGCACGCCCTGGTTGACGCGGTAGAGCCAGGAGGGGTTGGTCGGCCAGGTGAAGAGATAGAAGCCGAGCAGCCCCTTGTCCGGGGTCTGGTCGTTGACCGGCGACAGATCGGGGTTGTAGGCGGCGTACGACAGCAGTCCGGTCACGAAGAGCACGGGCAGGCCGAAGAGCAGGATCAGGCCGAGCACAGACGTCAGCCAGGGGCCGCGCAGCGGGCTCCGCCACAGGGCCCGGCGGTCACGGTGGGTACGGGGAGGGTGGCTCATGGCATGACCGTAGGGCGGCCGCGCCGCGTTCCGGTGCCTTGAGGCCATGACGAAACGGTGACGTCAGCCGCCCTGCCGTAAGGATCTGACGGTCCGGTGACGGCGCGCGGCGCGGCGGCCCGGACGCGGGCTTCACGACGTAGCGTGACGTCGTGAAACTCCCCCTCCACAGCGGCATCGACACCCGGGCCGTCGAGAACGAGAAGCGGACCGGCCGCCGCCAGGACGTGCTCGCCGCCGCTGCCGCCGCCGTGCTCTTCGCCGTCGCCGCCGTCGTCGGCACCCTGATCCAGCGGGCCGATCACTCGCTGTACGTCGAATGGGCGCCGCTGTACGCCGACTGGCTGCCCCATGTGGGCCCCGGCACGCCCGCCGCCCTGGCCGTCGCCGTCGCGGTCGTCGCGCACGGTCCCCGGCTCGCGGCGCGGCTGCCGTGGCGGGGGCTGCTGGGGGCCGTCTGGGCGGCGTCCATGGCCTGGATCTGGTCGCTGGCGCTGGTCGACGGATGGCAGCGGGGGGTGGCCGGGCGGCTGACCGCGCGCCACGAATATCTGCGCGGTGTCGACCGGTTCCACGACATCGGCGCGGCCCTGCGCGGCTTCACCGGCCACATCCTGCTCACCCAGCCCGACCACTGGCCCGCCCATATCGCGGGCCATCCGCCGGGCGCCGTGCTCACCTTCGTGGGCCTGGACCGGCTGGGCCTGGGCGGCGGCGGGTGGGCGGGGGCCTTCTGCATCACGGTGGGCGGCTCGGCGGCGGTCGCGATCCTGGTGACGCTGCGCGCCCTGGGGCAGGAGCGGGCCGCGCGCGCTGCCGCCCCGTTCCTGGTCCTGGCCCCCGGGGCGGTCTGGGTGGGTGCCTCGGCCGACGGCTATTTCGCGGCCGTCGCGGCCTGGGGGCTGGCGCTGCTGGCGCTCGCGGCGACGCGTACGGTCCGGGCGCCCGGGGCGGTCGGGTTCTGCTCCGGGCTGCTGCTGGGGCTGACGGCCTATCTCTCCTACGGGCTGACGCTGCTGGCGCTGCCCGCCGCCGCCGTGCTGCTGCTCGCCCGTACCGCCCGGCCGCTGCCCTTCGCGCTGATGGGGGCGGCGGTGGTGGCCGGTGCGTTCACGCTGACCGGCTTCCAGTGGTGGGAGGGGTACTCGCTGCTGGTCGAGCGCTACTACCAGGGCGTGGCCTCGGACCGCCCGTACGCGTACTGGGTCTGGGCCAACCTCGCCGTCGCTACGGTGGTCGCCGGTCCGGCCTGTGTCGCGGGGGCGCGGCGCATGCTGACGGCGGTGCCGGAGACCGTAAGGCGACTGCGCCCGGGCGGTCCTGGTGCCCCGGACGGGCTCGTGGTGCCGGCCTTCGCCGTGCTGCTCGCGCTCGTCGTGGCCGATCTGTCCGGGATGAGCAAGGCCGAGACGGAGCGGATCTGGCTTCCCTTCCTGGTCTGGCTGCTGCCCACCGCCGCACTGCTGCCCGCCATTGATCGTCGCCGCTGGCTTATGGCCCAGGCGTGTCTCGGACTGCTCGTCAACCACCTGCTTCTGACCGGTTGGTGAGGAGACCGATGTGAAGAGCACGTGATACTTCTGTGATACTGAGGGGGGCGTACATCTGTACTGTTGCCAGGGGGCGGGACCCGTGAAGGCGCTGAAGATCGTGAAAGCGTTGAAGGATTTAAACGCGAAGAACGCCTATGGCGTGGCCGCGCCCATAGGCGCGCTCACGGCCGTGGCAGTCGTGGTGGCACTGCTGATAGCCCTGACCTCGCCGGGGGACGCGGGCGGCACACAGGGCGGGGACCTCCCCGCCGCCACGACGTCTCCCAAGTCGGACCGGGTCCCCAGGGAGCCCAAGAAGAAGGACAAGTACGCCCATTGGGACGGCAAGGTCAAGGTGCTCGGGGACGGCTCCACGTCCTACACCGGACCGCAGCCGCATCAGCTCAAGCCCGAGAAGCTCAAACCCGGTGAGAAGCCGCCGCAGTTCGTGGTCTTCTCCTGGGACGGCGCGCTGGAGAACGACGACCATCTCTTCTCCCGCTTCCGCCAGGTGGCCAAGGAGAGCGACGCCACGATGACGTTCTTCCTGAGCGGCATGTATCTGCTGCCCAAGACGAAGAGCGACCTCTATCGGCCGCCCCAGCACAAGCCGGGCTCGGCCGCCATATCCTTCCCCACCGACGAGCACATCAGGGAGACCCTGGAGCAGCTCAGCGGGGCCTGGCAGGACGGCAATGAGATCGGCTCGCACTTCAACGGCCACTTCTGCGGCGCCAAGGGCGGGCAGGACTGGTCCACCCAGGAGTGGAAGAGCGAAACGGAGCAGGCGTACTCCTTTGTGAAGCACTGGAAGACCAACACCGGCTTCACCGACGTCAAACCGCTGCCGTTCGACTACGACGTGGAGCTGGTGGGCGGGCGCGCGCCGTGCCTGGAGGGCCAGAAGACGCTGATTCCGGCCATCAAGTCCCTCGGCTGGCGCTATGACGCCAGCTCCCCGGGCGACTTCCAGCTCTGGCCGTCCAAGATCGACGGAATCTGGAACTTCCCGCTCCAGCTCGTGCCGTACCCGGAGAGCGAGAAGCAGGTCCTCTCGATGGACTTCAACTTCCTCTTCAACCAGTCCGGTGACAGCACCGAGGGCGACCCGGCGAAGTACCCGGAGTGGGAGCGGCTGACCCGCGAGGGGTATCTGAACGGCTTCGAGCGGGCCTACAACGGCAGCCGGGCGCCGCTGTTCATCGGCAATCACTTCGAGACGTGGAACGGTGGCATCTATATGCAGGCCATCGAGGACGTGATGCGGAAGGTCTGCCGCCGCGACGGGGTGCGGTGCGTGTCGTTCAAGCAACTCGCCGACTGGCTGGACGCCCAGGACCCGAAGGTCCTGGAGAAGCTGCGGATGCTGGACCCGGCGGAGTCGCCGGACTGGTCCACGTACACCAAGACCCAGTAGCCCGACGGCAGTCCTGTTGCCGCGCTTCCCCGGGGCCTATTCCGCCGCCCGATCCGTCATATAGCTCTTCCAGATGTCCAGGGGATAGGTGTCGCCCGAGGTCTCGGTGGCTTCCCCGCCCATCCCCTTGAGCGGCATCAGTTCCTGCGACTTGGGGTCCACCCGGGACAGCGAGACCGCCGTCGACAGCTTCTTGGTGTAGCCGACGAACCAGGCGGACTTGCCGTCCTGCGCCGTGCCCGCCTTACCGGCCACCTCACCGGCCTCGGCCGCCCCGTGCGCCGCGCCGTCCGGGCTCTGGACGGCGCCCCGCAGCGCCTCGTCCACCTGCGCCGCGACCACCGGGCTGAAGGCCCGCTTGGCGCTGTCCTTGCGCAGTGCGAGCCGCTGCCCGCCGTGGGTGAGCCCGCTCACCGAGTACGGCGCGTAGTGGGTGCCCTCGGCGGCGAACGTCCCGTAGGCGCTGGCCATACGGATCGAGCTGGGCGTCGCGGTGCCGAGCGAGAACGCGGGCACCCGCGCGCCGAAGCTGCTGGGCAGCAGCCCCGCGTCGATGGACGCCTGCCGGACCCGGTCCAGGCCGACGTCCATGCCCAGTTGGATCATCGGGGTGTTGATGGACCGCTCGATCGCCTGGCGCAGGGAGACCTGCCCATAGGAGGCGTCCCCGTCGTTGACGGCCCGCACGATCTTGCCGCTGCGGTCCCAGTACGGCCCCTCGGGCGTATGCACCGCGATCTTGTTGTCGCCGTCGTACAACGTCGAGGGGGTCACGGGCGTCCGCTCCCCGTTGCGCTTCAGCAGAACGCCGTCGCGCAGCGCGGCGGCGTAGACGAAGGGGGTGAAGGAGGTGCCGGCCGGGACGTTGGAGGCGTTCGCGTCATTGAATCCCTGCTCCAGATAGCCGGGGCCGCCGTACAGCGCGCGTATCGCGCCGCCGGGGGCCACCGAGGCGGCGCCGATCCGCACATGGCGGTCCTCGGGGCGCTGCTCGGGATCGAGGGTGTCCCGGGTCTTCTTCACCGCCTTGGCCAGCGCCTGGACCTTCGGCTTCTCGAAGGTGGTGTGAATCTGATAGCCGCCCAGATCGAAATCGGCGTCGGATATCTCGGTATGGGAGCTCACATACGCCTTGGCCGTCTCCACCAGATAGCCGACCTGACCGGTGAGCCCGGCCGGCCTGGGCGGCGCCTTGGGCTCGGGGAACGACGTATAGCGCGCCCGCTCGGAGCGGGAGAGCTTTCCGATGTCGACCATCCGGTCCAGCACCCACTTCCAGCGGTCGACGGCCCGCTTGTGGTTCTTGGCGCTGACCGTCGGATCGAATGTCCCGGCGCCCTTGAGCAGCGAGGCGAGCAACGCGCCCTCGCTCGCGTTGAGTTCCGAGACGTCCTTGCCGTAGTACGCGTACGCCGCCCGCTGAATGCCGTAACTGCCGCGCCCGAACCAGCTCGTGTTCAGATAGCGCTGAAGGATCTCCCGCTTGCTCATCCGGTCGTCCAGCTTGATGGCCATGAACATCTCGGTGAGCTTGCGGGAGAATGTCTGACGCTGATTCAAATAGGCATTCTTCACATACTGCTGGGTGATGGTGGATCCGCCCTGGGTCTCACCACCCGTCACCATCCGTGTCACGGCGCGCATCAGACCGCTCGGGGACACTCCGCTGTCGGAGTAGAAACTGGCGTTCTCGGCGGCGAGCACCGCCCACTGGACATCCTGGGGCACCTTGTCCAGCGGCACCTCCTGCCGGTTGACCGGACCGGTGCGGGCCATCTCGGTGCCGTCCGCCCAGTAGTAGACGTTGTCCTGCTGGGTGGCGAAGTCGTTCAGGTTCTTGGGTATGTCGGTCTGGAGATACAGATAGCTCAGCAGACCGGTCAGACTGCCGAGGCAGAACAGGAAGAGCAGGGTGATCTGACGCCACGTCGGCAGCCAACGCCGCACACCACGCCGCCCCGCCCGGGGGTAGTCCAGCCGGACCCGCGCCACCGCCCAGCGGCGCAGCCGCATCCTCCGGCTCTGCGACGACGGCTTTCGGCGGTGCTTACGGTGCTTCCCCATGGCGTTGTCACTGCTGCCCAGCACGTGTTTCCCCCACGCTCGCTCCGCGCGCGGGCGCGGCACAAAGGTGTGATCTTCCATCCCCCCGGACCAGACCGATCCTATTTTCCACTCTGAACATCTGTCGCCACAGGGCTCCAATTTTTTGCAACAGTGACCATATTCAGCGACACCACCCACCCGGTGACCTTTCGCACCGCCCGGACCGCCCTCGGCCGATGGCCCCGCGTACGCCCCTGTGGCGTGCTGCCCCGAAGCTCAAATGAAGCTCTGAACCAGGGGGCCGGGGGATTCGTCCTCCTTCTACGGGGTCATCACCCCGGCACGCGAGAACAACACCGCGGGGGACGCGGTACGGAACGAGGAGGGGGAGCCATGGTGCGCCTCGGTACCGGAATCGGCTGGCGACCGGAGATCGCCGACGACATCGCGCTGCTGCCCGGCATCGACTGGGTGGAGGTGGTGGCGGAGAACATCTGCCCCGACCATGTGCCGGACGCGCTCCGGCGGCTGCGCGAACGCGGGACCACGGTGGTCCCGCACGGGGTGTCACTCGGCCTCGGGGGAGCCGAGCGGCCCGATCCCGGCCGCCTCCGGGCGCTGGCCGAGCGGGCCGAGGCGCTGGGCTCGCCGCTGGTCACCGAGCACATCGCGTTCGTCAGGGCCGGGGGGCCGCTGACCGCGTCTGCGGCCATCGAGGCAGGGCATCTGCTGCCGGTGCCGCGGACCCGTGACGCGCTGGACGTGCTGTCCGAGAACGTGCGCATCGCGCAGGAGGCGCTGCCGGTGCCGCTCGCGGTGGAGAACATCGCGGCGCTGATCTCCTGGCCCGGCGAGGAGATGACCGAGGGCCAGTTCCTGGCCGAGCTGGTGGAGCGCACGGGGGTGCGGCTGCTCATCGACGTGGCCAATCTGCACACCAACCACGTCAACCGGGGCGAGGACCCGGCCAAGGCGCTGGACGAGCTGCCCACGTCGGCGATCGCCTACGTCCATGTGGCGGGCGGGGTCGAGAAGGACGGGGTGTGGCACGACAGCCACGCCCATCCGGTGACCCAGCCGGTGCTCGACGTCCTCGCCGAACTGTGCGCCCGTACGGCACCGCCCGGCGTACTGCTGGAGCGCGACGAGGACTTCCCGGCGGCCGGGGAGCTGGCGGGCGAGCTGGACGCGATCCGTGGGGTGACGGCGGCAGGGGCGGTGGCGGCGGGGACGGCGTCGGGGGCGATGGCAGGGACGGCGTCGGGGACTGCGGAAGAGGCCGCCCCCGCGGTGCGGGCGTCGGTTCCGGTGAGTATGCCCGGCCCGGTGACGGCCGCCGCCGTGCCCGAGGCTCCCGTGCCGGACGCCGTCCGTGAGCGGCTGGCGCTCGCCCAGACCTCGCTGCTGTCCGCACTGGTCGGGGGCACCCCGCCACCCGAGGGCTTCGACCGGCGGCGGCTGCGGGTGCAGAGCGCGGCGCTGACCGCCAAGCGGGCGTCCGTGGTCGCCAAGGTGGCCCCGGAGCTGCCGGAGATCCTGGGCACCGGCTACCGCCCGGCGTTCGCGCGGTACGCCGACGGCCGCCCGATGACCGGCGGCTACCGCCGCGACGCGCTGGCGTTCGCCGAGCATCTGCTGGCGGACGGACGGCCCGAGGACCCGGCGGCCCGGCGCCGTCTGACGCTGTGGTGGCGGGAGCGGTCCGGGCCCGCGCCCCTGGCGTCCCATCCGGCGGCGCGGCTGGCCCGCCGGGTCCGGCTCGCGCTGAGCGGGCGGCGAGCGGCATGAGCACGGCGGTGATCCTGGTCTACGCGGCCGTCGCGCTGTCATCGGCGGTGCTCATCACCGGCACGGTCCGGGCCCGGCGCAGGGAGGCCGTGAGGCCGGTGGACGCCCGGGCGTACGACCTGCTGGAGGCCGCGTTCCTGGCGGGCGGTCCGGGCCGGACGGCGGACACCGTGATCAGCACGATGTACGCGGACGGGCGGCTGGCCATCGGCGACCCCGGAGTGGTCTCGGTGCGGCAGCCGATCGCGCGCGGCCCGGTCGAGGAGGACCTGCTGCGGCTGTGCGCCCGCTCCCCGCACGGCGCCCTGAAGTGGCTGCGCCGGGAGTTGATGCGCGGTGCGGCGGTACAGGCGATCGGCGACCGGCTGGCGGGGCGCGGGCTGATGGTGCGGCCGGACGCCCTCCGGTTCTGGCGGGGCGCGGCACGGGCGCAGAACACGCTCTGCGTGGTGGGCGTGTTCCTGGGCATCATGATGAGCGTCGGCTCCGTCGCCGACGGCGGACTCCCGCTGATCTTCGCGATCGCCCCCGCGCTCTTCACCGGCTTCCTCGTCGGCGGAATCTGCGCCGGTGCGACCAAGCGCCGACTGACCGCCGCCGGGAAGCAGGCGCTCGCGGCGTACCGGAGGGAGTCGGGGATCGGCCTACGGCGGCACGCCCTGACCATCGGCCAGCCGGCGACGGTCCCCGTCGCGCTCGTCGTCGCGTTGACCGGGGCGGCCGCCCTGACGGAGGATCCGCTGCTGCGGAAGCAACTGCTGGACGCGCAGAGGGTGCCGGGCGCCTCGGGGTCGTCGACCGACTCGGGGTCTTCGGGCGCCTCGGGGTCTTCGGGCGCCTCGGACTCCGGCGGCGGATCGTGGTGCGGAGGGGATAGCTCCGGCTGCGGCGGCTCCTCGTGCGGCGGCTCGTCCTGCGGCGGAGGCGGGGGGTCGTCGTGCGGCGGCTCCTCGGGGTCGAGCTGCGGCGGGGGCGGAGGCTGCGGGGGCGGCTGAGCCGCCGCGCCTCGGGCTGGGTTGCCGCCACGAGGACCGGCAGGCCCGGCATGACCAGGGGGTCCGGTCTGGCGGATCGCGCGCGACCGGTCACGGTCCTTGATCAACGCGAGTCTCGCCCGAGCGAGCTGCGCGTCCGGGCGAGTCGTTCATCAGGTGGCTCCGTGGATACTCTGCCGTTCACGGCGGAGAGGAAACGGACTCCTGCGGAGCAGGGTGAGGAGCGGGATTTCGCCGCCAGGGCGAAAGACCGTGCCCTGACCCGCAGCTTTGGTCTTCACTTGCCGTCCCGCTAGCGTGTGAGTGTGACCACGGCTCCTGTGAAGCGGGCGTATCGGTACCGCTTCTATCCGACCAGTGCGCAGGCAGCCGAGCTGTCGCGCACGTTCGGGTGTGTCCGGAAGGTCTACAATCTGGCGCTCGCGGCCCGGACCGAGGCGTGGGCCCGGCAGGAGCGCGTCAACTACAACGCCACGTCGGCCATGCTGACGGCGTGGAAGAGGACCGAGGAACTGGCCTATCTCAACGAGGTCTCCTCGGTCCCGCTCCAGCAGACGCTGCGGCACCTCCAGACGGCGTTCACCCACTTCTTCGCCAAGCGGGCGAAGTACCCGCGCTTCAAGTCGCGGAAGAAGTCCTGGAAGTCCGCCGAGTACACCACCAGCGGCTTCCGCTTCCGCGACGGGAAGCTGACACTGGCGAAGATGGCCGAACCACTGGACATCGTGTGGTCCCGCCCCCTGCCCGAGGGAGGGAAGCCATCCACGGTGACCGTGTCCCAGGACGCGGCGGGCCGCTGGTTCGTCTCGATGCTGTGCGAGGACCGGGGCGTCAGGCACCTGCCCGCCACGAGTGCGGCGGTCGGTATCGACGTCGGCCTGAACCACTTGCTGACCCTCTCCACCGGCGAGAAGATCGCCAACCCCCGGCACGAGCGCCGTGACCGTGCCCGGCTCGCCCTGGCCCAGCGGCGCCTCGCGAAGAAGGCCAAGGGCTCCGCGAACCGGGCGAAGGCCCGGCGCAAGGTCGCCAAAATCCACGCCCGGATCACCGACCGCCGGCGTGATGGGCTGCACAAGCTGACCACTCGTCTCGTGCGTGAAAACCAAACGCTCGTGATCGAGGACCTGACCGTGCGGAACATGGTCAGGAACCGGAGCCTGGCCCGCGCCATCAGTGATGCGGCTTGGTCGGACTTCCGGAGCATGCTGGAGTACAAAGCCGCCTGGTACGGGCGGGAAGTGATCGCGGTCGACCGCTTCTTTCCCTCCTCCAGGCTGTGCTCCGCCTGCGGCGCCCTCGCCGGGGCGATGCCGCTGCACGTCCGCACCTGGACGTGTGGCTGCGGCGCCACCCACGACCGTGACGTGAACGCCGCGAAGAACCTTCTGGCTGCCGGACGGGCAGTGTCGGCCTGTGGAGCAGGTGTAAGACCTCAACGGAGAACTCCGGGCGGGCAGTCGGCGACGAAGCAGGAACTCCACGGGGCGACCCGTGGAATCTCCTGCCTATAGGCAGGAGAGCGTCAAATCGTGAAAACCATGGCGCGGCGGCGGCCCGGTCGAGTAGAACTCGGCCATGTTGTGGGTCCTTTTCCTGCTCGTCGCATGGGGCGCGGCAGTTGTCAGTTGCACGCGTCTGTGTCTGGCGGCGGTCGCCGCCGCCCAGCCGATGGATCCTGATCCGGCGGCGGATGCGAAGGGCCTGAGCCTGTACGAGGCGGCGTTTCTGTCCGGGGGTCCGCGGCGGGTGGGCGAGCTGGTCCTCGTCACGATGTACCGCGAGCGCCGCCTGCTGCTCGCCCACACCGGCTGGGTCACCGTCGTGGTCCCGGACGGGCGGGACGAGTTGGAGCGGTCCGTGATCACCGCGATAGGGCCGGAGGGCCAGTCCCCGGTGCGGCCGGTGCGGACCGCGCTCGTCACCGCCGCCCCGGTGCGGGCGCTGGGCGACCGGCTGGTGGCGGCGGGGCTCGCGGTGCCCGCCTCGGCGCGTACGAATGTG
>NZ_JAHLEM010000421.1 GCF_018883605.1 Streptomyces niphimycinicus | reverse complement strand
TTTTCCAAAGGAACCTCGTCCGAGATGGACGGGGTATCAACATATCTGGCGTTGACTTTTGGCACGCTGTTGAGTTCTCAAGGAACGGACGCTTCCTTCGAAACCGTTTCACCGGTCTCTCCGGGCGCTTCCCCTCGGTGTTTCCAACCTTACCAGATCCTTTTTCCGTTCCGTTTCCGGTCCGAATTCCGTTTCCGGTGGCCGTTGGAGGGCCTTCCCTTTCGGTGTCACCGACTTTATCAGAATTTCTCCGAGTCGATTTCCACCCCCGCCGGTGGGCTCCTCCGGTGACCGTTGAGTCCTCCGGGTTCCCCTCTGGCGGAGCCGTAAACGTACTGGAGCGGGGCTCCTCGATGCAAATCGAGGAGCCCCGCCACGTGTTCAGCGCCGGTGTGGTGCTGAGGAGGTGTCAGACCGGACGTCAGACCTCGACGACCACAGGAAGGATCATCGGGCGCCGTCGGTAGCTGTCGGAGACCCACTTACCGACCGCACGACGTGCCAACTGCTGGAGCTGATGCGCGTCCACGACCCCGTCGGATGCCGACTTCACCAGGGCGTCCTCGATCTTCGGGATGACCGCGGTGAAGGCCGAGTCCTCGATCCCGGAGCCCCTCGCGTGGATATGCGGACCACCCACGACCTTGCCGGTCGAACTGTCGACGACCACGAAGATCGAGATGATGCCCTCCTCGCCGAGGATGCGGCGGTCCTTGAGCGAGGACTCCGTGACATCGCCGACCGAGAGGCCGTCCACGTACACGTATCCCGCCTGCACCTTGCCGACGATCTTGGCGATGCCGTCGACAAGGTCGACCACGACACCGTCCTCGGCGATGACGCAACGGTTCTTCGGAACCCCGGTCAACGCGCCCAGCTCGGCGTTGGCGCGTAGATGGCGCCATTCGCCGTGCACCGGCATCAGGTTCTTGGGCTTGCAGATGTTGTAGAAGTACAGCAGCTCGCCGGCCGAGGCATGGCCGGAGACATGGACCTTGGCGTTGCCCTTGTGGACGACCGTGGCGCCCCATCGCGTCAACCCGTTGATGACCCGGTAGACCGCGTTCTCATTGCCGGGGATCAGCGACGAGGCCAGGATCACCGTGTCGCCCTGGACGATCCGGATCTGGTGATCGCGGTTGGCCATCCGGGACAGCGCGGCCATCGGCTCGCCCTGGGAGCCCGTGCAGACGAGCACCACCTCGTCGTCCGGCAGGTCGTCGAGGGTCTTCACATCCACCACGAGACCGGCCGGCACCCGCAGATAGCCGAGGTCGCGCGCGATGCCCATGTTGCGGACCATCGAGCGGCCGACGAAGGCGACCCTGCGTCCGTACTCATGCGCCGCGTCGAGGATTTGCTGGATGCGGTGCACATGGCTGGCGAAGCTGGCGACGATGATGCGCTTCTGCGCATTGCCGAAGACCTGGCGCAGTACGCCGGAGATATCGCGCTCGGGCGGTACGAACCCGGGGACCTCGGCGTTGGTGGAGTCCACCAGGAGCAGGTCGATGCCCTCCTCGCCGAGCTTGGCGAAGGCGGGCAGATCCGTGAGGCGGCCGTCCAGCGGCAACTGGTCCATCTTGAAGTCGCCGGTGTGCACGGCCATGCCGGCCGGGGTGCGGATGGCGACCGCGAGGGCGTCCGGGATGGAGTGGTTGACCGCGATGAACTCGCACTCGAAGGGGCCGATCCGCTCGCGGTGCCCCTCCTCGACCTCGAGGGTGTACGGACGGATCCGGTGCTCCTGGAGCTTCGCCTCGATCAGGGCGAGGGTCAGCTTGGAGCCGATCAGCGGGATGTCGGGCTTCTCGCGCAGCAGGAAGGGGACGCCGCCGATGTGGTCCTCGTGCCCATGGGTCAGGACGATGCCGTCGATGTCGTCGAGGCGGTCCCGGATGGATGTGAAGTCCGGCAGGATCAGGTCGACTCCGGGCTGCTCCTCCTCGGGGAAGAGCACCCCGCAGTCGACGATCAGCAGCCGGCCGCCGTACTCGAAGACCGTCATGTTCCGGCCGATCTCACCGAGGCCGCCGAGCGGGGTGACACGCAGGCCGCCCTCGGGGAGCTTCGGCGGAGGGCCAAGCTCGGGATGCGGATGACTCAAAAGACTCTCCTCACCACACGCGCCACATGCCCCCTGGGCACATGGCGCGCATGACATTCGTGCACTTGCTGATGTGTCTGTATGCAGTTGTGAAGTATGAAGGTGCGACCAATCGCCTCTTTGCTTAGAGCTGTACCCCGCCCGCGGCGAGATCGCGCTTTAGCTGTTCCGTTTCCTCGGCGGTCAGCTCGACCAAGGGCAGGCGCAGCGGCCCGGCGGGCTGGCCCTGAAGGGCGAGCGCGGCCTTGGACGTGATCACTCCCTGGGTGCGGAACATGCCGGTGAAGACCGGCAGCAGCTTCTGGTGGATCTCCGTTGCCTTCGCGACGTCGCCCGCGAGATGGGCCTCCAGCATCGCCCGCAGCTCGGGGCTGACCAGGTGGCCGACCACGGAGACGAAGCCGACCGCGCCGACCGACAGCAGCGGCAGGTTCAGCATGTCGTCGCCGGAGTACCAGGCGAGGCGCGAGCGGGCGATGGCCCAGCTTGCGCGTCCGAGGTCGCCCTTGGCGTCCTTGTTGGCGACGATGCGCGGATGCTCGGCGAGCCGGACGATGGTCTCGGTGCCGATCGGGACACCGCTGCGGCCCGGGATGTCGTAGAGCATGACCGGCAGGTCGGTGGCGTCGGCGATGGCGGTGAAGTGCCGGAGGAGACCCTCCTGCGGAGGCTTGCTGTAGTACGGCGTGACCGCCAGCAGCCCGTGGGCACCGGCCTGCTCGGCCGCGCGGGCGAGTTCGACGCTGTGCCGGGTGTCATTGGTACCGGCTCCGGCCACGATGTGGGCGCGGTCCCCGACCGCCTCCACCACAGCGCGTACGAGCTGGGCTTTCTCCGCATCGCTGGTGGTCGGGGACTCGCCGGTGGTGCCATTGAGGATCAGGCCGTCATTGCCTGCGTCCACCAGATGAACGGCGAGCCGCTGGGCGCCGTCGAGATCGAGCGCGCCGTCAGTGGTGAATGGCGTGACCATGGCGGTCAGCACCCGCCCGAAAGGGGTCTGCGATGTGGATGTCGGTGCCATGGGGCCCACGCTACTCGTAGCGCGCCCCACGGCGCTCGCTCGGGGCGGCGGACGGAGCGAAGAGATGGGACCCGGCACTGCCTGCTCGGGGGTTCAAGCAGTGCCGGGCCCGTTTGTTCAGCCTAGATGAACTTCTCGAAACGCCGCAATACGGACACTTCGCCCGGT
The DNA here is from genome assembly GCF_018883605.1 of Streptomyces niphimycinicus. Lineage (GTDB taxonomy): Bacteria > Actinomycetota > Actinomycetes > Streptomycetales > Streptomycetaceae > Streptomyces > Streptomyces niphimycinicus. Next base: position 17,193 of record NZ_JAHLEM010000421.1, on the reverse strand, counting down.
GATCCGTCCGGGGAGCGGGCCCGGCCCGGGCTACGGGGCCACTCGGCCGTTGGCGTTGAAGGCCGCGTGGGTGAGCGGCATCAGCCCCGACCAGGCCGCCTCCATCTTCTCGCCCACCATCTCGATCTCCCGCTGCGGGAACGAGGGCACCGCGGCCTGCTCATGCTGGGTGCGCAGGCCGAGGAAGTGCATCAGCGAGCGGGCGTTGCAGGTCGCGTACATCGAGGAGAACAGGCCGACCGGGAGCACCGAGCGGGCCACCTCGCGGGCCACTCCGGCGGCCAGCATCTCCTGGTACGCCTCGTACGCATGGCGGTACGCGTCCTCCATCACCCGGCCGGTCAGCTCATGCTGCGCCGCGGTGCCCTCGACGAACTCGTACTTCCCCGGGCGGCCCTGCTGGACCAGCTTGCGCGCCTCCCCCGGCACGTAGAACACCGGCTCCAGTCGGCGGTAGCGACCGGACTCCTCGTTGTACGACCAGCCCACGCGGTGCCGCATGAACTCGCGGAAGACGAAGATCGGGGCGCTGATGAAGAAGGTCATCGAGTTGTGCTCGAACGGGCTGCCATGGCGGTCCCGCATCAGGAAGTTGATCAGCCCCTTGGAGCGCTCCGGGTCCTTGGTGATCTCCTCGAGGGACTGCTCGCCCGCGGTCGACACCCGCGCGGCCCACAGCACATCGGAGTCGGCGGCGCTGTGCTTGACCAGCTCGACGGTCACATCGCTGCGGAAGCCGGCCTTCTCGGTCTCGGCGGGGATCTCGGTCACGCGGGGTCCTTCCGTGGTGCATCGCTCGGGGCGGCGCCCAGCTTACGGGCCACCACCGACAGCCCCGCTCCGCCAAACTTTTTGACAGAAAGTGGACGGATCAGGGCACCCAATCGCCCATTCACGCGTCCTACACATTGAAGTACTCACGTTCGAGGTTCCAAGGAGAGCCCGCAGATGTTCCGCCGGCGAGAGCCCGTGCCGTTCGCCTTCGTCGCCGAAGCCGACCGTTTCCGCAGCAATGTCACCCCACCGCCCCGCCCCCGCGCCACACCGTCCCAGATAGCGGGGCGGACTCTGATCGGACTCACGATCGTCGCGGGGTTCATCGGCTCGCTGATGTTCGGGATGCCCGCCCTCGACAGCCAGTCGCATCCCACTCACCAGATCCAGCAGCCCGAGGCGTCCGACGGACGCTGACCGGCGCTGGGATAGCCTCACCCAGCACAGGCCCATCCGGACATGTGTGTGAGTGAGGACCTTCCGTGCCCCTGCCCTTCCTGACCGCCGACCGCGCCCACGATGACGACGCGGCGGCCGGAGCGGACCCGCTCGGCTACGAAGACCGGGACCGCTGGCGCCGTCCTTACCGACCGGGGCCCTGGAGGGTCGGGGGCGCCGCTCTGCTGCTTCTGCTCGCCTCGTACGTCCTCTTCTCCGCCATGATCATCGCGATGGCGGGATCGCTGCCCGCGGCGGGCATCTGCGCCGCCGTCGGGGCACTGATGATCGTGACAGCCGTAAGGCTGGTGCGCATCGGCGTCGAGGTGAGCGCCCAGGGGCTGCGCCGGATCGGCCTCCTCCGCGGCACCACCGTGCGCTGGCAGGACATCGCCGCGATACGCACGGTCCAGCAGCCGGTCCAGTGGCTGGGCCTGCCGCGGACCGTCCAGGGCCAGGCGGTGCTGCTGGAACCGGTGCGCGGCGGAGCGCCGGAGATCATGTTCACCACCCATGGCGCCGACTTCCTGGGCCATGCGGAGAGCTTCGAGCGGGCCGCCGACGCGATCGAGGGCTGGGCCGCCGCCCACCGCTGAGCCGTACCGCGGGCGCCCACCTCTGAGCCGTACCGCCGCGGGCGCCCACCTCTGAGCCGTACCGCGGGCGCCCAACCGCTGACGTACCGCCGCGGGCGGCCCCGGGGTCAGCCCCCGGCCGCCCGTACCGGCTTGCCGTCGTGCAGGGCGATGGCGCGCTGCATCGCCTTACGGGCGCGCGCGGTGTCCCGGGCGTCGTGGTACGCCACGGCGAGCCGGAACCAGGACCGCCAGTCGTCCGGCGACTGCTCCGTCTCGGCCCGGCGCTTGGCGAAGACGGCGTCCGCCGAGTCCCGGTCGATCCGCCCGCCGGGCGTCCGTACCAGCTCGTCGACCGGAAGGCCGCCCTCCGCCTCCAGTTCCCGGGCGAGCTGGTCCGCGCTCCGCGCGAACTGCGTGGTCTGCCACAGGAACCACACACCGATGAGCGGCATCACCAGCACCGCCAGACCGAAGGCGATCGTGACCGGGGTGCCCTCCCGGATCAGCAGCACCCCGCGGTCGCCGACCAGCACGAAGTAGACGACCAGGACGGCCGCGAGAACGAAATACGTGATCTTTGCGCGCACCGCTGTGCCCTCAGTCCAGATCCAGGAAGTGTTCCAGGCCGAAGGTCAGGCCGGGGGCGGTCACCACGCGGCGGACGCCGAGCAGGATGCCGGGCATGAAGCTGCTGTGGTGGGTGGAGTCATGGCGGATGGTGAGCGTCTCGCCCTCACCACCCAGCAGGACCTCCTGATGGGCGAGGAGCCCGCGCAGCCGCACCGAGTGCACCGGCACCCCGTCCACGTCGGCGCCCCGCGCGCCGTCGAGCGCCGTGGTGGTGGCGTCCGGCTGCGGGGCGCAGCCGGCCTCCCGCCGGGCCTCGGCGATGAGCTGGGCGGTGCGCGCGGCCGTGCCGGAGGGAGCGTCCACCTTGTTGGGGTGGTGCAGCTCGATGACCTCGACCGATTCGAAGAACCGGGCGGCCTGGCGGGCGAACCGCATGGTCAGCACGGCACCGATGGAGAAGTTCGGCGCGATGAGCACGCCGGTGGTCGGCGAGGCGTCGAGCCAGCCTTCCAGCCGCGCCAGGCGCTCGTCCGTCCAGCCGGTGGTGCCGACGACGCCGTGGATGCCATGGCGGACGCAGAACTCGAGGTTGTCCATCACCGACGCCGGTTCGGTCAGCTCGACCGCCACCTCGGCACCCGCCTCGACCAGCGTCTCGAGCCCGTCGCCCCGCCCCAGCGCGGCGACCAGCTCCAGGTCCTCGGCGGCCGCCACGGCTCGTACGGCCTCGGCGCCGATCCGGCCCTTGGCGCCGAGGACGGCCACACGCAGCTTGCTCATCGATCCTGTTTCCTTCGATCCGGGAGGCTTCGGCACGGGCTAGGCGACGGCCTCGTCCAGCCGGGCCGCCTGCTTGTCCTTCAGCGGGCCGATGACGGACAGCGAAGGACGCTGTCCCAGTACATCGCGCGCCACCTCGCGCACCTCGTCCGGGGTGACCGCCGCGATCCGCTCGAGCATGTCGTCCACCGACATCTGCTCGCCCCAGCACAGCTCGCTCTTGCCGATCCGGTTCATCAGCGCGCCGGTGTCCTCCAGGCCCAGCACGGTGGAGCCGGCGAGCTGGCCGACGGCGCGCCGCAGCTCCTCGTCGCTCAGGCCGTTCTCCGCGACCTGGGTGAGCTCGTCGCGGCAGATCTTGAGGACGTCGTGCACCTGGTTCGGCCGGCAGCCGGCATAGACGCCGAAGAGTCCGCAGTCGGCGAAGCTGGAGGTGTAGGAGTAGACGCTGTAGGCGAGCCCGCGCTTCTCCCGGACCTCCTGGAAGAGCCGGGAGCTCATACCGCCGCCGAGCGCGGTGTTGAGCACCCCGAGCGCCCAGCGGCGGTCGTCGGTGCGCGGGATGCCCGGCATGCCGAGAACGACATGGGCCTGCTCGGTCTTGCGGTTCAGCAGCCCGACCTTGCCCGCCGTACGGATCGCACGGATGCCGGAGCGCGGGGCGACCGGGACCGCGTCGGTGCGGGACAGGGCGCCCGCCCCGTCGAACGCCGCGTGCACCTGGCGTACGACGTCGTCGTGGTCCACATTGCCCGCGGCGGCGACGACCAGATGCGTCGGGTCGTAGTGCTTCCGGTAGAAGCGGGCGATCTGGTCGCGGCCCAGGGCGTTGACGGTGTCGACGGTGCCCAGGACCGGGCGGCCGAGCGGGGTGTCGCCGAGCATGGTGTGGGCGAACAGGTCGTGCACACAGTCGCCCGGGTCGTCCTCGGTCATCGCGATCTCTTCGAGGACGACACCGCGCTCCGCGTCCACGTCCGCCGCGCCGATCACCGAGCCGGTCAGCATGTCGCAGACGACATCGATGGCCAGCGGCAGATCGGTGTCGAGCACCCGCGCGTAGTAGCAGGTGTACTCCTTGGCGGTGAACGCGTTCATCTCGCCGCCGACCTCGTCGATGGCGGCGGAGATGTCCAGCGCGCTGCGCCGCCGGGTGCCCTTGAAGAGCAGATGTTCCAGATAGTGGGTGGCGCCGCCGAGTGTCGGGGTCTCGTCGCGCGAGCCGACATGCGCCCAGATGCCGAAGGTCGCCGAGCGCACGGACGGGAGGGTCTCGGTGACGACGCGCAAGCCCCCGGGGAGGGTCGTCCTGCGGACCGTGCCGATGCCGTTCTCGCCCTCGAGAAGCGTTTGGGTACGGGCGACGGCCCGCGCCTCCGAGGAGGTGCGGGCCGTCGTCTCGTCGTCGCGGGACGTCACTTGGTGGCTTCGTCCTTCGTCTGGGGCTGCGCTTCGGCGCTCGCCTCGTCCGCATCCGCGTCCGAGCCCGCTTCGTCCTCGAGGACCGGGATGAGGGAGAGCTTGCCGCGCTGGTCGATCTCGGCGATCTCGACCTGGACCTTGGCGCCGACCTTCAGCACGTCCTCGACGTTCTCCACGCGCTTGCCACCGGCCAGCTTGCGGATCTGCGAGATGTGCAGCAGGCCGTCCTTGCCCGGGAGCAGGGAGACGAAGGCACCGAAGGTGGTGGTCTTCACGACCGTGCCCAGGTAGCGCTCGCCGACCTCCGGCATGGTCGGGTTGGCGATGCCGTTGATGGTCGCGCGGGCGGCCTCGGCGGCCGGGCCGTCGGCGGCACCGATGTAGATGGTGCCGTCGTCCTCGATCGTGATGTCGGCGCCGGTGTCCTCCTGGATCTGGTTGATCATCTTGCCCTTGGGGCCGATGACCTCACCGATCTTGTCGACCGGGATCTTCACGGTGATGATCCGCGGCGCGTTGGGGGACATCTCGTCCGGGACGTCGATGGCCTCGTTCATCACATCGAGGATGTGCAGCCGGGCGTCGCGGGCCTGCTTGAGGGCCGCGGCCAGCACGGACGCCGGAATGCCGTCCAGCTTGGTGTCGAGCTGGAGCGCGGTGACGAACTGCTTGGTGCCGGCGACCTTGAAGTCCATGTCGCCGAACGCGTCCTCCGCACCGAGGATGTCGGTGAGGGTGACGTAGTGGGTCTCGCCGTCGATCTCCTGGGAGATCAGGCCCATGGCGATGCCCGCGACCGGGGCCTTCAGCGGCACACCGGCGTTGAGCAGCGACATCGTCGAGGCGCAGACCGACCCCATGGAGGTCGAGCCGTTGGAGCCGAGCGCCTCGGAGACCTGGCGGATGGCGTACGGGAACTCCTCGCGCGTCGGCAGCACCGGCAGCAGCGCGCGCTCGGCCAGGGCGCCGTGGCCGATCTCGCGGCGCTTGGGGGAGCCGACGCGGCCGGTCTCACCGGTGGAGTACGGCGGGAAGTTGTAGTTGTGCATGTAGCGCTTGCGCGTCTCGGGCGCGAGGGTGTCGAGCTGCTGCTCCATGCGGAGCATGTTCAGCGTGGTGACGCCCAGGATCTGGGTCTCGCCGCGCTCGAACAGCGCCGAGCCGTGGACCCGCGGAATCGCCTCGACCTCGGCGGCGAGCGTACGGATGTCCGTGACGCCGCGGCCGTCGATGCGCTTCTTCTCCTTGATGACGCGCTCGCGCACCAGGGTCTTGGTCAGCGCGCGGTACGCGGCGGAGATCTCCTTCTCGCGCCCCTCGAACTGCGGCAGCAGCTTCTCGGCGGCCAGGCCCTTGACCCGGTCCAGCTCGGTCTCGCGCTCCTGCTTGCCCGCGATGGTCAGCGCCTGGGCCAGCTCGTCGCGGACGGCGGCGGTCAGCGCCTCCAGGATGTCGTCCTGGAAGTCGAGGAAGATCGGGAACTCGGCGGTCGGCTTGGCGGCCTTGGCGGCGAGGTCCGCCTGCGCCTTGCACAGGACCTTGATGAAGGGCTTGGACGCCTCCAGGCCGGCGGCGACGATCTCCTCGGTGGGAGCCTCGGCGCCGTCCTTGACCAACTGGATGGTCTTGTCGGTGGCCTCGGCCTCGACCATCATGATCGCGACATCGCCGTCTTCCAGCACCCGGCCGGCGACGACCATGTCGAAGACGGCCTCCTCCAGCTCGGAGTGGGTCGGGAAGGCCACCCACTGGCCCTTGATCAGGGCGACGCGGGTACCGCCGATGGGGCCGGAGAAGGGCAGCCCGGCAAGCTGCGTGGAGCAGGAGGCGGCGTTGATCGCGACCACGTCGTAGAGGTGGTCGGGGTTGAGCGCCATGACCGTCTCGACGACCTGGATCTCGTTGCGCAGGCCCTTCTTGAAGGACGGGCGCAGCGGGCGGTCGATCAGACGGCAGGTGAGGATCGCGTCCTCGGAGGGGCGGCCCTCACGGCGGAAGAACGAGCCGGGGATGCGCCCCGCCGCGTACATCCGCTCCTCGACGTCCACCGTGAGCGGGAAGAAGTCGAGCTGGTCCTTGGGGTTCTTGGAAACGGTGGTGGCCGACAGCACCATGGTGTCGTCGTCCAGGTAGGCCACGGCCGAACCGGCGGCCTGACGGGCCAGGCGGCCCGTCTCGAAACGGATGGTGCGGGTGCCGAAGGTGCCGTTGTCGATGACAGCTTCGGCGTAGTGGGTCTCGTTCTCCACCAGGGAAATCTCCTCTTCTGCGTCCCTCGTCCGTGTGACGGGGGACGGTGGTGGAGCAGCGCCCCTGGCCTTGCGGGCCGGCGGCCGGGCCGGTCTTCGATCGAAGCCACCGGAATTGCCAGTTCCGGGAGCCACTACCGAGGACCGGCTCCTGTGGCGCCGGTGCGGCGGGAATGAGGCGCTCCTCCTCGTTCGTTATGGCGTTGTTGGGACCAGACTACAAAGCTTCGGCCGTCATCACGACGGCTGTGCTCTCCGGTCCCTACGGTACGTAGCGAGCACGCTACGCACCGGTGCGATGGCCGTACGGGTCACCTTTGGCTGAAACCGTACGACGCCGTGTACGGCAAAGGGAGCGGCCCCCATAGCGGGAACCGCTCCCTCCTTGGCGTCTTACTTGGCGCCCGCCGCACCCCGGCGGATGCCCAGGCGCTCGACCAGCGCACGGAAGCGCGTGATGTCCTTCTTCGCCAGGTACTGGAGCAGCCGGCGGCGCTGGCCGACCAGGAGCAGCAGACCACGGCGGGAGTGGTGGTCGTGCTTGTGGGTCTTGAGGTGCTCGGTGAGGTCGGAGATGCGGCGCGTGAGCAGCGCGACCTGGACCTCGGGGGAGCCGGTGTCGCCCTCCTTGGTGGCGAACTCGGTCATGATCTGCTTCTTGGTAGCGGCGTCGAGCGACACTCGGTACTCCTTGCTTTCGTATCAGCCGCCGAGTGCCCCTGGTCGTTGTCTCAGGGGATCTTCCGTGACTCGGGAGGCGGGGTCCGCTGGGCGCTGTCTCCCGAGACTCGGGGCCTCCGGGGACGCGTACGCAAACGGCCAGCACACAGAGTACCAGCGTCTTGGCGGGGGGTGGGCGGGGGCTCTTGGCGGGGGGTGGGCGGGGGCGCTGGTGGGGTGGGGGCAGCAGTACTGGTACCAACGCCGTTCAGTTAGGCGTGGGGGTGTTTGTCAAGGCTGGTAGGCAGAGCAGCGGAGCTGCCGTAGAAGAAGTCTGTCACTCCAAGACATCCTCACCACGGGAGCTCCGCTGTTGGAACAGGCTGCCATAGCGCGGACGGTCGGGGTAGCGAACGGTGTGTTCGCGCCGGGTCATATCGGCGAGCTGAGCCGGGTCGTGCCGTTCGAGATGGTCGATGAGGTGCTGGCGGCGACCAGGGCGGTGCAGCGGCGGGTCCGGCTGGTGCCGGCGCGTGTCGCGGTGTATCTGCTGTTGGCCGGGGCGTTGTTCGCCGAGCTGGGGTATCGGCAGGTCTTTGACCGGCTGTGCGCCGGTCTGGCGGCCTGGCGCCCGCCAGACCGAGCGGCAGCGCGTTGCGACAGGCCCGCCGGCGACTGGGGGCGGCGCCCATGAGGGCGCTGTTCGACCTGATGCGCGGCCCGGTGGCCACGACCGCGACCGCCACGCGCTGGCGCGGGCTGCTGGTGGCCACGGTCGACGGCACGCTGCTGCCGGTGCCGGACACCCCGGCGAACCTCACGGTGTTCGCCAAGCAGCGGTGCAACAACGGGGCCGGGGGCTATCCGCAAATCCGGCTGGCGGCGCTGGTGGCCTGCGGGACCCGGGCGGTGATCGGGGCGGTGTTCGGCCCGGCCACCACCGGCGAGCTGGAGTACACGGGCCGGCCGGCGGGTGATCTGCGCGCCGGGATGCTGCTGCTGGGTGACCGGAACTTCGCCGCCGCCGATCTGCTGAACCGCTTCGCGGCCACCGGCGCACACCTGCTGGTGCGGTGCAAGGCCGGTCGGAGGCTGCCACCAGTGGCCCGCTGCGGCGACGGCTCGTTCCTGGCCCGGGTGGGCGCGCTGACCGTGCGGGTCATCGACGCCGAGATCAGCATCGTCACTTCTGCCGGTGCCCGCACTGGTCGCTACCGGCTGCTGACCACTCTCACCGATCCGTCGGCGCGCCCGGCCGCCGAACTCATCCGGCTCTACCACGAACGCTGGGAGATCGAGACGGCCTACGCGGAGCTGAAATCCACGGTCCTGGGCGGCCGGGTCCTGCGCGCCCGCACCCCCGCTGGGACCGAGCAGGAGGTCTGGGCCCTGCTGGTCGCCTACCAGGCGCTGCGGACCGCGATGACGGATGCCACCGACAGCGTCCCGGGCACCGACCCGGACCGGGCGGGTTTCACCATCGCACTGTCCGCGGCCCGCGACCAGATCATCCTGGCCGCCGGCGTCATCGCCGACACCGTTATCGACCTGGTCGGAGTCATCGGCCGCCACGTGCTGGCCCAGCTCCTGCCACAGCGGCGGGTCCGCACAAAAGACCGCATCGTCAAACGGACGATCTCCAAGTACAACGCACGCGGACCCGCCATCGACCGCACCACCTACAAGGCCACCATCAGCATCAACATGCTCACAACCGACCCTTGACACCACCCAGCCAGCCCTAACTGAACGGCGTTGGGGCTAGAAGACGGGCATGGCGGTCAGGGTGCCGGACTCCAGTGCGAACACGCGGTTCCCGGCTGCCGCGAGCCGCCAGCCTCCCTCGGCCCCCGGGGCGTACGGCCAAGCGACGCTTCCGCTGCGAACATCGACCGCCACCACTCCCTGGTCCCCGCGCATGTCGACGGCCGCCCACACAGTGCCACCCTCGGCGACTGGGGCGTCAAGGGGACGGTCGTCGGCCGCGAACGGCAGCGTCCACATCTCCGCCCCGTCATCCGCCCGCCGCGCCGAGAGGTCGCTTCCGTCCACGGCGTACACAACGCCCTTCCGAACGGCCGGCGCGCTCCAACCACTCCCGCCCTGCCCGGCGCGGGCCCACTTCTCCTCACCGCTCACCAAGGCGAGTGCCCTCAGGCTCTTCCCGCCGAGGTACGCGACGCCGTCCGCGACGACAGGGGCGAGTGCGGTGGTGGGCCCCTGCTCGTGCGGGCCCCAGGCGGTCCTGCCCGTGCGGGTGTCGAGAGCGGCCACACTGCCGTCCGAATCATGGATGACCAGGCGGCCCTCGGCGACCGCCGCTTCGGCCGGTGCCTTGGCGGACGTCCTTACGGGCGCCGGGACCGTCCACAGTGTGCTGTGCGAGGTGAGGTCTACGGCGCGGATCCCACCGCCGCGTGTGGCGACGTACGCCGCGCTCTCGTCGGCACCGAGCAGCACCGCCGCGTCGGCACCCTGCGCCGACCACCGCTTTCTGCCGTCCTTGGTGTCCAGCGCGAGCAGCGCCCCCTCGGTGTCAGCCGTAAGGATGACGTCGTCGGATGCGGCGAGCATGCGGGTGGTGGTGGCGGCAGTTCGTTCGGAGGTCCACCGCCGCTCCCCCCTCCGCACGTCGTACGCGCGCAGAGCACCGCTCGGGGTGGCGACGACCACGAGGTCGTGGACGGGCAGCGGAGCGGGCAGGTCGGTGTCGGACGTCTCTGCGACACGGACCGGACCCCACAGCGGCTGCGGGGCCGTTCCTTCGTCATAGCGCGACAGCGGCTCGGCTTCCCAGGGCCGCCCACCGGCCTCCGCCTCATCGCCGCGCAGCAGCCACCACGCGACGCCTCCACCACCCGCCGCGAGCACGGTGCCGCCCGCGGCAATAGTGCCGATGAGCCGCCGCCGGGAGGGACCCGTACGGTCGCCGGGCAGGGCGGCCATGCGCCGGACATCCGCCTCGCGCCGTGCGATGTCCTGCGCGAGCGGTCCGCTCTTCCAGGCGCGGTCCGCGCCCCGGGGCGGCGCCAGCGCCCGGCCGAGCCAGTCGAGACCGGGGCGGCCCCGGGGATCCTTGGACAGACAGGGCTCGACCAGAGGCCGCAGCGCGCCGGGCACCGAGCCCAGCTCCGGGTCACCGTGCACCACCTGGTACTGCACGGCGGCCACATGGCCGCCCTCGTACACCGGCCGTCCGCCCGCCGCGTAGGCGAGGACCACCCCGAGGGAGAACACATCACCCGCGGGGCCGGTCCGCTGCCCCAGGACCTGCTCGGGCGCGGCGTAGCCGGGGGTGGCGACGGTCTGACCCGTGGTGGTCAGGGTCAGCCCGTGCTCGGGCCGGGCGATCCCGAAGTCGATGATCCTCGGGCCGCGGGAGGTCAGCACGATGTTGGACGGTTTGAGGTCGCGGTGCACCAGCCCGGCACCTTGGATGTCGTGGAGCGTGCGGACGAGCGCGGCTCCCAACGCCCTTACGGCGGGCTCCTCCAGGGCGCCGTACCGCTCGACGGCCTGGTCGAGCGTGGGCCCGGCGAGGAACTCCGTGGCGATCCACAGCCGTCCGCCCTCGGTCTGCGCCGCGAGCACCCGCGCCACGCCGTCGCCCCGCACGGCCTGGGCCGCGTGCGCCTCACGCACGAAACGCTGGGCCATGTGGGGGTCGTGCGCCACTTCGGGTCGCAGTACCTTCACGGCGGCCGTCCGGCCCTGCCCGTCCCGCCCGAGGTAGACCTGGCCCATGCCGCCCGCACCCAGAACGCCGATGAGGCGGTACGGGCCCAGGCGCAGCGGATCGCCGGTGCCGAGGGGTTTCATGACGAAGGGTCTCCTGGTCGATGGGGGCTGGTCGGGATCAACGAGGCCGCGGGCCGGCCGGCCGGACGGACCGAGTGCCAGGTCATTCCAGCGGGATGGCGCATACGGTCTTGCCACTGGTGATGACGACCAGGCCCGCGCGGCGGTGCGCCCGCAGCACGGAGGCGGATACGCCGTCCTTGTCACCGGAAGGGCCCTGGAAGGTCCACGCCGTGCGATGGGTGCGGAGGTCGACAGCCCTGGCCCATCGGTCCTTCTCCGGCGAGCCGTAGAAGTACTTCTCGCCCACGACCGGGGTGGATTCATAGGCTTCGGAGGCGGTCGTCTGGTCCGCTGCCGCCCTCTCCTGCCACAGCAGCCGCCCGCTCTTCGCGTCCAGGGCGATGAGGCCGTTCCTCCGCTCGACGCTGTAGACCACACCGTCCTTGACGACCGGCGGCCCGTAGTGCTCCATGCTCGGGTCGTAGCCCTCCGCGGATGTCCGTTCGGCGCCGAACCGCCATGCGGCCGCGCCGTCGGCGGTGCGCAGTGCGAGAAGCTCCCGCCCACCGGTGAACAGGTGGTCTTCGGTGAGGGCGAAGCACCGGTCCAGGGCGATCACCGCGTCCGATCCGAGCGGAATCCGCTTCGACCAGCGCTGGTCCCCGTCGCGCGGGTCGATGGAGATGGCCTCCTCCCCCGAGAAGCGCAGGAGTGAGGCACCGGCGGGTACCGCGGCGATGGGGTCGCTGGTAGCCGAGGCGATGGCTCGGCTCCACAGCCGTTTCCCGGTGCGCAGACTGATGGCGAGCCGCTTCTCGCCACCTTTCGCGTATCCCTCGGCGAACAAGGTGCCGTCCATCACGGCGAGAAGTTTCGGTTCGAGGCCCAAGGAGCCGGTGCGAGCGATCGGGGTTTGGAGGTTGCCCGTCTCGAGGTTGACGGGAGCGATCGTGGTGGCGCCGCCCCGGTCGTCCGCCTCACAGGCGAGGAGCCGGTCCCCGTCGATGACGACGGGGACGGTCCGGTCGCTCTCGCCCCGCTTTTCGCCCGTCTTCGCGTCAACGCAGAGGAACCCGTTGTCGTGGACGATCACGACATGGTCGCCGACAATCAGGGACTTGACGTCCGTGGCCGCCCCGGGGACCGATATCTTCCACGCCAGACGTGGTCCCGCACCGGCAGGGCGCCTGGTGGAGCGGGGCGTCGCGGCCGTACCGCCCTCGGACCCGTCCGGCCCGAACCAGGCCCAAGCCCCGGCCGCCCCGCCGACCACAAGCGCACCGCCGCCCACCGCCGCGATCAGCTTCCGCCGGGAGAGTGCGGCTCCCACCCGCCGCGGCCCCGCGGTTTCGGTACGGGGCTCTGCCCGGGGAGCCGGGAGCCTGCCGGGCTGGACCTCCCATACGGCCGTACAGCGCCGGGCGATCTCCGCGAGGACCGGGGCCGGCAGATGGTCCGCGAACCGCCGCAGGTCACCGACGTGATCGGTACCCGCGCGGAGCCGCTCTCCCAGCTCCAGCGTGCCGGGCCGCGCTCCGGGATTCTTGGCGAGACACAGCTCCAGCGTCGCCCTCAGCCCCTCCGGCACCCCGGACAGGTCGGGCTCGGCGTACCGCACCCGGTAGAGCAGATCCGCGGGCTGTCCGCTGCCGAAGGGCGGGCGGCCGGTGGCCGCGAAGACCAGCACACCAGCGAGGGCGAACACATCGCCCGCGGAGGCGTGTTCACCACCGGCCACCTGTTCCGGCGACATATAGGCGGGCGTTCCGGCCGCCGCGCCCGTACGCGTCAGCCGGTCGTCGCCCGCCGCACGGGCGATGCCGAAGTCGATGACCTTGGGGCCGAGGGCGGTCAGCAGGATGTTGGAGGGTTTGAGGTCGCGGTGGACCACATCGGACCGGTGGAGTTGAGCGAGTGCGTCGCACAGGGCGGCTCCCAGCGCCCTTACGGCCCCTTCGGGCAGGGCGCCACAGAGCGCGACCGCGTCGTCCAGCGGCGGGCCGAGGACGTACTCGGTGGCGAGCCAGGGGGTCGGGGCAAGGGGATCGGCGTCGATGACCTGTGCGCCGTACTGTCCGCCGATGACGCGTGCCGCGTCGGTCTCCAGTTGGAACCGGGCCCGGAATTCGGCCTGCCCGGCGTACTGGGTATGCACGGTCTTGAGGGCGACCATCCGTCCCCTGGGCGAGCGGCCGAGATAGACGGTGCCCATTCCGCCGCCGCCGAGCCGGGCGAGAAGAGTGTACGAACCGAGGGCTTGCGGATCGTCGTGGGTGAGAGGAGAGACCATCGGTATCCGTATCAGTCCACTGGCAATGCGTAGAGGATGGTGCCGTTCAGAACGAGGACGATTCCGGGTGCGACGCCCACGACCTGGCCCGGGACCGCGGCTTGTTGGCCGCTTCCGGCGAGCGCCGACCGCCACCGCAGCGAACCGTCCGCCGCGTCCAGGGCCTCGATCTCCGCATCGGTCACCTGGAAGACCGTGGCGCCCGAGTGGCTGATCGCGGTGTCGCCCCTCGTCCACGAGGACTGCAGGGGAGCGGCACTTCCGTGCCGCCAACGCGGCCTGCCGCTGCGCGCATCGACCGCATAGGTGGTGGCGCGGGAATCGGTGGCGTAGACCGACCGCCCCTGAGCGGCCGGAGTGCCGGACACCCTGCCCTTGGTCGCGGTCCGCCAGCGTTCTTCGCCGCCGGCGATGTGGTACGCCCTCAGCACATGGTCGTCGCAGGAGACCAGGAGATCTCCCGGAGCCACCAGACGCTGCTTGGCGCTCTCGTCCTTCATCCCGGGGAACTTTCGGGTCCACAACTTCCGGCCGCTACGGCGGTCGAGTGCCAGGTACGAGGAGGCGTCCTCGTCGGCGTCGTCCCTCTGACTCGGCAGCAACAGCATGGTGCCGAGCCACAGCGCGGTGGTCGTGCCGTCTCCCCGATAGGGAGCGGGAAGCGGCGTGCGCCATATCTCCTTGCGCCGCACGGAGTCGTAGCAGACCACCGCATGGTCCCCGCTCTCCGCTCCCCCACTGCCATACCTTCTGGTCAGGAACCAGCAGATGTCCCCGACGGCCCCGAGGAATTGGTAGATCGCCGGGCCGTCCACTCCGTCGTACCGCCGCTCCACCCCCTTGATACGGCCCGTGGCGAGCGAGACAACGGAAAAGGCCGAGGTGTCCGGAGAGACGAATGTCCCGTTGTCGAGCAATGTGAGGGCGGACATGGGATAGAGATCGTCGCGCGACCAGATCTTCTTGCCGGTTCGGAGATTCAGCGCGGTCACGGCGTCGGTGCTCGAGACAAGGGCGGTCCTGCCGCGCCAGAGCAGCGGTGTCTGCTGTGGCTCGCTCCCGATGTCGTGGCGCCACAGCGGAGCGGGCGCGATGCCTCGCCGGTCGGACGCGCGGGATCCCGCACCCTCGCCGACCGCCCGCCAACCGGCCACTCCGCCCGCCCCGAGCGCGAGGCCGACCGCTCCACAGAGGCCACCGACGACCAGGGCGCGCCGGGAACGACCCGGCGGCGCGGTGGCAGCCTTCTCCTCGACGGGCGCGGGGGGCCTCACGGGGACCTCTGCCGGATACGCGGCGGCCTGCCTGGCAAGGGCCGTCGCCACGGTGTCGGGCAGACGGCCGACCGCTTCGGAGGCCGATGCCGCCCGGAGCTCGCGGGCCAGCGCGTCCGGCCGGGGCCGCTGCCCGGGCTCTTGGGCGAGACAGGCCGCGAGCAGCTCTCTCAGCGCTTCCGGCAGTGCCGCGCGCGTCTGCTCGGCCACGTCCGGGCGGCCTGTCGCGGCGTAGCAGAGCACGGCGCCCAGTGCGTAGACGTCCCCGGCCGGGCTGGGCCGTTCACCCGCTCGCTGTTCCGGCGGCAGGCTGAAGGCGTCGACCCGGAGCGGCGCGCCGTGGTCCGGGCCGTGCGGCGTCGCCGCTCGCACCAGTCCGTATCCGGTCAGCCGGGGCCCGTCGGCCATGAGGAGCGTGGCCTGTGGCGATATCCCGGCGTGCACGAGGCCGCTGGCGTGCCAGTGCGCGAGGGCGTGAGCGAGGACGGCGCCGAGCGCGCGCACCGTGGGTTCGGGAAGGGGGCCGCCGCAGGCAGCCAGCGCGGCGGGAAGCGGCAGGGCGGGGAAGCAGGCATACGCGGCCCAGGGGAGATCCGCGTCGGGCCCGGCGACATCGATCACGGGAGCCGCCCAAGGCCCGGTCAGACGCCGGGAGTTCTCGGCCTCCGACCGGAACCGCACCCGGTATCCGGAGTCGTCGGAGAGGGTTTTGTGCGGCAGCATCAGCACGGCCGTGCGGCCGGTGCGCTCGTCCCGGACGATACGCCGGCGCGCGTCGTCGGCGTGCCCACCGGCGTCCAGCGTGCCGATGACGCGGTACGGGCCGAGCCGGGTCGGTTCGGCCTCTCGCTGCGGTTCCATTCACTCCTCCCCTGGCGCCCTGGCTCAGCTCAACGGCAAGGCGTAGACGCTTCTCCCGCTGACGACGACGGCCAGGTCGTCCGTTACGGCCACCCTGCGCCGCGCCACGACGGACCCCTTGTCCGCCGCGGCGCCGAGGTCCATGAAGCGCCACCGCAGCGCGCCGTCCTCCGCGTCGAAGGCGTCGACTTCCACGTCATTCGCCGTGAGCACCGTGCGCCCGGACGGATCCACCGCCGTGTCGGGTGTGCGGGCCCCGGACAGCGTCTTCATCGCGAAGGCGTAGGTGCGCTGCCATCGCACCTCTCCAGTGGTCGTGGAGAGAGCGTGGACCGCGTAGCCCCCGTCGGTGGCGTACACGACGTCGTCGTGCACGACCGGAGCACCGAAGTCAGCGGTATGCCCGGATCCGGCCTCGCCCTTGGCCCGCACACTCCACGCGGGGCCGCCACCGTGCGCCAGGCCGTATCCGCGCAGGGTGGTGCTGACAGCGGCGATGAGAGTGCTGCGGCCGTCGGTGGCAACCGGTCGTCCGCCGGTCACGCCCTCGTACGACCTCTTCCACCGCCGCGTCCCTCGCTCCCGGTCGAATGCCTGGAACGTGTCGCCCCGCACGACGAGGGCGTCCCGCGTCAGATACCCCTCGTCGAAGCCGCCGGGCAGAGGACTGCGCCAGAGTTCCTTCCGCCCGGTCAGGTCGTAGGCGATCACGACACCGTCGTCGGCTGAGCCGCTCCCCTGGCCGCCCGCCGCGAGCCAGACGGTCCCGCCTTCGGCCGCCAGCAGTGCGGCGTACGGGGTGCGGCCACCCCGCCGGAAGCTCTTCGGCCGCCACTGGACGTCGCCGGTACCGGCGGACAGGGCGGCGAGTCCGTCGTCGCCCGGGACCAGGATCGAATCCTTACCGACGGGCAGAAGCCGTCCCTTGGGCCGGACTTGGTCCTGCGCCCAGAGTCGCTTGCCCGTATGGAGGTCGACTCCGATGACGGCCGTATCGTTCGCGACGACGGCTACCTTGCCCGCCCAGATGAGCGGGGGGTGTGCCGGTGGCCCGCCGGTCAGGTCATGGCGCCACAACGGGGTGGGCGGAGCGCCGGCGAGCCGACGGCGGGAGTGGCCGGCCGCTGCCAGTCGCTCAGCGGTGGTGGGCGGCGGAGGCTCCTCGTCAGTCGCCAGCCACGTCGCACCGCCGCCGAGCGCAATACCGGCCGTGCCACCGACCGCCCCGATGAGCAGGGTTCGCCTGGACCGGCGTGCGGCGTCCTGCCGAGACGGACTCCTGGCAGCGGTCACGCCGCCGGACAGACGGGTCGGCGCATGCGCCCTCAGGGCCGGTGCCCCCTCCTCGATCGGCGCGTCCGCCGCCGGCTCGACCTCCGCCGCCAGCATCGCCGCGGACTGCTCGGCCAGCGCGACGACCACCGGTGCCGGCAGCCAGCCGGGGCTCAGCAACGCCGCCGCCCCGCGGGTGCCCCCGTCCAGCGCGGTCGAACCGG
>NZ_JAHLEM010000420.1 GCF_018883605.1 Streptomyces niphimycinicus | reverse complement strand
CCCCGCGCCCTGCGGGGTGTCCAGCGGATCTTGCCGCCCGCGGCTGACTGCTCCCCGCCCCAGCCCTGCCCGCGTCCCGCCCCGGCGTGCCCGCGTCCCGCCTCAGCCCTGCCCGCCTGCTGCCCGTGTCCTGGTGGCGCGGTGTGAGCGGGTCTGGACGTCAGGGGTTACCCGGCCGTAGCGTCGGATCGACCGGGCTGATCACCCCGGCCGCCGGGCGGCAAGGACGCGCCCCGGCGACCGGTACCCGCCCGGCGACCCGGACCCGCATCCACCGGAGGCCGCCACCCATGTCCGCTGGCACCCTGCCGTCGTTCGATCCGCGTGACCCGCTGGGGCTCGACGATCTCCTCGACCCCGAGGACCTCGCGGTCCGCGACACCATGCGGCAGTGGGCCGCCGACCGTGTGCTGCCGCATGTCGCCGACTGGTTCGAGCGCGGCGAGGTGCCCGGGATCCGGGAGCTGGCCCGGGAGCTCGGCTCCATCGGCGCGCTCGGGATGTCCCTCACCGGCTACGGCTGCGCGGGTGCCAGTCCGATCCAGTACGGTCTGGCCTGTCTGGAGCTGGAGGCCGCCGACTCCGGGATCCGCTCCCTGATGTCGGTGCAGGGCTCCCTGTCCATGTACGCCGTCCACCGCTTCGGCTCCGAGGAGCAGAAGCAGCGGTGGCTGCCCCGGATGGCCGCAGGCGAGGTCATCGGCTGCTTCGGGCTGACCGAGCCCGACCATGGCTCGGACCCGGCGGGCATGCGCACCTACGCCAAGCGGGACGGCTCGGACTGGGTGCTCACCGGCCGCAAGATGTGGATCACCAATGGCTCGGTGGCCGGGGTCGCGGTGGTGTGGGCCCGCACCGACGAGGGCATCCGCGGCTTTGTCGTCCCCACCGACGCGCCCGGCTTCTCGGCCCCCGACATCAAGCACAAGTGGTCGCTGCGCGCCTCGGTCACCAGCGAGCTGGTCCTGGACGAGGTGCGGCTGCCGGCCGACGCGGTCCTGCCCGAGGTCACCGGGTTGCGCGGGCCGCTGAGCTGTCTGGGCCACGCCCGCTACGGCATCATCTGGGGCTCGATGGGGGCCGCCCGCTCCGCCTTCGAGTCGGCGCTGGACTACGCGCGCGAGCGCGAGCAGTTCGGCCGGCCGATCGGGGGCTTCCAGCTCACCCAGGCCAAGCTGGCCGATATGGCGCTGGAACTCCACAAGGGCATCCTGCTCGCCCACCATCTGGGGCGGCGGATGGAGGCGGGGCGGCTCCGCCCCGAGCAGGTCAGCTTCGGCAAGCTGAACAATGTGCGCGAGGCGATCGAGATCTGCCGCACGGCCCGGACGATTATGGGCGCCAACGGGATCTCGCTGGAGTATCCGGTGATGCGGCACGCCACGAATCTGGAGTCCGTGCTCACCTATGAGGGGACCGTCGAAATGCACCAACTGGTGCTGGGCAAGGCGCTCACCGGAATCGACGCATTCCGGTGAGCGGCCCCGGGCGCCAGGCCCTGTGCGGGCCTAGCTCTGGTTGAAAAAGCCCGTGGGGTGACCGGCCGGGCCGCTGACGATCTGGTAGTCCGCGGGGGTGAGGAGAAAGACGCGGTTGGCCACCCGGTCGATCGAGCCCCGCAGGCCGAAGATCAGCCCGGCCATGAAGTCCACCACGCGCTTGGCGTCGGCCGACTCCATCGTCGTGAGATTGACGATGACCGGAACGCCCTCCCGGAACATCTCGCCGATGCCGCGGGCATCCCGGAACCCTTCCGGGGTGACCGTGGCGATCCGGGTGCCGTGGTCCCGCGCGGTCTCGTCGGCAACCCGAGCTCGCGGGTCGGTCATCCAGGAGTCGCCGGGCTCGGACCCCTCGGCGTAGTCGTCGTCGTAGTAGCGCTCGTCATCGCTGTCGTCGACGAGGCCAAGCCAGGCACTTGCCTTGCGTACCGATCCCATAGACGCCTCCTCTCCCTGATGGTGTGTACCGTCCGCCCCTCTATGGTCGTCCATGATGCGGATGGTCTGCCACGTGGATTGCGGCCGCACAGGGGATTCGTGACGTTACTGGTGCACAACGGCTGGCGCCATATCAGAGTTCCACCTGCTTATGGGGGCTGACGAAACGATGGGTAGACTCCGCCGCGGCCGGACGGGTGACGTCGGGGACGTATGGGTGAACGGGGTTCGTGGTGTTTGGCATTATCCGGCCTTGTCGGCATCGGCTGTCGGAAAACTTGCGCACCGAGTGGATGGCGCATTTGTGCGGGCTGTGCCTCGCGTTGCGGGGTGACCACGGGCAGTTCGCCCGCGTCGCCACCAATTACGACGGCCTGGTGATATCGGTGCTGGTGGAGGCCCAGGCCGGGCGGTCGGACGGCTGGCGGCGCACCGCCGGGCCGTGTCCGCTGCGCGGGATGCGGACGGCGTCGGTCGCCCGGGGCGAGGGGGCGCGTCTCGCGGCCACCGTCTCGCTGGTGCTGGCCTCGGCGAAGGTACGGGACCATGTCGCGGACGGTGACGGGGCGTTGGCCCGGCGGCCGGTGGCCGCGGCGGCCCGCCGGGTGGCCGGGCGATGGGACCGGGCGGGGGAGCGCAGCGGCGCCGCGCTCGGTTTTGATACAGCTCTGTTGCTGGACGCGGTCGGCCGGCAGGCGGAGCTGGAGTCCCATGCCGGCCCCGGCACCCCGCTGCTGACCATCACCGAGCCCACCGAGACCGCGACCGCCGCGGCCTTCGGGCACACCGCCGTCCTGGCCGGGCGGCCCGGCAACCGGGCCCCGCTGGAGGAGGCGGGCCGGCTCTTCGGGCGGCTCGCGCATCTGCTGGACGCGGTGGAGGACCTGGCCGAGGACGCCGAGACCGGTGCCTGGAACCCGATCGCGGCCACCGGGGCCGACCTCGCCGAGGTCCGCAGGCTGTGCGACGACGCGGTGCACGGGGTGCGGCTGGCGCTGAGGGACACCGAATTCGCGGGCAAGGGATCCGGCCGGCTCGCCCATGTGCTGCTCGTTCACGAGCTGGAGCGCGCGGTCGACCGCACCTTCGGCACCACCGGCTGTGCGCATACCGGCCACGACTCCGGCACCCCGGAGTCCTCCTACGGGCCGCCGCCGTCGCCGTGGATCACCCCGGGCGGCCCCGGCGGCGCCCCGCCGGAGCCGCCGGGGCGCCGCCGGGGGCTGCTCGCGGGCTGTCTGGTGTGGACCGGGCTGTGCTGCACCTGCCAGGTGTGCTGCCGGGATCCGTACCACGACCCGTGGTCCGGGCAGCCGCGCGAGGGCCTGTGCCATAAGTGCAGTGACTGCTGCGACTGTTGTGACTGCTGTAGCAATTGCGGCGACTGCTGTAGCTGCGACTGCTGTGATGGTTGTGACTGCGGCTGCGACTGCTGAGACAATCCAGCCA
>NZ_JAHLEM010000042.1 GCF_018883605.1 Streptomyces niphimycinicus | reverse complement strand
TCGCCCACAGCCCTCGCGAAATCGGGGGCGTCCACGGCATGAGCGAGTTCCTCATCGGCTGCCGAGCACGGCCCGAGCACCGCCATCCGGGCGCTGCGCCCCTTCGCGGTTCTCACCAGGTGAGCCGACCACGCGCCCATCACCCATAACGCGGGATCGTTCCAGAGCAGGCGCGCTCCTACCGGCGTGATCCGCCGACCGCCAGGGGCGCAGCCTCCGAACCACCGCATCAGTCGTCCTCTCGCTCTACGTCGGAAGCGCGACGGCGGCCCCTTTCGGGGGCCGCCGTGCTCGATCAGTCGTACGGTGTGCGCTTGCTCTCGCTGCCGTTTTGATCGCTTCCGCGTGTCAGCGTGGCAGCGTCACCAAGAACGATCACTGCGGGGGGCTCGATGTTCTCCGCGCCCGTCACCGCGTCCGTCTCGCTGGCCTGATGCTTCATGCCCTGCTACCTCCTCCCCATCAGCTCGTGTCCGTGACCGTGATTGAAACGGTCGGGTATCGATCCGCCCTCTGCAAGAGGGCGGATGCCCCGCCCGTCCGGCCCAGAGCGCGTTATGCGCGGACGGACGGTGCGTGTCTCCCGCCGCCGTGTTAGCAGCGGAGATCTTCATCCCGTCCCGGTCGCCGACCTGTCCAGAGGTAGGGAACCGGGACGGGGGATCAGGGGCCACGAGTTGACGCGTTCGCCCAGGCACGAGCAGTGGAAGCGCGTTGCCATTCGCTACGGCGGTCAGCGCTTCGCGGCTGCGCCGAAGCTGGTCTGGCGCGCAGTAGTCGTCCAACTGGCTGGGCCGGGCCCAGACGCATGACTTCACGAGCCAGTCCGACACCACGAGCGCCCCTCTTTTACATCCGGCAGTCGGGATCGCAGTACTCGTCATGGACGTGGCTCTGCCGCACGAAACGGTCGGTCAGGTGGCTCTGCCGGGTGACCTGCGGTTGTTTGCGCTCAGGCGCCCTTGCTGCCTCGTTCTTGGCCGCCTTTATCGTGTGCCTCTTGTTGCCCACGCGATCGTGTTCCTTTTACTCTCGCTTCTTCTGGAAACCCGTGTAGAACTCCCGTGACAGGTCTCCGGGCCATGCGACCACGTCGCACCAAATGCCCTCGGTGATCACAGCCACTCTCCCGGTTCGAACCGGCACGGGCGCGTGATCAGTTCCCGGTAAGTGAAGTGCTCCGGGTTGGCCTTCAAGTGGCCCGTCGCCCAGGAGCGCGCCCCGGCCTGCTCCTCGGTGCGCCCTCCGGTCTGCTCGCACACCGCGCACTGCATGGCGAAGGTGATCGGTTCGGCGTCCGGCTCGATATCGGGGACGAGCTGTCGTCTTCTTCCCGAGGAGCTTTTCGTGCTCTCGGACCTGCGCCGCCAGTTCTTCGACGCGCTGAGACAACTCCTCAAGCGTGGGGCGCTCGTCGCTGCTCTGCTGTCCTCCCTGCCTCTCGGCCGAGGGTGGTTGGCCGCTTACTTAACGGTTCCGTTGGGGCGAGGGCTCGACGGTCGGACGGCTAGATCCAAGTAGAGCTCGCACTCCTTGGCCGTCCACGTGACCGGGTCGCCGTGCCGAGAGCGGAACTCGGAAGCTCCATCGGTTATCGGCGCGGTGACGTTCGGGTCCGCTGCGGCAGGAAGCGGCAGTCGACGTGCGACACTGCGCACATCGACACCAGCGGCGAGCGCATTCGCCGAGGAGGCAAGAACGTGGCAGCACGACCGCGACCAACAGCGCGACGGATCGAACTCGGCCATGAACTAAGACAGTTGCGGCAGCAGGCCGACCTCACCCTTCAGGAGGCCGTCCGCGGCTTCCCTCTGAGTGACACGAAGTTGTACCGAGTTGAGACAGGACTTCAGGATCTCCGAAACTCCGGTGATCTGCGCAAACTGCTCGAACGGTACGGAGTCACGGACGAGGAGAGCATCGATAGGTTGCTGGCGATCCAGCGCGAGGGTTCCAGCCAGGAGTGGTGGACGCAGTTCAAGAGCTCGTTGCCATCCGGCATGCCGAGGTTCGTCGGTGTCGAGTCCGCAGCGCAGGAGATCCAGGCGTATCACCCATGCCTGGTTCTGGGGCTGCTACAAACCGAGGCGTACGCGCGTTCCCTCTGTGAGGTCGCAAAGCCGATAGAGGACACAACCAACGAATTCATCCAGCAGGTAGTCCAGCTCAGGATGAAACGGAAGGAGTCCCTGAAGCGAGAGGAGGATCCAGTCAAGCTATGGGCGATCCTCTACGAGCCCGCACTCCGTTACATCGTCGGTGACCGAGATGTGATGCGCGAGCAGTACGAAGAGATCTCAAAGCTGGCGTCCCTCAACCACGTGACCGTTCAGGTGCTCCCACAGACGGTGCGGGGGTATCTGGCCGAGCACGATTTCAGCATCCTGCATCTCGGCGATGCGCTGCCGTCGACGGTTCAGGTAGATAACGCGTGGAGCGCTACGTCGGTCTCCGACAAGCCCCGCGAGGTTGCAAAGTTCTCGCGGAAGTTCAACGCCCTGGTGGCGTCGTCCTTGCCGCCCGAGGACACCCCAAAGTTCCTGCAAGAACTATCGCGAGAGATCACAGAATGACCACTCACACCCGTACCCTCATCGCCCCCGACCTCGCCGGTATTGCTGACTGGTACAAGTCCTCTTACAGCAACGGCTCCGGCAACAACTGCGTCGAGGTAGCCGACCTGTCCGGGACCTCCTACGACGGGATCGCCATCCGGGACTCCAAGGACCCCGACGGACCTGCCCTGCTGGTGGCGCCGGACGGTTGGACGTCTTTCATCTCCTCCGTCAAGGGCGGGGAGTTTTCCGTCCTCTGAGTTCCTGCAAGCAACGGCTCATACGACGAAAGGCGCCCCGCTCACGGCCATAGCCGTGAGCGGGGCGCAGTGCTTTGTGTGTGTCAGTCGGTGATGGTGAAGCCGTGACGCTTGCCGAGGGCGGTCAGGGAGTTGCAGCCGGGGATGCCGTCAGCCGGCGTCGGCGGCAGCGACGTCCACCGGCTGGTCGTTCCGCAACTGGTCGAACAGGCGCCGCGCCTGTGCCACGTTCCACTGCACGGCGCTGCCCTTGGAGGTCCGGAGGTTGGGGTTGGCCACCGGGACGTTGAGCTGCCTGCCGCCGCCCGAGGTGACGCCCTTCACCGCCTCGAACAGGGACATCAGGTTCCGCAGGCCCATGTCCTTGTCCACGATGAGCGTGTCCAGCCCCGCGCGTACGGTCGGGAAGGCGGCGAACGGGTTGGCCAGGACGCCCGGTGTGGCGGCCTTGTCGGCGAGGGCGGCCAGGAACTTCTGCTGGTTCTGGGTGCGGCCCAGGTCGCCCTTGGCCTCCTGCTTGCGCTGGCGGACGAAGGCGAGCGCCTTCGCGCCGTCCAGGGTGTGGCAGCCCTTTTGCAGGTCCAGCCCGGATTTGGGGTCCTTGATGTCGCGGTCCACGCACATCCGTACGCCGCCCACCGCGTCCACGACGTCCACGAACCCGGAGAAGCCGATCTCCGCGTAGTGGTCGATGCGCAGCCCCGTGTTGCGTTCGATGGTCGAGACGAGCAGATCGGGGCCGCCCATCGAGTACGCGGCGTTCAGCTTGTTCTGGGACGGGGCGAAGGTCTTGCCGGTGTCGGGGCGCAGGAACCCCGGGATGGTCACCCAGGAGTCGCGCGGCAGGCTCATCATCGTGGTGCCGTTGGAGCCGGTGTGCAGCACCATCATCGAGTCGGTGCGGCGGCCCTCGGCCGAGCCGGTGCGCAGGTTCTTCCTGGCCTGCTCGGAGAGGCCCTCCCGGCTGTCGGAGCCCACGATGAGGTAGTTGGTGCCCTTGCCGGGCGGTGGGCGGTCCGGCGACTTGCCGAGGTCGACCTCGCGGTTGAGCTGGGTGTCGGCCCAGACGTAGGCGCTGCCGGAGGCGAGGAGCAGCGCGGAGACGGTCACGATGGCCAGCCGGATGATCCGGCGGCGTCGGCTGAGCGGCTCCTTGGGGGCGCGGCGCCGGACGGTGGGGGTGGGGGTGGGGTCCGGTTCGGCGGGTGCGGGGGTGAGCGCGGGGGTGGCGACGGTCTCCTCGCCCCTGCGGTACGGGGCGGGTTTCGTCGGGACGCCTGGGGTGCCCGGCGCGGGCATGCCCTGGGTCTCCTGGAAGGGGGTCCCCGGCATGGGGGTCCCCTGCACGGGGATGCTCTGCGTCTCCGCCGTGGAGATGTCCCAGGGCTGCTGTCCCGACGGCCGGTTCGCG
Organism: Streptomyces niphimycinicus; assembly: GCF_018883605.1. Taxonomy (GTDB): domain Bacteria; phylum Actinomycetota; class Actinomycetes; order Streptomycetales; family Streptomycetaceae; genus Streptomyces; species Streptomyces niphimycinicus. The sequence continues at coordinate 30,170 of NZ_JAHLEM010000042.1, read as the reverse complement.
GCGGCCCACCCGTCCAACCGATCGCTCATGGGCGCAGTCTGCCCAGCGGCCGGAGGGGCCCGCCGTCGCTTCATTGACCTATGACAACTTCGGCGCGGCGTTGAACGCGGGGGTGGTCCCCATCCGTCGATGTCGGCTCGTCGATGCGGTCAGCTCGCCGCCGTCACTTCGACGTCAGGCTCCGGTGCCCCGGCGCCTCGCCCAGCGCCTCGGCGGCCGTCCCCGAGCGCTGGATGCGGTGCCACCGCAACCGCGTCCCGAGCAGCAGGGCGACCACGGACTGGATGACCACCAGATACATCAACTGCCGGTAGACGAAGAGCTGGAACGGCAGTGACCACAGCGCCCGCATCCGCTCGCCGTCCAGCCGCAGCGCGTATCCGGCGCAGACCATCTGGATCGCGAGATAGCCGCACCACACCCCGGCCGCCTGCCCCGGGTCGAGGAAGAGCGCCCCGTACAGGGCGAAGAGGTCGATCACGGGCGCCAGCAGCGGCAGCAGCACCTGGAAGAGCGTGAGATAGCTGAGCCCCCGGCGGCCGAACCGCCCCACCGAGCCCAGGGAGACCACCGCGCGGCGGTGCTTCCACATGGCCTGGAGGGTGCCGTATCCCCAGCGGTACCGCTGGCGCCACAACTGGCGCAGGGAGGTGGGCACTTCGGTCCAGGCGACGGCGGTCTCCTCGTACACCACCCGCCAGCCCGCCCGCCACAGCGCCATGGTCAGGTCGGTGTCCTCGGCGAGGGTGTCCTCGCTGACGCCGCCGACGCCCATCAGCGCGTCCCGCCGGAAGGCCCCGATCGCGCCGGGCACGGTCGGCATGCACTCCAGCACCTCGAACATCCGCCGGTCGAGGTTGAACCCGAAGACGTACTCCAGGTGCTGCCACCGGCCCAGCAGGCTGCGCCGGTTGCCGACCTTGGTGTTGCCGCTCACCGCGCCGATGGCCGGGTGGGCGAGCGGCTGGATGAGCTGGTGGATGGCGTCCGGTTCGAAGACGGTGTCGGCGTCGACCATCACCACGATGTCGTGGTGCGCGTGGGCCAGCCCGGTGTTGAGGGCGGCGGCCTTGCCCGCGTTGGGCCGGCGGACCACCAGCACCCGGGGGTCGTCGACGCTCGCGGCGATATCGGCCGTACGGTCCGTCGACCCGTCGTCGATGACGACGAGCTGGAGGCGCTGATGGGTGGAGGCGAGCAGCGACCGGATGGTGGCCTCGATGCCCGCCTCCTCGTTGTACGCGGGGATGAGCACCGTCACCGGCTCGTTCACCTCGCGCAGCCAGGGCGCGCCGGGCCGGAAGCGGGTGAGCCGCCGGACATGGGTACGGGCGAACAACACGAGCATCAGCAGCCGCAGCACCCCCAGCGCCCCCACGATCCCCAGCACCCAGGTCATGGTGGACACAAAGCCACGGCCGATGGCCGCGACCCAGATCAGCACCCTGCCCTCCCAGCGTTCGAGACCGGAGGCCGGTACGTCGACCGGGGGCACGCCGAGCCCGCCGGTCACCGTGGTGAACTTCTTCGCCCGCGGGTCCTTCAGCAGCTTCTCGGTCTCCTGATACGCGGTGTCCGTTTGGCTGAACTGCCGGACCACGCCCTGCGCGGGCTTCCTGGCCGACCGGTCGGCGGCCACCAGCGCGTACCCCTCCTCGGCGACCCGCAGCGCCGCCTGCCACTCGTCCCCGCACAGCGTGTCCACGTCGGTGGTCAGCGGCAGCCGCAGCAGCCTCGGCTGGACCCCGACCGAGCCCGCCAGCGCCGACTCGGTGAGGGACAGCTCCATCCGGGAGCGGGTGGGAGAGGCGGTGCCCATGTCGGCGCCGGTGTAGGTGTTCGACCCGATCTCATGGCCCTCGGCGCGGATCCGGCGTACGAGATCCGGGTACTGCGCCGCCTTGGCGCCGGAGACGAAGAACGTGGCCCGCGCGTCGTATCTGCGCAGCAGGTCCAGCAGACGCGGGGTCCGGACGGGGTCGGGCCCGCCGTCGTAGGTGAGCGCGACCGTTCCGGCGGGCATGCCCACGGTCCGCACCTGACCGCCGTTGATCTGCACCACCGGCCCACCGTCGGCCAGCGCCCGGGGCACCGGACTGGTGCACGGCCGCCGCGCCTTCGCCGCGTCGACCTCATGGGCGGTCCAGCCCTGGAACATCAGCAGGCCGAACATGAGGGGAAGGACGAGGAGCAGAAGCAGCCAGTGCGCGCGCGGGTCACGGGACCGCTTGTGCCGGCCCCCTCGGGACAAGTCGCTGGATTCCTGGCGTCTTTTCGACCGGTTGCCCTCAAACATGGTTGGTCGCACGGTAGTTGCGGGGCGCGGAGTGGGTCCGGCGACGCAGCGCGAATGGATAAGAATTCCCGGGTCGCCACCCGCCGCGCGGCCGGATCACGTAGTGCGCAACGTGGAAGCGGCCACCTCCGCGCGGCGGCTCTGCTTGACTGACGCCATGACCTCTGCCGATGCGTCCGTCTTCGAGACCACCAGGCCCGCGTCCGCCGACTACCTCAGCCGGCTCGCCGCGAGCGACGCCGGACGCGACTACAAAGGGCGGATGCTGGACGCGCTCGACCTGAGGGCAGGGCTGACCGTCCTCGACGCGGGCTGCGGCCCCGGCGCCGATCTCCCCGCCCTCGCGGAGGCGGTGACCCTCGGCGGTACGGTCATCGGGGTCGACCGCGACCAGGAGATGCTGGACGCGGCGGCGGCGGCGCGCACCGCCGCGCATCCGGGCGTCGAGCTACGGTGGGGCAATATCCACGCACTCCCTCTGGACGACGCCTCGGTGGACCGCGCCCGCACCGACCGGGTGCTTCAGTGGGTGGACGACCCGGCCCGCGCCCTCGCCGAGTTCCACCGGGTGCTGCGGCCGGGCGGGCGGCTGGTGATGGGCGAGCCTGACTGGGACACCCTCGCCGTCGACCACCCCCACCCGTCGCTCTCCCGCGCCTACACCCGCTATGTCACCGAGCAGGTGATCCGCAACGCCGCCATCGGCCGCCAGCTCGCCCGCCTCGCCACCGACGCCGGGTTCCCGGTGCCGGAGGTCATTCCGGCCACCCAGGTCTTCCGCGATGTCCGCGCGGCGGACCGGGTCTTCGGATTCGAGCGCACCACCCGCCGCGCCGTCGAGGCCGGTTACCTCAGCGAGTACCAGGCGGCCGTCTGGCTGCACCACCTCGCCCACCGCCCGTTCTTCGCCTCGGCGACGCTGTACGTGGTGGTGGCGGAGGCGTAGCCGGTCGCGCCCTGGCGGCGTCCGCACCCGGGTGCGCGGGGTGCGCGCCGACGTACGTCGGTGCCCCCCCGACGCCCGCCGGTGGCCCCCCGACGCCCCCCGACGCCCGCCGACGCACGTCGGCGCGCGGCGGACACGGCGCGATCCGATAGCCGGTGAACAGGCGGAGGCCGCCTCCATGGCACTGTCCGTCCGCGTGCCCTGCCGTCGCGCTCGCGGGCCCCCGGGAGCTGACCCGGGACGCCACACACTCCCGCCCCGCCCGGGCCGCACCAAGCACCCGGTTACCTGCCGTTATCACCCGGTCGGCCCCTTCAGGCTGCCGCCGGGTGCCGGAGCGGGCAGAGTGGGGCCGTGGCGCGGCCCGCCGAGCGCACAGGTGCTGGCCGTACCCCCACGGCCATCGAGTGCCCCCGGCCACGCAGGTCAGGAGGCCGCTCAATGGCGGCAGGAGCGAGCAACACCACCGCGAATGACGACTGGGGCAAAGCAAACTTCAACGACATCTACGACTGTCCCGACCCGCGCCCGTACTTCGCGACCCTGCGGCCCCTCGACTACCAGATACCCCACCATGGCCAGTCCGTCTTCCGGGCACTGGTCCATGCCCTGCGCTGCCTGCACCCCGATCGGACGCCGCTGAACGTGGTGGATCTGTGCTGCTCCTACGGGATCAACACAGCTCTTCTCAACTACCGCGTCACGCTGGCGGACCTGTCCACCCGGTACACCTCCCACCACCTCTCCGCCCTGCCGACCCGGCACCTCGCGGCCGAGGACCGGACCTTCTTCGCGGCGCGCCGCCTCCCGGAAGCCGCGACGGCGACAGGCATCGACTCGGCGGCCCGGGCCGTCGGATACGCCCGCGCCATCGGCCTGCTCGACCACGCCTTCGCGGAGAACCTCGAAGTCACCGAACCCAGCCCCGCCCTGCGCCGCGCACTGGCGGGCACGGACCTCATCACCGTCACCGGCGGTGTCGGCTACGTCTTCACCCGGACCTTCGCCAGGCTTCTCGACTCCATGCCGACCCCGCCGTGGGTCGCGGCGTTCGTGCTGCGCACCGTGCCCTACCAGCCGATCGCCGATCTGCTCGCCCGCTCGGGCCTGGTGACGGAGAAACTGCCCACCCGTACCTTCCGGCAGCGCCGCTTCGCCGACAGCGCCGAACGGTACGCGGCGTTCGACACCCTGGCGGTGAACGGACTGCACACGGCGGACAAGGAAGCGGACGGCTACTACCACACCGACCTGTATGTCTCCCGGCCCGCTCCCGACATCGCGGCGCTGCCTCTCGCACGCCTGCTGTAACCCGGGGCGCGACGGTCCACATCCCCGAGGCCGTCTCAGGCGGGCCTGAACCAGGTGGCCAGCGCCTCGTGCAGGCCGTCGTTCGTCGTGCCCTGCCAGGCGATGTAGCAGTCGGGCCGGAGGAGCAGGGCGGTGTCGAGGCCGGGGGCGGGCACGGTGTCGATGTGGGATGACCAGGGGCCCGGGTCGAGGGTGCCGGTGGGGTCCAGGAGGAGGGGGCGGGCGGTGCGGGTCAGGTCGCGCAGGCCCGGCAGGCCGGGCAGGTCCGGGGCCCAGTGGCCGACGAGCGGTCCGGTCGCCGGGCCCATGTCGTACGTGATGTCCGCGCCGGCGAGCAGCCCCGCGATGTGCTGCCGGGCCGTGGGCTGGTCGAGCAGTTCGCCGAACAGCTCGCGCAGCGCCGTCACATCGGCCCCCGGCCGGGTCAGCAACGACTGCGCCTGCGTGTGCATCGCGACCCGGCGCGCCGCCGGGTGCCGTTCCGACTCGTATGTGTCCAGCAGTCCCTCCGCCGCGTGGCCGCGCACCTCCGCCGCCAGCTTCCAGCCGAGGTTCACCGCGTCCTGGAGGCCCAGGTTGAGCCCCGGGCCGCCGATCGCCGAGTGCACATGCGCGGCGTCGCCGAGCAGCAGGACACGGCCCGCGCGGTAGCGCTCGGCGATCCGGGTGTTGCCGCCGAACAGCCGCCGCATGAGATGTGGTCCGGGCCCGGTCGGCGCGCCGAGCGGTACGTCCGCGCCGAGCACCCGGCGGGCGCTGGCCCGCAGCTCGTCCAGCGACGCCTCGCCCTCCGGGGGCTGCCCCCACTCCACGGTGAACAGCTTCGGGTCACCGTCCGGGGACGGCGCCCAGGCGATCAGCCCGTGCTCGGTCCGCAGATGCTGGAACGGCGGGACGGCGCCGAAACCGGGCACGGTGAGGCTGCCGTCCGGGCCGATCAGGTGTGCGGGCACGCTCACATGTCCGGTGCGCGACACCGAGTCGTCGCTCGTCACGCCGGGGAAGTCGATGCCGGTGAGCTTACGGGCCGTGCTGCGCCCGCCGTCCGCGCCGACCAGGAACTCCGCCTCGATCGGCGCCCGCTCGCGCAGCTCGACCGTCACGGACTTCTCGCCCTGTGTCAGCCCGATGACCTCGTGGTCGCGCCGGATGTCGACGCCCAGCTCCGCCGCGCGCTCGGTGAGCATCCGCTCGATGCGGAGCTGCGGCACGAGGAGTGTGTAGAGCGGGTTGTCCGGCAGATCGCTCAGGTCGAGCGGGAACGCGCCGAACGTGAAACGGGGCGCCGGTATGGGCGTGGTGCCGGTGCGGGTGCCGGTGCTGGTGCCGGGCGGGGCCAGCCGCTCGTACAGCCCGCGTCGGTCGAGCATGCGGTTGACCTGGCCCACGAGGCCGTTCGCGCGCTGCGTGTCAGTGGGTTCGGTGAGGCGTTCCAGGACGACCGGGCGCACACCGGCCAGGGCGAGTTCGCAGGCGAGCATCAGGCCGTTGGGCCCCGCGCCTGCGATGACGACCTCGATCATGGATTCCCTTTCGGGGCAGGGGATGTGGGGGAGTTACGGGGTGGACAGCCCCGCCGCGATCAGGGCGAGAGCATCCGTGAGCAGGCGGCGCACCGGCACGGCCGCGTCGGTGCGGAGATGGTGGGCGATGGCGGTGTTGACCGCGCCCATGACCGCCGAAGCGACGAGGTGCGGGTACAGGTCCTGCTCCAGGTCGCCGCCGGTACGTTCCGCGACGGCCGCCGCGATCTCGGCCTCGGCGACGGCCCCGGCCCGCAACATCTCGCCCCGCAGGGCCGGTTCCGCGACCATCACCCGCACACCCGCTGTCCACTGCGCCACGTCGGCGGCCGGGGGATGGGCCATCGACTCCACGTCCGACGCGAAATGCCGCAGTACGGAGTCGGTGATCGCGTCCCACAGCGGCTCGTCCGACCGCTCGCGCAACGCCTCCGCGACGCGCAGACAGCGGTCGAGGTGGCGGAACGCGATCGCCTCGGCCTTGCTCGAGAAGTAGTTGTTGAACGTACGCGGTGAGACACCGGCCGCCTCGGCGATGTCCTCCACCTTCACCTTGTCGAACCCGCGCTCCACGGTCAGCCGGATCGCGGCCCAGCTCAGCGCCGCGTGCGTCTGGGCCTTCTTACGCTCTCGCAGTCCCATGGGGCGAGCGTAACAAAATGTGCGCGCCCCGCAAATGTGCGGGGCACGCAATTTTAAGGGGTGAGAGGCCAGCGATGTCCGTCCGGAAGGTGCCACGCGTAGTGGTGTCCGTCGGCCTCGCGGGCATAGCCGAAACGGTCTTGAGCGGGGCGGCCGTGGTCGTTCCACCACTGCCACGCGGCCTCCGCTCGCCGCCACAGGTCGGCGCTCCCGCCGTACGTGACGGTGGTGGTGTGCTCATCGTCGATCGGGGCGCGTGCCCATGTGCCGTCGCGCCGCTGGAGCTGGAGGGACATGGCGCCGGTCTCGTCGTCCACGTGATAGACCAGCTCGGCGCCGGGAAGATGGAAGGCGAGCAGCAGCCGGAGCGGATAGTGCGCGCGGATGTCGGTAGCGGTGACGGAGGCGGAACGGGACCCGGCTTGGGGCGCGTAGGGCGCCCGCCCGGGGCGCGGGTAGGCATGAGCGTCACTGCGGGCGGCCATGAAACGTCCGGTTGTGGTGGTGAAGTGGCCCAGGGCGCGGCGCTCTTCGTCCACCGTCAGGCGGACCAGGCCACCCTCGATACCCATGGACACGTCGGCGAGGATCGTGCCGCCGGGCCGAGTCTGCTCGATCCAGGCGACCGGAATCCGGGGGACCGAGCAGGTCGCGATGGTCCGGTCGAACGGCGCGTGCCCGGGGAACCCCTGTTGCCCGTCTCCAGCGGTGAGGTGCGGCCGGTACTCCGCGGAGGCGAGCCGCCCACGGGCGGCTTCGACGAGCGCGGGGGAGACATCGACGGAGTGCACCAGGCGATCGCCCAGCCGGGCGCACAGCAGGGCGGCGTTGTAACCCGTGCCGGTACCGACTTCCAGCACTCGGTGGCCGTCCTCCACGCCCAGGTCCTCCAGCATCTGTGCCATGAGGCTGGGCAATGTGCTGGAGGACGTCGGAACGCCGGTCCATGCTCGCTCGTCGACGCGTTCGGCGGTGTCGGGGTCGAGCGCCGTGACAAGGGTCTGGTCGCTGTAGACGGCGGCTTGCCAGGCGTCACGGTCGCCCGCGTCATGTCGGCGCCAAACGGTGATGCCCCTGTTGTCGGCCTCCTGTCCGTACCACTCGGGCACGAAGATATGGCGCGGCACACTGGCGAACGCCTCGGCCCAGGCGGCCGAACGGATCGCTCCCACCCGCCGCAAGTCCTCGACCAGCGAGCGCAGTCGCGGCGGCGTGCCGTCGAAGCGGGGGACACTCACGTGGGTACTCCTTGCAGTTCATCGGCGATGGCTTCGGCGATGGGCAGACCCGTGGCGCCTTGAATCCAGTCCCACTGTCCGCATGGATTCGCCTCCAGGAACGTCCATGCTCCCGATGGTGAGACGACGAAATCGAGAGCGGCGAAGCGAAGGCCCAGGCGGCCCATCAGGCAGTGCACCCCATCGGCGACGTCCGCAGGCGCCTCGGTCGGGTGATAGGTGAGGGAACCGTAGTCGCTGCGCCAGTCCTCATGTCCTCGGGCGCTCCGGGCGTGGACCTCTGCCGCGAGTAGCCGGTCGCCCGCGATGGTGAGCCGGACTTCATGCGCCTTTTCGATCCAGGCTTGGAAGAGATGGGCGGTGGTGTCGATGCCGTGTAGATCGACCAGATCGTGCGGGGAGAGGCACCGGGTGTAGACGGTCTTGAGCGTATTGCCCTCGATGAATACCGGTGATGCTACGGGTTTGCAGATGATCAGGCCCGGGATGTCCTCGGCGAATGCTCTGACGGCATCGGGGTCGTTCGTCACGAGGGTCGGGGGGATGGCGAGGCCGCACTCACGTGCTGTTGCGAGTTGGATCGGTTTGTACTCGGCGCGAGTCATCGCCGCTGGGTGGTTGACCCACCGGGCGTCGAGCGCCGAGATCACTCCGCCGAACCCCGCGCGTGCCTGTGCCGCGGCGAACCGTCGTTCGGCCTCGGACATTCCGTCCGCGAGCCGGAACTGATGAGGTGCGCGGAAGTAGACGGCTTCGACGTCCGAGAGTTCGACAGCCCGATGAGTGGTGGCGAGTCCGCCCGACCATCCCCGCCGGGTGTCGATGCGCCCAGCGAGGATGGCCTGCTGCGGAAAGTCCGCGGTGTCCATCCGGAATACCCGCGCACCTCGGTTGGTGAGTACGTTCACGACGCGGTCCGTCGGCCAGTCGTCGCGGGCGGCGATCACGAGGATGGTGGGCATGGCCTCAATCCTTCGCGCCCTCATCGAGGGGCGGCGGATTGGTCATATTGCCGTCGGGAACGGTGGGGTTGTGAGTGGCCATGTACGGCAGCGGGCCGTCGTAGAGGCCGACCGACATCTGTGCTTCCTCGTCGTAGACAGCCAGTGGTTTCTCGACCGCTTGCGTGGAGTCGGGCACACGGGCGAAACGAAGAATCCATGGGCGTGTAGTGGAGTCCGAGGGCCCCTCGTCGCTCTGTGGAATCCGCTCGCCATGGGGTAAGAGCGGAAACGCCTCACGTGGATGCGCCAACGTGGTCACTGTTCGCTGTCCTTTCCTCGGGATGCCCGAAGCGGCAAGAACCAGTATGGTCCCGTTCGCCTTGGTTACAGCTCGTTTGTGCATCGATCGGTGGGGAGCGAGGCGGTCAGGTCCAGCTCGGCCCAGATCTCCTTGCCGACGGTCCGCTCCCGCACGCCCCAACGCGCCGCGAGGGCACGGACGATGAGCAGGCCACGGCCGTGCCTGTCGCGGGGCGACGGGTGGCGAGGTCGGGGGAGTCGCTCGCCCCGGGGATCGGATACGGCGATACGTAAGCGGGTTTTGGTGAGGGTGAGCTGGACCCGGAAGAGCCGCCCGGGAATGCGAGCGTGCCGTACGGCGTTGGTGGCCAGCTCGGACACGATGAGCGCGGCGTCGTCGGCGAGCGCGGGATGGCCCCACTCGGCGACGAGTCGCGTGGCGTGCTGGCGGGCCCTGGTCACGCTTATCGGTGTCGGGACGTAGTCGACGCGGCCCTCGTCGACGATGGGGTCGCTGGGGTCCGGGATCCGGGGGTCTTGGGGCGCGAATGCCATCGCGTACCTCCAGTGGGCAGGGCAGGGCGGAGCGCGTCCGCCAACTGACGCCCCTGTGCGAGCGGTTCCTTACGGACCGTAGCCCTGTAGGTGTGATCGGTTCAACTCCACTGAGGAAAATTCAACCGATCTCGCTTGCGAGGTGCTTCGCTACGCTCCAGACTGGCGTCACATCACGGAGGAGAGGTACGCAGTGACAGAGGGTCAGTCCACCCAAGGGAACAGCACATCAAGCGTCTTGGGGAGGAGACTGGGCGCCGAGCTGATGAGCCTCCGGACCAGAGCGGGCCTGACGCAGACGCACGCGGCGAAGGCGCTCAGCGCTTCGACGGGCAAGGTCGCCAAGATGGAGGGCGGGTGGGTTCCCGTCCGGGACCCGGACATCCGCGCCCTGTGCACCCTGTACGGCACCAACGACCCTGCGACGGTGGGCGCGCTGCTGGAACTGGCGCGCATCGACCGCGAACGCCGTAAGGCGAAGGGTTGGTGGAACGATGTCGCACTCACGCGAACGATGCGGGAGTACGTGCCTCTGGAGAACGCGGCCACGGTCGTCAAGGCATGGCAGGTGTCGCTGATTCCTGGCCTGCTCCAGACCCCGGACTACATTCGGTCGTTGCGACGCGAATGGGTTCCAGATGATGACCCCGATCAGGTCGAGGCGTTTGTCACCTCCAGGGCGGCTCGTCAGCAGAGGCTTTCCGGGGACAACCCGCTCTCCCTCCGGGTCGTCATTTCGGAGGCGGCGCTGCGTGCTCCCGTGGCCGAGCCCGAGATGCTGCGGAAGCAGTTGGAGAGCCTCCTCGACTGGAGCGAGCGCCCCAATGTCACGATTCAGGTGCTTCCCTTCGGCGCCGGGATGACTCGCGCGCTCGCGGGCTCCTTCAACGTTCTTTCGTTCGCTGAGCCGGGCGCCATGGACGTGGTGTTCCTGGAGTTGGCGTTCTCCACGACATGGGTCGAGGGTGGCGAAGGCGCTGCGCGGCACGTAAGACTGTTCGAGGAGACTGCGCGGGGCGCTCTGCCCGAGGCCGAGTCCCGAGCCTTCATCGGGACACTCATCAAAGGACTGTGAGCTGTGACAACCTTCGTCTTCCGTAAGTCGAGCTACAGCGGCGGAGAGGAAGAGTGCGTCGAGGTGGCCACGAACCTGCCCGGCACCGTGGCGATACGCGACTCCAAGAACCCCGGCGGCCCGATACTCCGCTGCGCGCCCGCCACCTGGGTCGAATTCCAAGCCGCACTCGTCCAGAACGCCATGTGACCCACATCACCGGAACTCGCCCCACCCTCCCGGTCAGCCAACACACGTGACCACAGATATGCGTACCCGGGTGCGGGCCGGGGAGCCGGACGCGTTCGCGGAGTTGTTCGACGCCTACGCGCAGGTCGTCTACCACCACGCCTTCCGCCTGACCGCCGACTGGTCCGTGGCCGAGGACGTCATGTCGGCCACATTCATGGAGGCGTGGCGGCGCCGCGAATCGGTCGACCCCGAAGGGGGACCCCTGCGGCCCTGGCTCCTGGGCATCGCCACCAACGTGGCCCGTAGCCACTGCCGTAGCAACCGGCGTTACCGGGCTGCCGCCGCCGCTGCCGCCGAGGCGGGGCCCGCCTCATTGCGGATCCCCGACCACGCCGAGGAGACGGCCTCCCGCGTGGACGACCGGCGCCGGATCAACGCCACCCTCACCGCGCTGAGTTCGCTCAAGCGTGCCGAACGCGAGGTCCTCGTCCTCTGCCTCTGGGAGGGCATGGAGTACGCCGACGTCGCCCGCACCCTCCGCATCCCCATCGGAACCGTCCGCTCCAGGCTGTCCCGCGCCCGTACCAAGCTGCGCAGACTCGCCGAGGCCGAACTGGGCCGCACAAAACGGGAACTCACTCCGCGAACCCGGCAGGTAAAGGGCGATCGCACTCACGCGATCCGGTCCGCAGAGGAAGGAATCCGATGAACCACACCAGCCCCTCCCAGCCGCACCCGGCTGAATGGCCGGAGACCCAGGAACTCCTGGGCGCCGAGGAGCGGGGTCTGCCGGCGGGCCGCCACGAGTTCCACAAGGAGCACCTGATGGCCCAGATCCACGACGACCTCCGCACCACCCACGGCACCCCGGCCGCCCCCGCGTGGCAGCGCGACCCGCAGCGCGACTCGCAGCGCAACCCGTTCCTGCGCCGCAACGTGCTGCTGCCCGCCATGGCTTGCGCCGTGGCCGCGGCGGTCGTGGGCGGCTTCGCCCTCGCCGGTGGCGCCGGCGGCAACGGCGAGGGTAAGACTCCCCTGGCCACCGGCCCCGCGCTGACCACCCAGGTCGGCACCGCCGACGCCAAGGCCGCCCCCGAGCTGCTGAACCGCATCTCCCTGGCCTCGGCCGACACCTCCGGACCCACGGTGGACGATGGCCAGTTCATCTACATCGCCTCCAAGGTGGCCAACACCTACCCCAGGACCGTGGACGACAAGACCACGGTGGTCAGCGAGGAGTTGCACACCCGCCAGGTCTGGCAGTCCCCGGACGGGAAGGACGGCTGGCTGATCGAGCCAGGTCAGACCAGCGGCCAGGGCATCACCCTGGCCGGTGAGCACCCGATCAGCGCGGCGTACAACTCCCTGGTGAAGCTGCCCACGGACCCCGACGCGCTGCTGAAGAAGATCTACCAGGACAACGACCCGAGCAAGGGAGTCGCCCGCGACCAGGCGGCCTTCGTCGCCATCGGCGATCTGCTGACCGAGAGCTACCCGCCCGCCAAGCTCGCCCCGGCCCTCTACAAGGCCGCCGCCAAGATCCCGGGCGTGGTCGCGGTGGACGACGCGGTCGACGCCCTGGGCCGTCATGGGGTCGCGGTGGCGCGGCTGAACGAGGCCGATGGCCAGCGCGAGGAGTGGATCTTCGACAAGAAGACCCTGGCCTTCCTCGGCGAGCGCATGGTCCAGGCCCAGCCCCCCGAGGACGGCCCGATCAAGCGTGGCACCGTCCTCTTCACCAGCGCGATCACCGAGCGCGCGGTCGTCGACGGCAACAAGCAGCTCCCTTCCCAGGTGGGCTGACGTGAAGCGACAGGCGAAAGAGGCGAAGAGCGTGCGCGAAAGCACATCGACGGCATCCACGGCATCCACGGCATCCACGGCCGCCGTGGCCGCTGTCCTGGTCGCGGGAGTGATGATGGGGGCCGCGCCGGCGGCCCCCGGGTCCGGCCTCGGCGCGCGGACGGCGAGCGCCGTCACCAGCACCGGGTCCGGCACCGGGTCCCCGGTCAGGAGCATCACCCTGATCACCGGGGACCGGGTCCGACTGGACGCCGAGAACCAGGTGATCGGCGTCCAGCACGCCCCCGGCCGCGAGGGCGTCCCGGTATCCGTCCGCCGCTCCGGAGACGACAGTTACGTCCTGCCGTCCGACGCCGCCGCCCTGATCGGCCAAGGCGCCCTGGACAAGCGGCTGTTCAACGTCAGCGGCCTCGTGCGCGCCGGGTACGACGACGCCCGTCGCGGGACGCTGCCACTGATCGTGTCGTACCAGGGGAAAGCCGCGAAGAAGAGGGACGCGGCGAAGACGGCGCTGTCAGCGGCGGATGTGACCGTACGCCGCGAACTGCCCAGCGTGGGTGGCGCCGCGCTCAGCGTGCGCAAGGCCGACGCCGACAGCGCCTGGCAGGCCCTCACCGCGACCGCCGGTACCGGGCACGCCCGCACGGCGGCCCCGGGGATCGCCCGTGTCTGGCTGGACGGCCGGTTCAAGGGGCAGGCGAGGCCCAAGGCCGGGGCGAAGGACGTCAGCCACAACGTCACCCAGATCGGCGCGCCGACCGCCTGGGACGCCGGATACGACGGCAAGGGCGTCAAGGTCGCCGTCGTGGACTCCGGCATCGACACCACCCACCCTGACCTCGAAAAGGCGGTGACGGAGGCGAAGGACTTCTCCGGAACGGGGAGTACCGACGACAGGTCCGGTCACGGCACCCATGTCGCGGCGACGGTGGCGGGCTCGGGCGCCCGGTCCGGTGGCCTCTACAAGGGCGTCGCGCCCGGCGCGGAGATCCTCAACGCCAAAGTGCTGAACGACAGCGGCGAGGGCACCGAATCCAGCGTCATCGCGGGCCTGGAGTGGGCCGCCGACCAAGGCGCCAAGGTCGCCAACCTCAGCCTGGGCCAGTCGGACACCCCGGGGCAGGACCCGGTCGAGACGGCCGTCAACTCCCTCTCGGAGCACAAGGGCCTGCTCACCGTCGCCTCGGCGGGCAACGACGGCCCCAAGGCCGGAACGATCAGCACCCCCGGCGCGGCGGACTCGGCGCTCACCGTCGGAGCCGTCGACGGCGAGGACGGCATCGCCGGATTCTCCAGCACCGGCCCGACCGCCGACAGCACGCTGAAGCCGGACCTCACCGCCCCGGGCGTGGACATCGTCTCGGCGAAGGCGGCGCACGGCGACATGGGGGACCCGGCCGCGGACGGCTACGTCGCCATGTCCGGTACGTCGATGGCGGCACCGCACGCCACGGGCGCCGCCGCGATCCTGGCCCAGGAGCACCCGGACTGGACCGGACAGCGGATCAAGCAGGCGCTCACCGCCGCCACGAAGCCGACCGCCGGTCTCGACGCGTACCAGCAGGGCACCGGCCGGGTCGACGTGGCCCGGGGGATCGCGCAGAGCGTGGTCGGCGAACAGACGTCGGTGTCCTTCGGCAAGCAGATGTGGCCGCACACCGACGACCAGCCGGTCACCAAGCGGATCACCTACCGCAACCACGGGGAGAAGCCCGTCACGCTGGACCTCTCGGCCACCGCGACCGGCCCGGAGGGCAAGGCCGCCCCGGACGGTCTCTTCAGCCTCAGCGCACGCCAACTCACCGTCCCGGCGGGCGGCACCGCGAGCGTCGACCTCACCGCGGACACCCGCACCGAGGGGCCGGACGGCGCGTATTCGGGCACGCTGGTCGCCACCGCGCAGGGCGGCGGCACGGAGGTACGGACGTCCTTCGGCGTCATCCGCGAGGCCGAGGCGTACGACGTCACCCTGAAGTTCCTCGACCGGCAGGGCATGCCCGTCAGTTCGCCGCTCACCGAGATCAAGAGTTACACCACCGACTACTGGACCACCGCGTTGGAGGACCACCAGGAGACCTCGAAGGGCGTCTACAAGCTGCGTATCCCCCGGGGCGACTATGCGGTGGACACGGTGATGTCCGAGGACACGGACACCTCGCTCCTCGTCCGGCCGAAGTTCGCGGTCACCAAGGACACCACGATCACCTTCGACGCCCGCGAGACGAAGCCGGTCGAGGTCACCGCCCCGGAGAGCGCGAAGATGGCCACCGGCTATCTGAACTACCGCCTGGGCGTGCCCAGCGGTCTCAACGCCACCCTGTTCTTCGGCGAATCCTTCAAGGGGCTGCGCACCGCGACCCTGGGCCCGTCCCCGGACGCCGGGAAGTTCAGTACGCAGATCGGCGGCCTGTGGCAGAAGGGCAGTACCACCTACAACCTGCTCTACAACCTGCCCGACCGCTTCCCCACCGGCTACCGGCGCACGGCCCAAGCGAGCGAACTGGCCCTGCTGAAGCGGCGCATCGGCTCGTCCGCCCCGGACCGCAAGGGTGTCCTCAACGCGCTGTGGAGGGGCCCGGAGCTGTCCCTGGGCGCGACCAGCGCACCGTTCGCGCTCCCGGCGACCGCGAAGACGTACGTCACCACGCCCGAGGGCTTCCCCTGGACGGTCGGCGTCAGCCAGCAGGGTCCCGCCGCGGACGACGACACCGATGTGTTCTACCCCGAGGAGCGGCCGACGTCGTACCGGCCGGGCCGGACGTACGAATCGACCTACAACGTCGGCGTGTTCAGCCCGGCGGTGGACAAGGACCACACCGCGCGCCGCTCCGGTGACACGCTCGACATGTGCGTCCCGAGTTTCGCCGACGGCGGCGGCCACGCCGGTTCCTCCCGGGTGAGCGAGCGGCACACGACCGTCACCGCCGGCGGCAAGAAACTGCTCGACAACGATGGCGACCTCTGCCAGACGGCCGACGGCCTCCCCGCCACCTCGGCGCCGTACACGATCCACACGGACGCGACCCGCCCGGCCGAGGTCGCCGGTGTCACCAGCCGTCTCACCGCCGACTGGAGCTTCACCTCCGCGAAGCCGAACGGCTCGGAGACCGCGTCCCTGCCCCTGTCCACCGTTCGCTTCCACCCGGAGCTGACGACGGCCAGTACAGCGAAGGCGGGCCGCCGGATCACCGTCCCGCTCTCCCTCCAGGGCCCGGCCGCCACGCACCTCAAGTCGCTTGCGGTGCGGGTGTCCTACGACGAGGGCGCGACCTGGACCAAAGCACCGGTGACCACCACGGGTGGCAAGCGGAGCCTGGACCTGACCCACCCGAAGGACGCCACGTCGGTCTCCTTCAAGGCCGACCTGACCGACACCGACGGCAACACGTACGCCGTGACGATCCTGAAGGCGTATCTGCTCTCCTGACCGAACGGCCAGGAGCGAACTCGCCGAACCGGGCGACCCCCGCCGCCCGGCTATGTGTTCAGCAGGGCTTTGAAGCGGGCCGCGCCATGGTGGGTCAGCCAGTCTCCGAAGGTGAGCAGGCCGGGGTGGAGGGCGCGCAGGGGCTCGATGTCGACCAAGGGGTAGATGCCGTCGTTGAGGGACTGGATGCCGCGGGCCGCCTCCTCGCTCCGGGCGCGTATGGCGTCCAGGGGGATGTGGACGTACGGGACCTCCTGGCCCGTGGCCCGGGTGATGGCGGCGGCGGTCTCCGGTGGGGTGAGGGTGTCGCCCGCCAGGTCGAAGGCGCGGGAGCGGAAGCGGTCGGGGGCGTCGAAGGCGAGGGCGGCGAAGGCCGCGATGTCGGCCAGCGCGATGAACTGCTGGCGGGTGTCCGGGTTGTACGGGGTGGCCAGGGCGCCGCCCCGTAGACCCCATACGGGGTGGAGGAGGTTCTCCATGAAGGACGTGGGGCGCAGGACGGTCGCGGGCATGCCGATCGCGTCGATGTGCTCCTCGATGCGCCGCTTGCTCTCCAGCGTCGACAGCCCGCTGTCATTGTCGGCGCCGAACGCGGAGGCGTAGACGAGGAGTTGGGCCCCGGCGGACCGCGCGGCGTCCGCCACGTTCCTGCCCCGCCGCACCTCGTCGTCCGGTCCGTATTCCGTGGGCAGGCCCGGCATACCGGGGGTGGGCTGGACGCTGAAGACACCGTGGGCTCCGCGGGCGGCTGCGTCGAGCGAGGCGCGGTCGTCCAGATCGCCCGCGACCAGTTCGGCGCCCGCCGAGGCGAGGGCGACTGCCGCGGGGCTGGTGGTGTCCCGGGTGAGCGCGCGGACGTGGCGGCCGTCGGCGAGCAGTCGCCTCGCGGTGGCGCCGCCCTGCTGACCGGTCGCGCCGGTCACCAGGATGATGTGGTTCGACGTCATGGGGGTCATGGCGGAAGGCTCCCGAGTAGAATCGGAACGAGTAACCCGGTTAACGTACCGGAATGGGCGACCCGGTTGTCAATCAGGGAGACGGAGATGGCGGCGAGGGAAGCGGCGCACGGCGCGGCAGGCGGCGAAGGGCCGCCCTCGGGCGAGCAGCCCTCGCGGGCCGACGCGCGGCGGAACAGGGCGCGGGTGCTGGCCGCCGCCAGGGCCTCGTTCGCGGCGGAGGGCGGCATGGCGCCGCTCGGCACCATCGCCGAGCGGGCCGGGGTGGGCGCCGGGACGGTGTACCGCCACTTCCCCTCCAAAGAGGACCTTTTCGGGGCGGTGATCGCCGACAGCGTGGACGGGTTCGTCGCCGAGGGGCGGGCGTTGGCCGTGGCCGAGGACCCGGGGGCGGCGTTCTTCGGCTTCCTGGAGCGCGTGGTCAAGGAGGCGTCGCTCAACCGTGCGCTGTGCGAGGCATTCGCCCGGGAGGCACCCGGCCGTGCGCCCGACGCGGTGGCGGCCGGTGCCAGGCGCGAGTTCGGTGAGGTGCTGAGTGTGCTGCTCCGGCGCGCCCAGGAGGCCGGAGCGGTCAGGGCGGATGTCGCGGCGGCGGACGTACAGGCGCTGGTGGCGGGGTGCGCGGCCATGGAGCAGGGGCGCGGCCCCGGGCCCGGGGTGCTGACGGCGGTGATGTGCGACGGATTGCGGGCGGAACAGACCGTAACGAAATTCCGTAACGGAATGGCGGAGGTCGGCACCGGAGTCACCGGTCCGCGTGACGAAATCGGTCGGTGCGAGATGTGCGGTGAGACGCTGCCCGGCGACCGCACCGGCCGCGCGGGGCGCCCCGCGCGGTTCTGCGGGGCGGCGTGCAGGCAGAAGGCCCACCGGCGGCGCACGCGCACCAGCGGCTGACCGCCTGCCCGCGGCCGACCGGACGCGGGGGCGGCAGGGTGACGTACGTCATGGGAACGTGGCCGTCCGCGCGGACAGTTGAGGGTGTGATCTCAGACAGGGACATCAGCCCGAGGTCGGGCACCAGCCCGGGGTCGGGCGCCGGACCGTCGGCGAGCGCCTCGGTGGCGGTGTGCGCCCTGCTGGTCGCGGTGGTGCTGACGGGGGCCGCGCTCGCGGCCCCCGGGGCGGAGTTCAGAGGGGCGCGGCTCAGACCTCCTCGCGCATCAGCCGCAGATACACCACCGAGAACAGCGCCCCCACCAGCAGCAACAGCAGTGCCACCGCCGTGCCGTAGCCGATGAGGGATTTGTTGAACGCCTGGTCGTACATGAAGACCGGCAGCGTCTGGCTGCGGTTTCCCGGGCCGCCCCGGGTCATCGCCCAGATGAGGCCGAACACCGACAGCGTCTGCAAGGTGTTCAGCATCAGATTGGTGCCGATGGAGCGGCGGATCATCGGCAGGGTGATGTGCCAGAAGCGGCTCAGCCCACCCGCGCCGTCGACCTCAGCCGCCTCGGTGATCTCCTTGGGGATCTCGGACAGGGCGGCGGAGTAGACGAGCATCGAGAAGGCCGTGCCGCGCCAGACGTTGGCGAAGGACACGGCGAGGATGGGCAGGGTGTAGAGCCAGTTCTGGGACGGCAGGCCCAGCCAGTCCAGCAGTGCGTTGAGCGTGCCCTCGCGGCGGAAGAACGCGTACAGCAGGAAGCCCGCCACGATCTCGGGGACGACCCAGGCGGCGATGACGATCGCGCCGGTCAGTGTCCGCACCGGCCGGGAGGCGCGCTGCATCAGGGCGGCGAGGGCCAGGCCCAGGGTGTTCTGGCCGACGAGGGAGGAGAGCAGGGTGAAGACGAGGGTGAGGACGACGGCGTTGCGGAAGTCGTCGTCCCCGAAGGCGCGCTGGAAGTTGTCCAGCCCCACGAAGTCCGTGGAGGACGCGCCCGTGAGCTGCATATTGGTGAAGGCGATATAGACGCAGTACGCGATGGGGCCACCGAGGAAGAGCAGCAGCATGACGGTGGCGGGGGCGAGCGGAAGCCAGCGCAGGGGGCGGCCGCGACGGGGGCCCGGGCGGGCCGGGGTGTCCGTCGGGGCCGCCGCCACTTTGGTCGCGGTTGCCATCGGGGGCGGCCCTCAGCCCTGGCCGCTCGCCGCCACCGTGGCGCCGTCGGCGATGGATTTGAGCTGGTCGTCGTAGGACTTCGCGGCCTTCTCCGGGGAGGAGCCACCGGCCGTCGCCGCCTCCATGGCCTCACCGATCGCCGTGGACACCTGGGGGTAGACGGGGGTGGTGGGGCGGTAGTGGGTGTACTTCACCAGCCCCGTGAAGAAGGTGATCCCGGGCATCGAGGAGGTGTACTTCGGGTCCTGCGCGACGTCCTTGCGGACCGCGATCTGGGCGTCGACGATGTCCCAGGTGACCGCGTTGTCCTTGGTCTGGAGCTGCTGGACGAACTTCCAGGCCAGATCGGGGTTCTTGGACTTCGCGGTGATCGCCCACGTCCAGCCGCCGGACATGCTGACCTGGCCGGGCGCCTGCCCGTTCTGGGTGGGCATCGGGGCCTGGCCGAGGGTCTTGGACCACTCGGGCCACGGCTTGCCGCCGGTCTTCAGCCAGTTCTGGCCCAGCCAGGAGCCGTCGAGGGCGATGGCCAGCTTGCCCTGGGGGAGCCATTCGCTGTAGACGGTGGTGCCGACGTTGGGGTCGAGGGCGTCGGAGATGTCCGGGCCGAGCTTCTCGGAGTAGACGGTCCGAAGGAAGCCCAGCGCGTCCTGGAAGCCCTTGCCGCCGGTGACCCACTTCTTGGCGCCGGGGTCGTAGAGGGGGTTCCCGCCCGCCTCGCCCGTGCCGTACAGCAGCATCTCGAAGCTCTGCATGACGGAGGTCTCGCCCGGGGCCTTGCCGGTGTAGGTGTTGAGCGGGATGACGCCGGGGACCTTCTGCTTGATCGTGCGCGCCGCCTTGAGGATGTCGTCCCAGTTCTTGGGCGACCAGTCGGCCGGCAGCCCGGCCTTGGCAAAGATCTTCTTGTTGAACCACAGGCCACGGGTGTCGGTGCCGTCCGGGACGCCGTACGTCTTGCCGTCCTCGGCCTTGGCCGCCGCCTTCGCGGTGTCGACGAACTGGTCCCAGCTCTTCCACTTGGCCAGATAGTCGTCGAGGGGGCGCAGATAGCCCGCCTTGATGTCCGAGTTGATCCGGAAGGTGTCCTCGTAGACCAAGTCGGGGGCGGTCTTGGGGGACCGCATCATCTGCTGGACCTTGGTGGCGTAGTCGTTGTCCTGCGCCTGGATCGGGACCAGCTTGACCTTCTTGCCGGGGTTGGCCTTCTCGAACTGCTTCTTCACCTCGGCCAGATGGTTGTCCTTGAAGCGGATCTTGTTGTCCGTGGAGCGGTTGTAGACGACCTTGACGGTGTCCGGGTCGCTGCCCGAACCGCCACCGCAGGATGTGAGTCCTGCGGTGGCGGCGAGGGTGGCGGCGAGGATCAGTGGGGCGGTGGGGCGCACGGGCACGACCTCCTTGCTGGCCTCTGTGGGCTGCGCGCTGACCGTAAGGTCGGCTTCAACGGAAGGTCAATCCCCGTGACCTGGATCGTCACTTGATCGAACGCCGCCGCGGGGGTACGGGGGCGTGCGCCCTTGTACGTCCTCGTACACCCCGGGCGTACGGGGGGCGTACCCCCCCCGGGCGCACGGGGGCGCGGCTCAGCCGGTGGCAGCCGGACTCAGCCGTTGTACCCCGCGAGCACCTTGGTGAAGTCGTATGTGCCCTGGTCGATCCCGCTGCACGCGTCGCCGTCCGTGCCGGAGCCGCACTTGCGGTCGCGGTTGAGCGACCAGAAGCTGACGCGGGCCAGGTGGTGGCTCTTGGCGTAGGACACCATGTCCTTGAAGTTGTTCAGGGATATGGTCTCGCCCGCGACGTCGGTCTTGCCGTTCATCGAGGAGAAGCCGACCTTGCGGTAGGCGGCGTCGGAGGAGAGCCCGTACGCGCTCGCCACGGTGTTCTTCAGACCGTCCACCGCCGACTTGGTGGCCCCCGCCATATCGATGGAGCCCTGGCCGAAGTCGAACGGCATGACCGCCCAGCCGTCCACGTCGAGCCCGGCGGCGGCGCCACGCTTGACCAGGTCCTTGCCATTGGAGTCGGGGCCGGAGGTGGTGGTGCCGAAGGTGACGTACACCTTGATGCCGCTGTTCTTCTGCTTGACCGTCTTGAGCGCGTCGACCACGCGCTGGCGGACCGTCGCGTTCTCGAACTCGCTCGCTTCGATGTCGATGTCGATCGACTTGAGCTTGTAGGCGTCGATGACCTTCTGGTACGCGCCGGCGAGTGCGGAGGCGGAGGAACACTTCTCGCCCAGCTTGTTACCGCTCCAGCCGCCGAAGGAGACGGTGACATCGCCGCCCGCCGAGCGGATGGAGTTGATCGTCGACTGGTCGTTGCCGCCGGTGAGCCCGCGGGAGCCGTCCCACTTGGGGTTGCAGCCGCCGTCGGAGAGCATGAACGCCATCGTGAACTGAGTGGTGCCGGTCGCCGACATGACGTCCGTGGCCTTGGGCGGGGAGCCCCAACCGAGGTAGAGGTAGGGGCCGTTGAGGCCGCTGGGTGCGGCGGCGGTGGCGGCGGTGGCGGTGTGCTGCGGCGCCGCTTGCGCGGTGGCCGCCGTGGTGACGCCCGCGGCGAGCATGCCGACGGCGGCGGCGAGGGCGAGTCTGCGGTGATGCCGGGAACGAGGCATGGCTGACGGAGCCTCCTGGGGTGGGGGGTTGGAGGGGGGTCTGGCGAGGCGCGATCTGGCGAGGCTGAACCTAGCGAGGCGGCATGGCCGCGACAAGATGTCGGATAGGAAACTTTCCTATTGGGCGAGGCCCGGCCGCGCGGCGCTTCCCGGCACCCAGGACTGGGGGGGGTGCCGGGCCGGGCCGGGGAATTTTCGTCTTACCAGCGGGCCGTCAGTCCGCCGGTCGCGAGGCCGGGGTGCGTCGCGCTTCGGCCAGCAGGACGCCAAGCCGGCCCAGGACGTCCGCCTGGGCTTCGTTGTAGATCTCCTGGAAGGCGCTGACGACGGTCTTCTTCGCGTACTTCACGCCGCGCGGAGCGTCGGCGGACAGTGTGCTCAGCCCCGGGTTCTGCCGCCACAGCTCCAGCACGTAGGCGACCAGGGCTTCGGCCACCTCGGCGCGGGTCCGCTCGTCGGCGTCGGCGGGCAGTTGTGCGAAGGCGTCGCAGGCGGGATCGTCCTGGACGGGCTTTCGCATCAGGTCGGCGTAGGCCGCGGTGCCCTTCGGGCCGAGCACCCTGCTCATCACGGTGACGAACGAGCGTTCCGCGTCGGCCATGGGAGCGTCGACCGCGGCCGTGGCGAACTCCGGCGGCAGGTCGGTCGGAACCGACTTCTTCAGTATGAAGCCGAGTTCCATCCTGGCCCGTTGCAACCGTTCGATGGTGGCGGCGAGTTCGGCGTCAAGCGCGCGCAAGGCTTCCTCCGGATGATCGTCGGCGTCGCCCATCTCGGCGATCTGGGACAGCGAGAACCCCAGGTCGACCAGGCGCTTGATGCGCAGCAGCCGGACGAGATGGGCGACGCCGTACTGCTTGTAGCCGTTGGCGCGGCGCACCGGCTCGTCGAGCAGGCCGACCTCGTGGTAGTGCCGCACCGCTCGCAGGCTTGTGCCCGCCAGTTCGGCGATCTCACGAGTGCTCCATGCCATGGCCCGTACTCCGTTCCGGCTGCTCGGGTATCGGCGGCTGCTCGGGTATCGGCCGGCCGCCCCGACTCATGTCATCCGAAACCATGCCGCCGCGGCATGGTCAAGCGCGACCGGGCGCACGCCCAGTGCGCCCCCGGCCACCCCACCGGGCAGTGACCCGCGTCGCATTCCAGGCGGCTTGAGTGTGCCGCGGCGGCACAGTTTTCCATGGTTTTCCGCGCACCGACGGCACGGATCTACGACCGGGTTCCGCCCGCCGCTTACCGCCCATCGCCGACCGCCCATCGCCGACCGCTCATCGCCGCCCGCCCGCACTCTCGTACGTCACCTGGAGGACGCCATGACGACGACAGACCATCCCACACGTACCCACGACAGCCGGGGAGACGCCATGACCGAGAACGACCGCGCCGAGCGGACACCGGTCGAGCCCGGGGCACAGAGCCAGGCGGACGGGAAACCGTTCACCAGCCGGGCGCACGAGGAGCCGTCCACCGGCCAGGCACACGACAAGCTGCTCGCCCAACTCGGCGGTACCAAGGGGATGGTGTACACGGCGATCCCGATCACGGCGTTCGTCACGGCCAACGCCGCCCTCGGGCTGCCCCTCGCGATTGGCATCGCGCTCGCGGTGGCCTTGGCGCTCACCGTGTGGCGGATGGCGCGGAAGGAACCGTTCAGCGCGGCGTCCGGCGGTCTCTTCGGCGTCGCGGCCGCCGGCGGCATCGCGGCGTGGACCGGCTCGGCGGGCGGCTTCTTCCTGATCGGAATCTGGACCAGTTTCGCGGGCGCGGTGCTCTTCCTGGCCTCGCTGCTGGCCCGCAGGCCGGTCACCGGCCTGGCGTGGAACGCGCTGCACGGCAACCGCCACCCATGGCGAAGCGACCGCCCCAGCCTGCTGGCCCACGACATCGCCACCACCATCCTGACCGCGCTCTTCGGGGCCCGGTTCGCCGTACAGCAGTGGCTCTACGAGAACGACTCCACGGGCTGGCTGGCCTTCGCCAAGGTCGGTATGGGCACGCCGCTGTTCGCGCTGGCGCTGCTGGTCGTCCTCTGGGCGTTCCGCCGCTCGACCAAGCGACTCGTTCAGCCGAACGACGACTGAACCGGCCGACAACTGAACCGGCCGATGACTGGACCGACCGGTCCGCGTGCGGGACCGGCCGTATGCCACTCCCTCAGGAGCCCATGAGGAAGATCCCCGTGATCGCCGCGGCAGTGGCCGACGCCGAGAACCCGGTGACGCACAAGGAGCATCGCTCAGTGCTCGCTGAGCCAGCGGTACAGCAGTTCGGGGCGGCCGATCTGGCCGTAGTGCGGGGCGCGGGCGGCGCGTCCCGCCTCCACCAGGTGTTCCAGATAGCGGCGGGCGGTGATCCGGGAGATTCCCACCGTCTCGGCGGTGGCCGCGGCCGAGATGCCCTCCTCCGCGCCGCGCAGCGCCTCCGTGACCGCGTGCAGGGTCGCCTGGGTCAGCCCCTTGGGCATCGCGGCGGGCTGCGGCGCCCGCAGCGCGGCCAGTGCGCGGTCCACCTCGTCCTGCCCGCTGGCCTCGCCCGCGGTCGCCCGGAACTCGGCGTACCGGAGGAGACGGTCCCGGAGGGTGGAGAAGGTGAACGGTTTCAGCACGTACTGCACGACCCCGAGGGAGACCCCGTCGCGGACCATCGCCAGGTCCCGGGCCGAGGTGACCGCGATCACATCCGCCCCGTTCCCGGCCGCGCGCAGCGCCCGTACGAGCTGGAGGCCGTGCCCGTCGGGGAGGTAGAGGTCCAGCAGCAGCAGATCGGCGGGCGTCCGCTCCAGCAGCCGCTGCGCGTCCCCGCCGCTCCGCGCGGCCCCGACGACGGCGAAGCCGGGGACGCGGTCGACGTACATCCGGTGCGCGTCCGCCGCGACGGGGTCGTCTTCGACGACGAGAACCCGGATCGGCGCCGGATCCCCCGGTTTCGCCTGCGGCGGGCTCATGAACGGATTCCTCTCGGACGAGGTGCGAGGTGCGAGGTGCGGGGTGCGGGGCGGGGCGCGGTGCGCGCGGAATGCTTAGGGCTCCAATTTACGGAGGGTAACCGCGAGTGGCCAGATCCCTACGGTGACGATTCCCCTACCGCTTGTGCTGGGGCGCTTGTCGACCAGGTTCCCTGCCCGCTCGCGGCTGAATATGGCCCCTGGCCACGGGCGGGGCGGCGGGCTGCGCCGCGCTCGAGGCCGATCCGTGCCCGGGCCCTCCGGCGGGTGTCGACGCGCCGTGGCGGGATGTGGCTGCGGTGTGCGTGAGAGGGGGGCCGTGGGTGCGGCGCACCCTGCTGCTATGCCGGGATGGGCGGGTGCCCGTCCGGCCGGGGCCGTCCCGGGCCGGGCGCGGGCCGGTTGGCCCGTGGGCTGCGTGGGGCCGTGTCACGGCGTCGTGGTCGGGGTTGCCAGCGGCAGGCGGATGGTGAATTCGGCGCCGCCGTCCGGGGCGGCCGATATCTTCACCGTGCCCGCGTTGCGGCGGGCGGCCTGGCGGACCAGGGCCAGTCCCAGGCCGCGGCCCTGGGATTTCGTGCTCCAGCCGCGGCGGAAGACCTCCTCGGCCGCCGCCGGGTCCAGCCCCGCACCGGTGTCCGCGACGCGCAGCGTCAGCTCGCCGCCGTCCGCGCGGGCGGTGACCGTGACGCGGGCGCTGCGGGGGGCACCGCCGTGGCCGACGCCCTCGGCGGCCGCGTCCGTGGCGTTGTCGATGAGGTTGCCGAGGATGGTCACCAGGTCGCGGGCGGGCAGGCCGGGCGGGAGGACGCCGTCGTCGATGCGGCTGTCGGGGGCGAGGACGAGCTCGACGCCGCGCTCGCTGGCCTGGGCCGCCTTGCCCAGCAGCAGCGCGGCCAGCACCGGTTCGGCGACCGCGCCCACCACCTGGTCGGTGAGCGCCTGGGCCAGCTCCAGCTCGGCGGTGGCGAAGTCGACCGCCTCGTCCTCCCGGCCCAGTTCGATCAGCGAGACGACGGCATGCAGCCGATTCGCGGCCTCATGGGCCTGGGAGCGCAGCGCCTCCGCGAAGCCGCGCACCGAGTCCAGCTCGCCGGAGAGCGCCTGGAGCTCGGTGTGGTCGCGCAGGGTGACCACCGTGCCGCGCTGTTCGCCGCTGCTCACCGGGGAGGTGTTGACGACCACGACCCGTTCCGCGGTCAGATGCAGTTCGTCCACGCGCGGCTCGGTGGCCAGCAGGGCGCCGGTCAGCGCGGGCGGCAGGCCCAGGTCCGAGACGTAGCGGCCGACGGAGTCCTCGGGCAGGCCGAGCAGCTCCCGCCCGCCGTCGTTGATCAGCGCGATCCGCCGCCCGCCGTCGAGCATCAGCAGCCCCTCGCGCACGCCGTGCAGCGCGGCCTGGTGGTAGTCGTGCATCCGGCTCAGCTCGTCCGCGTTCATGCCGTGCGTATGGCGGCGCAGCCGGGCGTTGATGACATACGCGCACAGGCCGCCGAGCGCGAGCGCGGCGGCGGCCACACCGAGCAGCGCGAGCAACTGGCGGCGCACCTGGGCGCTGATCGTGTCCACGGTGATACCCGCGCTGACCAGCGCGGTGATCCGGCCGCCGGCGCGGTCGTCGCGCACCGGGGCGACCACGCGCACGGAGGAGCCGAGGGTGCCGGTGTATGTCTCGGCGAAGATCCGGCCGCGCAGCGCGGGCTTGATATGGCCGAGATAGGTGGCGCCGATCTGGCGCGGATCGGGGTGCGCCCAGCGCACACCGTGGGTATCCATGATCGTGACGAAGGTGACGTTCGTGTCCCGGCGCACCTTCTCCGCATACGGCTGGAGCCGGGCGGTGGGGTCCTTGGACCGTGCCGCCTCGGCGACCGAGGGGGAGTCGGCGACGGCCACCGCGGCGGCCGTCGCGCGCTGCCGCGCGGCCACCACCGCCTGCTCGCGGTCGGTGACGTAGGCGAAGACGGCACATCCGGCCACCAGGGCGGCGACCAGCACGACCTGCATCGCGAAGAGCTGGCCGGCCAGGCTCCGGGGGTGGGGGATGCGCATGGCCATCAGTCTGCACACGCATCTTTGTATGAACGAAATGAACGGAAGGGTGACCCCCATCACAGCGTTGGGGCATAGTCGCCGGGACCGTTCAAGGCGGTGTGCGAGCCGCACACAGTACAGCGCCGGGACAGTTGGACGGCAGATCAGAAGGAGGCAGCACCGTGGCTGCGGACACCACGCCGCCCGCATCCGGGCGTACGGAACCGGATGGGACGAAGCCGAAGAAGGAAAGGATTCACTACCTCTACCTCGCCGTCATCGGCGCGGTGGCGCTCGGCATCCTGGTGGGCTTCGCGGCCCCCGATACGGCGGTGGAGCTCAAGCCCATCGGCGAAGGCTTCGTCAACCTCATCAAGATGCTGATCTCGCCGATCATCTTCTGCACGATCGTGCTCGGGGTCGGCTCGGTGCGCAAGGCCGCGAAGGTCGGCGCGGTCGGCGGTCTCGCGCTCGGCTACTTCATGCTGATGTCGACCGTGGCACTCGCCATCGGCCTGGTCGTCGGCAACTTCCTGGAGCCGGGCAGCGGCCTGCACATGAGCCATGACGCGGCCCAGGCCGGGCAGAGCCAGGCCGAGGGCGCCTCCGAGTCGACGGCGGACTTCCTGCTCGGCATCATCCCGAAGACGCTGGTCTCCGCCTTCACCGCGGGCGAGGTGCTCCAGACCCTGTTCGTGGCCCTGCTCGCGGGCTTCGCCCTCCAGGCGATGGGCAAGGCGGGCGAGCCGGTGCTGCGCGGCATAGGCCACATACAGCAGCTCGTCTTCAAGCTGCTGTCGATGGTCATGTGGGCCGCCCCGGTGGGCGCCTTCGGCGCGATGGCCGCCGTGGTCGGCGAGACCGGTCTGGACGCGCTCAAGGCGCTCGCGGTCATCATGATCGGCTTCTATGTGACCTGCGCGCTGTTCGTGTTCATCGTCCTCGGGACGATCCTGCGGCTGGTCGCGGGCGTGAACATCTTCCTGCTGCTGAAGTACCTGGCGCGGGAGTTCCTGCTGATCCTGTCGACCTCGTCCTCCGAGTCGGCGCTGCCGCTGCTCATCGCGAAGATGGAGCACGCGGGCGTCAGCAAGCCGGTGGCCGGTATCACCGTCCCCACCGGATACTCCTTCAACCTGGACGGCACCGCCATCTACCTCACGATGGCCTCGCTGTTCATCGCCGAGGCCATGGGCGACCCGCTCTCCATAGGCCAGCAGATATCCCTCCTCCTCTTCATGATCGTCGCGTCGAAGGGCGCCGCCGGTGTCACCGGCGCGGGCATGGCGACGCTGGCGGGCGGTCTCCAGTCGCACCGGCCCGAACTGGTCGACGGCGTCGGCCTCATCGTCGGCATCGACCGCTTCATGAGCGAGGCCCGCGCCCTCACCAACT
Organism: Streptomyces niphimycinicus; assembly: GCF_018883605.1. GTDB lineage: Bacteria > Actinomycetota > Actinomycetes > Streptomycetales > Streptomycetaceae > Streptomyces > Streptomyces niphimycinicus. The sequence continues at coordinate 1,922 of NZ_JAHLEM010000042.1, read as the reverse complement.
TCGCGGGCAACGCGGTCGCGACCGTCCTGGTCGGCACCTGGACCAAGGAGATCGACAAGGAGCGGATGAACGAAGTCCTCGCCGGACGGCTGCCGTTCGACGCCGAGGGCTTCGCGCGCCACGGCGGCGGCCACGGCCCGGCCGCGGACGACTCCGACGGGGCCGAGGGAGCCGAGGGCAAGTCCCTCCCCGAGCGGCGTGACGGTGACACGGCGAAGGAGCACGTGCCCGCCTGACACCTTGCGCGCGCCGCGGCCCTGCCCTCCTGAATCGGGGCAGGGCCGCGGGCGTTTCACGGGCGTATACGTCGCGCACGCATACGTCGCGCGCACGCGTCGCGCACACACGCATCGCGCGCACGGCGAATGGCGCCCCGCGTCTTCCCCCCGTTGGAAGACGCGAGACGCCGCCATTGGCTACGCCGCCACTGCCTTTCGGCGGTCCTTCCGGCGGTCCTTCCGGCGCCGAAGGCGCCTTATCGCTCGCCGTCCGGCGCGCGGCGTAGCTGTTCCGGGAGGGCCGTCCATTCGGGGCCCTCGTGGAGGGGTTTGACCCAGGCGATGTTGCCGCCGGTGTCGACGTAGGCGACGCGGCCCATGGCCTCGCGTTCGAGGTCGTAGACGAGTTCGCCGATCCGAGGTGTGCTTCGTGTTCCTTCAGCGGTGGTCATGAGCCGCCACCTCGGCACCTCACTGCCATGCTGTCCCCCGTTCATTGGTGGATGAGGGCCCCGGACCGGACACTTCCGGTTCGGTCGCCGCCGCCGCGGTGACCGGGTGAGCTTCTGGTGCCCATGGGGCCCTCGATGACCGTAGGGTGCTACGAGCCGCTGATATCTCGCTGATGCCTCGCTGACCCGAACCCGTGGGTAGGCTTCCACATGGTCACAGTGAATTCTCTGGTACCAACGGGGGCAGTGTGTGGATGGGACCGAGTTTCGCCTGTTGGGACCGGTCGGAATATGGCAGGGCGAGCGTCTCCTGGGGCCGACCGCCGCGCAGCAGCGGTCCGTTCTGGCGATGCTGCTGATGGCCTCCGGCCGCGTGGTCTCCGTCGACAGGCTGGTGTTGGCAGTATGGGGCGAGGACCCGCCGGGGTCCGCGCGAAACGCCGTACAGGTGCAGATCTCCAAGCTGCGGCGGATCCTTTCGGCCTTGCCCGGGGCCGAGTTGACGACATCGGCGAAGGGCTATGCCCTGACCGTCGCCCGTGAGCAGGTCGATCTTCACCGGTTCCGCGATCTGGTGCGGGCCGCGCGGGAGGGCCCCAAGGCCGGCGGGGACGGCGGGGCGGTCGCCCGGGCCGGCGGGGACGGCGGGTCGGTCGCCCGGGCCGCCGGGTCGGCCACCGGAGCTGCCGGATTCGCCGACGGCCCCGAGGACCGGGCCGGGGAACTGCTGTACACCGCGCTCCAGTTGTGGCGCGGGCCCGCGCTGGCGGATGTCGCGGGCGGCTGGCTCCCCGACACCCTGGGCGCCGGGCTGGAGGAGGAGCGGCGTACGGCGGTCGAGGAGCTGGCCGCGATCGATCTGCGCTCCGGACGGCACCACGAGGCCGCCACGGAGCTGTCCGCGCTGGTGGCCGAACACCCTTTGCGGGAGCGCTCGGTGGCGCTGCTGATGGAGGCGCTACGGCGCGGCGGCAGGCGGGCCGACGCCCTCGGGCTGTTCCGCTCCACCCGCCGGAGGTATGTGGAGGAGCTGGGCATCGAGCCCGGCGACGAGCTTCAGCGGCTCCACCGGGAGGCACTCGAGGACAGCCGGGACAGCCGGGAGGACCGGGACATTCGGGAGGGCCGGGACGGCCGGGATGGGCGTGATGGCCGGTCCGGGGACGCCTCCGGGCCGCCCGGATCGTACGGCAGCGCTCCCGCGGCAGCGCCGCCATCCGACGCGGCGCCCGTCCCGGCCCCCGCCGTGGAG
>NZ_JAHLEM010000419.1 GCF_018883605.1 Streptomyces niphimycinicus | reverse complement strand
CTGTGCCATAAGTGCAGTGACTGCTGCGACTGTTGTGACTGCTGTAGCAATTGCGGCGACTGCTGTAGCTGCGACTGCTGTGATGGTTGTGACTGCGGCTGCGACTGCTGAGACAATCCAGCCACTCCGGCGTTTGAGGAGCGGGGTCCAGGGGCGGAGCCCCGGTGGGGGCCGGGGTCGGGCCCCACGCGGCGGAGCCGCATATCGATGCTGGAGGAAGGGGCGGGGAGGGGTGGAGTACTGACGTGTGTGGGCAGGTCGAAGGCGCGTGACGACGCGGAAGTGCTGCGGCCACGCCGGGGGAGGGAATCCGGCGGGCGCGGGCGAAGCCTCGAAGCGCTGAGGGACGGAAATCCCCTATGGCAGCGGAGGCGGGCGGTCAGCCCGAACAGGACGACGACCACACTCGACCGAAGTCGATGTGGTCGCGCGTGACCAGTCGCTGCCTTGAGTCCATGGGCCAAGTGGAGCAGCCATCCGCTTCCGCGTCAACTGCCGTGAGACGCGCTGCTCACAGTTCGGACAGCCTTGACAGCGCACCGTGGGGACGCCTTAGCCTCGGGCCCATGTCGAGCTGAGGGGCTCGGCTGCCGAGCTGAGGGGCTCGGCCGTGTGTGAAGGCCAGGCGTGTGTTCACTTCAGAACTCACGGAGCCTCCGCATGTCCGCGAACCCGGACCAGCCTCCCCGATCACCCGCCACGATCGTCATCGTCGGCGCGGGCCCGCGTGCCACCGGTCTGATCGAGCGCCTCGCCGCCAACGCCCCCGAACTGCGCGGCGACGGCGCCCCGTTCGAGCTGCACCTGGTCGATCCGCATCCGCCCGGCGGCGGCCGCATCTGGCGCCCGGACCAGTCCCCGCTGCTGTGGATGAACTCCATGGCCGAGGACGTCACCATGTTCACCGACGAGTCGGTGGAGCGCGAAGGACCGATACGCCCCGGCCCCTCCCTCGCCGAATGGGCCGACAAGATCCGCGCGGGGGAGCCGCCCGGCGCCCGCGCCCTGCCGCCCGAACTCGCCGCCGAGGCCGCCGCCCTGACCGGGCAGAGCTTCGCCACCCGGCGCCTCCAGAGCGCCTATCTGCGCTGGGTGTACGAGCGCTCGGTGGCCGCCCTGCCGCCCGGGACCACCGTCCATGAGCACCGGGACCGGGCCGTACGCGTCACCGGACCGCGCGACGGACGTCAGCAGGTGTGGCTGGAGGGGCGGACCGCCCCGCTCACCGCCGACGCCGTGGTCCTCGCCCTCGGCCACCTCGACGCCGAACCCGACGCCGAGCAGCGGGCGCTCACCGCGTTCGCCGCCGAGCACGGACTCGTCCACCTCCCGCCGGAGTTCACCGCCGACAGCGAGCTGAGCGTGCTGCGCCCCGGCGAGCCGGTGCTGGTGCGCGGCCTCGGCCTCGCCTTCGTCGATCTGATGGTGCTGCTCACCGAGGGGCGCGGCGGACGCTATGAGCGCGGCCCGGACGGGGAGCTGGTCTACCGGCCGTCGGGCCGCGAGCCCGTGCTGTACGCCGGTTCGCGGCGCGGCGTCCCGTACCACGCCAAGATCGGCTACTCGCTGAGCGGTGAGCGGCCCCCGGTGCCGCGCTTCTTCGGCCCCGCCCAGGTCGACGCGTTGCGCTCGCTTCCCGGACGGCCGGACTTCCGGCGCGACATCTGGCCGCTGATCGCCAAGGAGCTGGGATTCGCCCACTACCACCGGCTGTTCACCGCCCATCCGGAGCGGACGGCCGGGGAGTGGCCCGCGTTCGAGGAGAAGTACGCCGTCTGCCCGCCCGGCAGCCCCGAACTGGACGCCCTGGTCGCCGCGGCAGTCCCCGACCCGGCCGACCGGCTCGACCTCGACGCCCTCGACCACCCCCTGGCCGGGCTGCGGTTCCCCGACCACGAGGCCCTGGAGCAGGGGCTGCGCGCCCATATCGAGGCCGACCTCGCCCGCCGTCACAACCCCGCGCACAGCCCCGACCTGGCCGTCTTCCTCGCCCTGCTCTCCGTCTACGGCCAGTTGATCCGGCTCGGCGACATCGGCGGCTGGTGGCACGGCTTCTTCAGCTACCTCGCCTCCGGCCCGCCCGGCCCACGGCTCGAGCAACTGCTCGCGCTCTCCCGCGCCGGAGTGGTGCGCTTCCTCGGCGCCGAGACGACCGTGACCGCCGATCCGCTGCGCGGGGTGTTCCGGGCGAGCTCCGCCAGTGTGCCCGGCCATGCCGTCGAGGCCCGTGCGCTGGTCGAGGCCCGGCTGCCGGAGCCCACCATGGACCGCTCCCGCGACACCCTGCTGCGCTCCCTGCACCGCGACGGCGCCGCCGCCACCCCGGCCGGACTGCTCGCCGTAAGCCCCACCGACGGCCGGATCCTGGACCGGGCCGGAAGTCCGCATCCGCGCCGCTTCGCGCTCGGCCCGCACACCGACGCCCGCGCGTCGGGCGCCTTCGCCCGGCCCCGTACCAACGCGCCCGCGTTCCGGCAGAACGACGCCACCGCGCGGGCCCTGCTGCGCTGTCTGCGCGACCTGTCCTGTCGCGCCTCGCTCACCGCCTGAGCATCCCCCGGAAGACCGTTCCCGGGAAAACCTCCGCTCTCCTCCGAAAGCCCCCAAGGACCCTCCATGTCGCTGACCTCCGATCCACTTGTCGACAAAACCGCCGAAAGCGGCGCCGCCGAACGCGAGGACTACTCCGCCCTCGAGGTCGTCCCGGTACGCCACCCCTGGCGCTGGGCCGCCGTCGCCGTCACCGCCGTCCTGGTGGCCCAGTTCGCCAACGGCCTGATCACCAACCCCGGCTGGGAGTGGGACGTCTTCGCCGACTTCTTCACCACCCGGACCGTCCTCAAGGCGGTCTGGATCACCATCCAGCTCACCTGCTACGGCACCGCGCTCGGCTTCGCCCTCGGGATCGTCCTCGCCTTCATGCGGCTGTCCCGGAGCCCGTTCCTGAAGTCGGTGGCCTTCACCTATATCTGGGCGTTCCGCTCCATCCCGCTCATCGTCCAACTGCTCTTCTGGTTCAACCTCACCTATCTCTACAAGCGGCTCGACTTCGGCATCCCCTTCGGCCCCGGCTTCTTCTCCTTCGACACCGCGGGGCTGGTCGGCGCGATGAGCGCGGCGGTGCTCGGACTCGCCCTCCACCAGGCGGCCTACGCGGCGGAGATCGTGCGCGGCGGGGTCCTCGCGGTCGACGGCGGACAGTTGGAGGCGGCGGCCGCGCTCGGCATCCCCCGGCTGCGGCAGTTGCGCAAGATCGTGCTCCCGCAGGCGATGCGGTCGATCCTGCCGAACGCCGCCAACGAGGTCATCTCGCTCTTCAAGGGCACCTCGATCGTCTCCGTCATGGCGATCGGCGAACTCTTCTACCAGGTGCAGGTCATCTACGGACGCAACGGCCGGGTCGTGCCGCTGCTGATGGTCGCGACCGTCTGGTACATCATCCTGACCACCGTGCTCTCGATCGCGCAGTACTACGTCGAGCGCCACTTCTCGCGGGGAGCCACCCGATGACCGCCATGGTCGACATCCGCTCCGTCCACAAGAGCTTCGGGTCGCTGGAGGTGCTGCGCGGTATCGACCTGGAGGTGCGCTCCGGGGAGGTGGCCGTCGTCCTCGGGCCGTCGGGCTCCGGCAAGTCCACGCTGCTGCGCACCATCAACCATCTGGAGAAGGTGGACAGCGGCTGGATCAGCGTCGGCGGCTCGCTGGTCGGCTACCGCCGCCAGGGCGACCGCCTCTATGAGCTGCGCGAACGCGAGATCCTCAAACAGCGCACCCGGATCGGCTTCGTCTTCCAGAACTTCAACCTCTTCCCGCATCTGACGGTGCTGGAGAACATCGTCGAGGCGCCGGTCTCGGCCCTGTGCCGCCCCAGGAAAGAAGCGGTCCACAGCGCCGAGACGCTGCTCGCCCGGGTCGGTCTGGCCGACAAGGCGGCCGCGTACCCCCGGCAGCTCTCCGGCGGACAGCAGCAGCGGGTGGCGATCGCCCGCGCCCTCGCCCTGGAGCCCGAGCTGCTGCTCTTCGACGAGCCGACCTCCGCCCTCGACCCCGAACTGGTCGGCGAGGTTCTCGATGTCATCAAGGACCTGGCCCATCAGGGCACCACGATGATCGTCGTCACCCATGAGATCGGCTTCGCGCGGGAGGTCGCCGACACCGTCGTCTTCATGGACGGCGGCCGGATCGTCGAGCAGGGCCCACCGGCCGAGGTGCTGGACGCCCCACGCCAGGAACGCACCAAGGCGTTTCTCTCCAAGGTCCTCTGAGGCCACCGATGTTCACGAGATCAGCGAGGTCCGCGAGACGACCGAGGTCCGCGAGATCACCGATGTCCGCAAGACCACCGATGTTCACTTACGCAAGGAGCACCCCCGTGAAGACCCGCCGCACCCTCGTCACCGCCGTCGCCGTCCTCACCGCCGCCGCCCTGCTCGGCGGCTGCGGCGACGGCGATGTCCGGGAGACGGTGGGCTCCAAGGGCACCAACGGCGCCGGCACCATCAATATCGGCCCCGACCAGCACCGCGTCAGAGGGAAGAAGGTCGCCTCGATCGCGGCGAAGGTGCCGGCCGCGATCCGCGCACGCGGCACCCTGCGCATCGGCGGCAGCGCCGACGCCTCCCCGCCGCTCGGCTTCTACGCGACCGACGACAAGACCCGGATCGGCTCCGAGATCGACCTCGCCACGCTGGTCGCCGACACCCTCGGGCTCAAGGTCGACTTCCAGGCGGTCTCCTGGGAGAACCTCTTCGTCGGCCTCGACAGCTCCAAGTTCGACGGCGTCTTCTCCAATGTGACGGTCACCGAGGAGCGCAAGGAGAAGTACGACTTCGCCACCTACCGGCTGGACGACCTCGCCTTCGAGGCCAAGAAGGGCACCTCCTGGCGGGTCAAGGGCCCCGCGGACGTGGCGGGCAAGACCATCTCGGTCGCCTCCGGCACCAACCAGGAGAAGATCCTGGTCGACTGGAGCAAGCAGAACCAGAAGGCGGGCCGCAAGCCCGTGGACATCAAGTACTTCCAGAAGGACACCGACTACTACCTCGCCCTTCAATCGGGCCGTATCGACGCCTATTTCGGTCCCCACCCCACCTCCGCCTACCACGTGGCCTCGGCCGGTCAGACCCAGGTGATCGGCCGCTTCTCGGGCGGTGGCGACCAGGTGCAGGGCAAGATCGCGGCCACCACCAGGAAGGGCAGCGGGCTGGTCGACGCCTATGCCGCGGCCCTGGACCACGTGATCGAGGACGGCTCGTACGCCAAGGTCCTCAAGCGCTGGGGGCTCTCCAGTGAGGCGGTGAAGAAGTCCGAGATCAACCCGCCCGGTCTGCCCACGCCGTGACCGTGCCCCCCACCCCCGACCCAGGAAGGCCCTGACCATGGCCGTACCGACCGGCACCCTGCACCTGGCCGCCGCCATCGACGGCGACGGGCAGTACCAGGCGCCGTACTACGTGGAGCTGGCCCGCCTCGCCGAGGAGGGCACGCTCGACTTCATCACCGTGGACGACACCTTCGGCCCTCCGGGGCCGGGCCGGGGCAGGCTCGACGCGCTCGCCGTCCTCGCGCGTGTCGCGCCCGCCACCGGGCGGATCGGACTGGTGCCGACCGTCACCACCACCCACACCGAGCCGTTCCATGTCTCCTCCGCCGTCGCCACCTTGGACTGGGTCAGCCGCGGCCGGGCGGGGTGGCGGGTCGAGGTGTCGGCGACGGAGGCGGAGGCCCGGCTGGTGGGCCGCCGCCCCGCCGCGCCGGCCGGGGAGCTGTGGGCCGAGGCGGGGGAGGTCGCCGATGTGGTGGCCCGGCTGTGGGATAGCTGGGAGGACGACGCCGAGATCCGTGACGCCGCCACCGGCCGCTTCATCGACCGCGACAAGCTGCACTACGTGGACTTCGAGGGCGCGCACTTCTCGGTGCGCGGCCCGGCCATCGTGCCCCGGCCGCCGCAGGGCCACCCGGTGGTGGCCGTCGCCGCCACCGACCCGGTGACCTGGCAGACCGCGGCCCGACACGCCGATGTGGTGTACCTGCGCGCCACCTCCCTGGAGGAGGCGGGCCGTATCCGCGACGAGCTGCGGCGCCGCGCGGTGGCGCACGGCCGGGAGCCCGGCGCGCTCACCGTGCTCGCCGCCGTCGCCGTGGACCTGGCCGACGGGGAGGGCGCGCCCGGGACCGCCCCGGCCGTGAACTCGCCGGTCGCGCTGATCGACACGCCCGGCGGACCGCCGCTGTACCGCGGGGGACCGGCCGGACTCGCCGAGCTGATCACCGGCTGGCATACCGCCGACGCGGTGGACGGGTTCCACATCACTCCCGTCGCCCCACGCCATGACCTGGAACGTTTCGTCAACGGCACCGTGGCGCTGCTCCAGCACCGAGGGCTGTTCCGCACCTTCTATCCCGGTGCGGCACTCCGCGACCACCTGGGGCTTTCCCGCCCGGCCAGCCGCTACGCCCTGGAGCGGGAGGCCGCCCGATGAGCAGGCAGCACCAGCAGATCCATCTCGCGGCCCACTTCCCGGGCGTCAACAACACCACCGTCTGGACCGACCCCCGGTCCCGAAGCCAGATCGACTTCGACTCCTTCGAACATCTCGCGCGCACCGCCGAGCGCGGGCTGTTCGACTTCTTCTTCCTCGCCGAGGGGCTGCGGCTGCGTGAGCACAACGGCCGGATCCATGACCTCGACGTGGTCGGCAGGCCCGAGTCGATCACCGTGCTGAACGCGCTCGCCGCCGTCACCGAACGGCTGGGGCTGGCCGCCACCGTCAACGCCACGTTCAACGAACCGTACGAACTGGCCCGCCGGCTGGCCTCCCTGGACCATCTCAGCGGGGGCCGCGCCGCCTGGAACGTGGTCACCTCCTCCGATGCCTTCACCGGCGAGAACTTCCGGCGCGGCGGCTTCCTGGACCGGGCCGACCGCTACACCCGGGCCGCCGAGTTCGTCGCCACCGCCCGTGAGCTGTGGGACTCCTGGACGCCGGACGGCACGTCCCGCCCGTTCGCCCACACCGGCGGGCACTTCACCATCGACGGTGAGTTCGGCGTGGAGCGCTCACCGCAGGGCCATCCGGTGGTGATCCAGGCCGGGGACTCCGACGAGGGCCGGGAGTTCGCCGCCTCCGCCGCGGACATCATCTTCACCCGGCATGGCTCGCCGGCGGCCGGGCGTGCCTTCTACGCCGACGTCAAGCGGCGGCTCGCGCGGTACGGGCGCGCCCCGGAGGAGCTGAAGATCATGCCCGGGGTGACCCTGGTCCTCGGCGACACCGCGGCCGACGCCCAGGAGAAGGCCGCCGAGATCCGGCTCCAGCAGGTGTCACCGCAGACCGCGCTGCTCACCCTGGAACAGATCTGGGGTGTGGACCTGTCCGGCTACGACCCGGACGGGCCGCTTCCGGACATCGACCCCGACCCCGACTCGCAGTTGACCCAGGGCCGGGTGCGGCATGGCGATCCGCTGGCCGTGGCCGCCAAGTGGCGGGCGCTGTCGGAGGAGAAAGGGCTGTCCATCCGGCAGACCGTCATCGAGGCCAACGGGCGGCAGTCGTTCATCGGCACCCCGGCGGCGGTCGCCGCGCAGATGACGGAATTCGTCGCCGCCGACGCCGCCGACGGTTTCATCCTCGTCCCGCATCTGACCCCCGGCGGGCTCGATGACTTCGTGGACCGGGTGGTGCCACTGCTCCAGGAGCGCGGGGTGTTCCGCACCGCGTACAGCGGTACGACACTCCGTGACCACCTGGGACTTCCCTATCCGGGGGAGCGGGGCTGAGCGGCTTGGCACCGGCCCGGCCGCGGGGATGTGACCGGCCGGTGCCCTAGAGCCCTTCTGACGGATCTCCGTGGGAGAAGGACCCTAGCCGGAACCCGATCGCCCGCGCGTCCGTCTCAGGGGTTACCCAGGGGATGGGAGCACAAGCCCCGGCGGCGTGAACCCGCCGGGGCTATGTGGCATGTGCTTGCCGACCGTTCCGAATTGTCCTCTTGCGCGGTGCGCCCACGGCCACGAATACTTCCGGAAGCGCTTGTCAGGGGCACGCCGAATCGGACGTATTGATCGTCGGCGTGCTCATTGACTGCGCCTCACGGGCCTGCCCGCCCAGGCCCCCGATTCCCCCGGAGGAAGAGTTGAGGATCAAGCGCAACGCCCCCCACAACAAGCAGGCGAGACGCATCGCCCTGATCGCCGCGACCTCCGCCCTGGTGGCCGGAGCGGCGCTCGCCGCCCCCGCCGCCTACGCCGGAAGCGACGGCGCCCGCACCTTCAGCGCGGCTGAGGCCAAGTCGGCGAGCGACGCCGTCCTCAAGGCCGATGTCGCGGGCACCGCCTGGTACGTCGACAAGGCGACCAACAAGCTCCACATCACCGCCGACAGCACGGTGTCCCAGAGCGAGATAACCAAGATCAAGAACACCGCCGGTGCGAGCGCCGACGCGATCGAGGTCAAGCGGACCTCGGGCAAGATTCAGAAGCTGATCTCAGGCGGCGACGCGATCTACGCGGATAGCTGGCGCTGCTCCCTCGGCTTCAACGTGCGCAACAGCAGCGGGGCCAACTACTTCGTCACCGCCGGTCACTGCACCGACGGTGCGGGCACCTGGTGGTCGAACTCCGGCCACTCCACCACCATCGGCCCGACGGCCGGCTCCAGCTTCCCGACCAACGACTACGGTCTGGTCCGGTACAGCGGCTCGGCCACCCCCCAGGGCACCGTCGGCAGCCAGGACATCACCTCGGCCGCCAACCCCACCGTGGGCCAGACGGTCACCCGGCGCGGCTCCACCACCGGCATCCACAGCGGCCGGGTCACCGCGCTGAACGCCACGGTCAACTACGGCAACGGCGACATCGTCTACGGCATGATCCAGACCACGGTCTGCGCCGAGCCCGGCGACAGCGGCGGCCCGCTCTACGCCGGGTCCACCGCCCTCGGCCTCACCTCCGGCGGCAGCGGCAACTGCACCTCCGGTGGCACCACGTTCTTCCAGCCGGTCGTCGAGGCGCTGAACGCGTACGGCGTGAGCGTCTACTGATCGGCGCCGTCCCTTCGCTGATCATCTCCGCACCAGGCTGAACGAGAGCCCCCGTCCGGGCCACCGGACGGGGGCTCTTCGCGCCTTCGGGCAGCGCCCCTGGGTGGGGGCTTTCCGTGCCGCCGGAAGGGGCCATTCCGCGGCCCTCCCCACTATCCGGCGAGCGGACTATCGTGGACATGTACCCCACGAGGGGCATTGTTCACGATACGGACGGCAGGTGGCCGTGATGGTCGATGCGCTCGTGACATTGATAGTGGTACTGGCTTGCCTCTGCGCCCTCGGCGTGCTGGCCGCGGCCCGGGTGGTCAAGCAGTACGAGCGGGGTGTGGTCTTCCGGCTCGGGAGGCTGCGCTCGGATATCCGGGGGCCCGGATTCACCATGATCACTCCCATGGTCGACCGGCTCCAGAAGGTCAATATGCAGATCGTGACGATGCCCGTGCCCGCCCAGGAGGGCATCACCCGGGACAATGTGACCGTGCGGGTCGACGCCGTCGTCTACTTCAAGGTCGTGGACCCGGCCGAGGCGCTCATCGCGGTCGAGGACTACCGCTTCGCCGTCTCCCAGATGGCCCAGACCTCGCTGCGGTCGATCATCGGAAAGAGCGATCTGGACGATCTTCTCTCCAACCGGGAGAAGCTCAACCAGGGCCTCGAGCTCATGATCGACAGCCCGGCCGTCGGCTGGGGCGTCCATATCGACCGGGTGGAGATCAAGGACGTGTCGCTGCCGGAGACCATGAAGCGGTCGATGGCCCGCCAGGCGGAGGCCGACCGGGAGCGCCGCGCCCGGGTCATCAACGCGGACGCGGAGCTCCAGGCGTCGAAGAAGCTGGCCGAGGCCGCTTCCCAGATGGCCGACACCCCCTCGGCCCTCCAGTTGCGGCTGCTCCAGACGGTGATGGCGGTCGCCGCCGAGAAGAACTCCACGCTGGTGCTGCCCATCCCGGTCGAGCTGCTGCGTTTCCTGGAGCGGGGTGCCCAGGAGATCCCGGCCGCGGCCCGGACGGAGGGCGATGCGCAGGGCGGCGCCCCGGCCGCCGGTCCGGCCACCGCCCCGGAGCGGGAGGCCGCGCCCGCGCAGCCGGCCCAGCCCGCCCGGCAGGCGATGCCGACGCTCACCGAGCGCGAACCGGAGCCGCATGCCGTGGACCGATGAGCCGCCGGAGGTGCCTGATCCGCCAACAGGGCTCTCGCCAGAGGGGTTTCCGCCAGGGGATCGCGCGCGGTTGATTCGCCCGGTTTGACGGCTCGTCCGGATAACTGATTCGGTGCCCGTACACCCAGAAGGTGTGCGGGCACCGCCATGTCCGGACATGAGGGCGCCGGGTAAATTTCACGGCGATGACGCGAACGCACCCTTGTGCGCGGCCGGTGGCGGTGGGAATACTCGGCGGCGCAATTTGGCATGGACGCGCCCCGGAGTGGGGAGAAGCGCCATGTCGCTACGCCCTCCGGGCCCTGGCACCCCACTGCCGTCGGGCCCAACCCCCCACTGGAAGGCAGAGACTTGAAGCACCGCCGCATACCCAAGCGCCGTGTCGCCATAGCCGGAGCCGGCATCGCGGCCCTGGTCGCCACGGGCATCACCCTCCAGAGCGCCAACGCCGCCCCGAGTGAGCCCCAGCCCGACACCCTCTCGGTCGGCGCCGCCGGAAAGCTCGCCAACACCCTCACCTCGTCGCTGAAGGGCGACACGGCGGGTGCGTACTACGACGCCAAGGCCAAGAAGCTCGTCGTCAACGTGGTCAACAAGGGCGTCGTGGACAAGGTCCGGGACGCCGGGGCCGAGGTCAAGGTCGTCAAGCACACCCTGGCCGAGCTGAGCGGCGCGCGTCAGACGCTCAAGGAGAAGGCCACCATCCCCGGCACCTCGTGGTCGGTGGACCCCAGAAGCAACAAGGTCGTCGTCACCGCGGACAGCTCCGTCAAGGGCGCCCGGATGGCCACCCTCGACAAGGTCACCAAGGCACTCGGCGACAAGGTCGAGGTGAAGCACTCGGCCGGTAAGTTCTCCACCTTCATCGCCGGTGGCGACGCCATCTGGGGCGACGGCGGGCGCTGCTCGCTGGGCTTCAACGTGGTCAAGGGCGGCCAGCCGTACTTCCTGACCGCCGGTCACTGCACCGAGGCCATCAGCAGTTGGTCGGACTCGCAGGGCGGCGAGGAGATCGGCACCAACGAGGGCAGCGACTTCCCCGGTAACGACTACGGGCTGGTCAAGTACACCAAGGACACCGACCACCCGAGCGCGGTCGACCTCTACAACGGCAGCACCCAGGCCATCTCCAAGGCCGGTGACGCCACGGTCGGCCAGAAGGTGACGCGCAGCGGCTCCACCACCCAGGTGCACGACGGCGAGGTCACCGGCCTCAACGCGACCGTCAACTACCAGGAGGGGACGGTCGAGGGGCTGATCCAGACCACGGTCTGCGCCGAGCCCGGCGACAGCGGCGGCGCGCTCTTCGCGGGCGACACCGCGCTGGGTCTGACCTCCGGCGGCAGCGGTAACTGCTCCTCGGGCGGCGAGACCTTCTTCCAGCCGGTGCCGGAGGCGCTCCAGGCGTTCGGCGCCGAGATCGGCTGACCTGGGACGACCTGGGACGACCTGGGAGCGTTGCGCTCCCGCGGTCCGCTCCATGTGAACAAGAGCAGGCCCCCGGACACCCGTGGACGGTGTCCGGGGGCCTTCCCTTTGCCGTGCTCAGCCTGTTGTGCTCAGGCTGTTGTGCTCATCGCCGTGCTCGACGGTCGTTCGGCCGGTCAGAACTCGAAGACCATCGTCGGGGCCGCGCTCTTGAAGCAGTTGTTCGCGAAGGTGTGCTCGTACGACACCCGGCGGCCGTCCCAGATCCCCTCGGCGGTGACCGTGATGGGGTGCCACTCCTTGGTGCACACCCGGCCGGGCTCCGCGCCGGTGCGAAGCTGGCCGAACGTGCCGCCCACGGAGCGGAGTTCGGCGCATGCCTTGGCGGGGGCCGGGTGGGTGCCGGTGGCGGTGGGGCGACAGCTCAGTGTCACCGCTCGCTGGACCTCGGTCGTGGCCGCGTCGGCCCCCCAGCCGACGGTGAGGACCAGGGCGGAGGGCGGGTACAGGCTCTGCGGCTTGGCGGGCTGGGCGTTTGCCGTGCCGCTTGTGCCGATCCCCAGCACGGCGCTCACGGCCAGAGCGGCTCCGAGCCCGATCGCCCCAGTAGTCTTCCGCATTTCGAACACTCCCTTGCTCGTCGTTGCAGATACCGGACGGAGTCTTACGCGGTGCGCGTCAGGAACGCACGTCGATCGAGCACTTCCGGTCGCTACAAGTAGTCGTTCGGTGGCTTATTGTCGCGTGCGGGAGGTGGCCGGGCGCGGAACGCCGCGTGGCGACCGGGTGCGCGACAGTGCGCGGATTGCGCCCCTCGGGGACCCCGGCGCCGTTTCGCGCCCCCGGTGGATGGCGTGCTCAGCGAGGTGCCGAGGTGCTCAAATCGATTCAAGGGTGCTCAGGTGAGCGGGGCTGGGCGATGTTTGTGATGCCTCTGGGGCGAGGGCTGCCGCATGCCGCGCGAGAGCGAGAACCTGCCAGGGCAAGCTGACCGGCGGCTGATCGGTGACTGACCGGCGGTGGCCGCTCTAGCCCAGCTCTCCGCTCAGGGCCCCGGACTGCCGGCCCCAGCCGTAGCCGCGCCCCACGCGCAACCGCAGCACCAGCCGCCGCTCGGCCACCATCGCGGTGCGGAACTCCTCCCAGTCCGGATGGTCGCCCTGAATCGCGCGGTAGACCTCCACCAGCTCATCGGCGGTGGCGTCATGGGGGTCGGCGGCGACCGGCGTCAGCTCGGCATCGCCCTCGGCCACCAGATAGGAGGAGCGGTCCCCGCTGGTGACGTAGAAGCTCGCGCGCGGATCGCGGCGCAGATTGCGGGTCTTGGCGCGGTCATCGGTGACCGAGATCCGGATGAGGCGTGTCGCGGGGTCATAGGTGAAGGCGACGTTGGAGAGCTGCGGCCGTCCATCGCGCTTGAGGGTGACGAGCGCGCCGGTGCGCTGCTCCCGTAGCAGATCGAGCAGGGATCCCTCCGTCATGGTGATCAGAATACGCGCGGGCCGCTGACCGGCTCATGGATTCGACTGCCCGGCTTCCACGTGTCGCGTTCGCAAGGCGACACGCGGGATTAAAGGGCGTTTTGGGTGCTTATGGTGGAGAGGGGAAAGGCGATCGAACCGACTCGCACGCTTGTTCGAGAATGGGGTTATGGTGGGGCGTGGGACAAGCAGGGTCGGTCAGGGGGTGTGAGCAGCGGGAGGTGCGGATGCCAGGCTTCACGCATCTGCACACCGCGTCCGGGTTCTCCATGCGGTACGGGGCCGCGCACCCGGAGCGGCTGGCGCAGCGGGCCGCCGAGCGCGGTATGGACGCGATCGCGCTGACCGACCGCGACAGCCTCGCCGGAGCGGTGCGGTTCGCCCGGGCGTGTGAGCGCGCGGGGGTGCGGCCGCTCTTCGGGGTGGACCTCGCCGTACGGAGGGAGGCTCCGGAGCCGGGGCGCACCACTCGGCGCCGTACGCCGGTGCGCGGCGGGGCGTTCATCGACGAGTCCACGCCCCGGGCGGTCTTCCTCGCCCGGGACGGCGCGGCCGGCTGGGCCGCGCTGTGCGGGCTGGTCTCCGCCGCCCATGCGGGGCTCACCCACTCCGGATCCGCCCGGACGAACGGCGACGGGCCGCCCCTGCTGCACTGGCGCGACCTGGTGAGCGACCCCGGCGCGCTCGCCCCGCTGACCGT
Source organism: Streptomyces niphimycinicus (assembly GCF_018883605.1). Classification (GTDB taxonomy): domain Bacteria; phylum Actinomycetota; class Actinomycetes; order Streptomycetales; family Streptomycetaceae; genus Streptomyces; species Streptomyces niphimycinicus. Next base: position 3,345 of record NZ_JAHLEM010000419.1, on the reverse strand, counting down.
GCTGCTCGGCCCGGACTCCGACGTCGGCCGGGCCCTGGCCGCCGGGCGCCCCGACCGGGCCGAGCGGCTGATCGCCCCCTGGCGTGAACTCTTCGGCCACGCGCTGCGGCTGGAAGCCGTATGGCACGGCCGCACCGGCACCGGCCCGGGCTCGCTGCGGCTCGCCGCCCGTACCGTCGGCTTCGCCGCCGACCAGGGCATCCCGGCCGTGCTGAGCAACGCCGCCCGCTACGCCGACCCGGGGGAGGGGCCGGTCGCCGATGTCCTGGACGCGGCCCGCCGGCTCGTCCCCATCGACCCGCGCACCCCCGGGGCGCTCGACAGCGGTGAGCGCTGGCTCAAGGGGTCCCGGGACATGGCGAAGGCGGCCGAGCGGATCGTGGAGGCGGCCGGGATGCGGCGGGACGCCGCGCACCGGCTGCTGGAGGAGACCCGGCGCACCGCCGCCGCGTGTCTGGTCGACCCCGAGGACCACATCGGCCTGGGCAGCGTCCACTTCCCCGAGCCCCGGTTGGTCGGGGCCGGGCGGCGGAGCGCCGAGCGGGTGCTGCGGTCGCGCTGCGCCGCCGCCATGGTGCTGCGGGGGTACGACCGCGACCGGGTGCGCTGGGAGCGGCTCGAGGACGAGCTGCGCACCATCGAACGGCTCGGCTTCGCCTCGTACTTCCTCACCGTCGCGCAGGTCGTCGACGACACCCGGGAGCTGGGCATCCGGGTGGCCGCCCGTGGCTCCGGCGCCGGCTCGTTCGTCACCCATCTGCTGGGCATCACCCACGCCGACCCGGTGGCCAACGGCCTGCTGATGGAGCGCTTCCTGTCGGTGCGGCGCGCCGCGCTGCCCGATATCGACATCGATGTGGAGTCCGCGCGCCGGCTCGACGTCTATCGCGCGATCTTCGAGCGGTTCGGGGCGGAGCGGGTCGCGACCGTCTCGATGCCGGAGACCTACCGGGTGCGCCATGCCGTACGGGACGTGGGCGCGGCGCTCGGCATGGACCCGGCCGAGGTGGACCGGCTCGCCAAGTCCTTCCCGCATATCCGCGCCCGCGATGCCCGCGCGGCGCTCGCGGAACTGCCAGAGCTGCGGGCGCTACGAGAAGCGACCGCCGAGCAGAAACGTTTCGGCAGGTTCTGGGACCTGGTCGAGGCGCTCGACGGGCTGCCCCGTGGCATCGCCATGCACCCCTGCGGTGTGCTGCTCTCGGACGCCGGGCTGCTGGCCCGTACGCCCATCGTGCCCACCAGCGGCGAGGGCTTTCCCATGTCGCAGTTCGACAAGGACGACGTGGAGGAGCTCGGACTGCTCAAGCTCGACGTCCTCGGCGTACGGATGCAGTCCGCGATGGCGCACGCGGTCGCGGAGATCCGGCGGACCACCGGGCGGGTCGTGGACATCGACGACCCCGGACAGGTCCGGCCCGGCGATCCGGCCACCTACGACCTGATCCGTTCCACCGAGACGCTCGGCTGCTTCCAGATCGAATCGCCCGGTCAGCGCGATCTCCTCGGCCGGCTTCAGCCCACCTGCTTCCACGATCTCGTGGTCGACATATCGCTCTTCCGGCCGGGTCCGGTCGCCGCCGACATGGTCCGGCCCTTCATCGACGCCCGGCACGGCCGCAAGCCCGCGCGCTATCCGCATCCGGATCTGGAGGACGCGCTGCGCGAGACCCATGGGGTCGTGGTCTTCCATGAGCAGATCATCAAGATCGTGTCGATCATGACCGGATGTGAACGGGACCTCGCCGACGAGGCGCGGCGCGCGCTGTCCAATCCCGAGCGGCAGGGGCGGGTGCGGGCCTGGTTCCACGCGGAGGCGGAGAAGCGGGGCTACGCGCCGGAGGTGCGGCTGCGCACCTGGGAGATCGTCGAGGCGTTCGGCTCATACGGCTTCTGCAAGGCGCATGCCGTCGCCTTCGCGGTCCCGACGTATCAGTCCGCCTGGCTCAAGGCGCACCATCCGGCCGCCTTCTACGCCGGGCTGCTCACCCATGACCCCGGGATGTACCCGAAGCGGCTGCTGCTGGCGGACGCGCGGCGGCGCGGAGTGCCGATCCTGCCGCTGGATGTGAACCGGTCGGGCGCCGCTTATCGAATCGAACTGACGTCTGGTGCTTCTCGTGACATCGGTAACAAGGAGGACAGGCGTAACGAGGGGAGCGGAGACCGCATCGGCGTCCGGCTGGCGCTGAGCGACGTCCACGGCATCAGCGAGGCCGAGACCGAGCGGATCGCGGCCGGAGCGCCCTACTCCTCGCTCCAGGACCTGTGGCTGCGCGCCCACCCCGGGCGGCCGGTCGCCGAACGGCTGGCCCAGGTCGGCGCGTTGGACGCGTTCGGCACCAGCCGCCGCGATCTGCTGCTACAGATCGCCGAACTGCACCGGCAGCAGCGGGGCGCCGCCCGGCGCGACGCCGAGGGCCAGCTTCCGCTGGCCGAAACCGGCCCCGCCGCCCCCGCCGGGCTCCCCGACCTCGACGCGGACGAACGCCTCGGCGCCGAACTCGGCATCCTCGGTATGGACGTCTCCCGCCATCTCATGGGCGACCACCGGGACTTCCTGGAGGAGCTGGGCGCGATCCCCGCGAAGCGGCTGCGCGACGCGCCGCACGGGGAGGTCGTGCTCGTCGCCGGTGCCAAGGCCGCCACCCAGACCCCGCCGATCCGCTCGGGGCGCCGGGTCATCTTCACCACGCTCGACGACGGTACGGGGCTGGTCGACTGCGCCTTCTTCGACGACAGCCACGCGGCGTGCGCGCACACCGTCTTCCACTCCTGGCTGCTGCTCGTACGCGGCGTGGTCCAGCGGCGCGGCCCGCGCAGCCTCAGCGTCGTCGGCTCGGCCGTGTGGAACCTCGCGGAACTGGCCCGGCTCAGGAAGGAAGGCGGCCTTGAGGCGGTCGCCGCCGAACTGGCGGGGGTTGGCCCGGAGACGGCCGAGGCGGGCTCCGACTCCGGCCGCGAGGCGGGCTCCGACTCCGGTCGCGACTCCGGCCGAGAGGCGGGCTCCGACTCCGGCCGCGATTCCGACTCCGGCCGCCGCATCGAGATGCCCACCGGTTACGCCATGCACCCCTGGGCCGACCTCCAGCCCGCGGGCGACCAGGCCGCCACCGGCCGCAAGCTGTGGCATGCGAGTCCGGGGAGCGCGGGATGAACACCGAACAGCCGCCTGCGCAGGCGGCACCCGCGCGCGGGGCCCCTTCGGCTGCCTCTGCCGAGCGTCTGGCGTACGCCGTTCCGTGCCCGGTCGCGGCGGTGTCGTCCGACTCGCCCGTGGGGGCGGAGCCGCCCGCCATGCCCCTGCTCGGGGCCGTCCTGCTCGGCACCCGGGCCGCCACGCCC